>CAYWTX010000287.1:0-6361 GCA_964461295.1 uncultured Planctomycetaceae bacterium | reverse complement strand
ACCTGAAACGGCGGCGGCGAAGGACGGGCCGAAAGCCAGTCGCAGGAAGGCTTGAGGCCGTCCAAAACCCAGGAATCCGAGGACAATCACCCCCGAAAAGCCAGGCAGGACACTACGCCGCGATTATCTTGGACAGCAGTGAAGTCACACAAACGTTCCCGCAAATAAAAGTTGCGCAGTTACGGGCGCTTCCTGTGCCGAAATTGGACCTTTCCACCGCAGGCGACAGGTCGCGTCACAACGCCATGGTGCAACTGGTCGAGCAGATGCTGGCCGCCAAGGAACAACTCGCAGCGGCCAAGATCGACACGGAGAAGACGTACTACACGAGTAGGTGCGCCGGCCTCGAGCGCCAGATGGACCGTCTGGTTTACGATCTGTACGGGCTGACCAGGGATGAAATCGAAATTGTGGAGGAGAGGGGCGGCGGGCAAGGCGTGCC
The DNA here is from genome assembly GCA_964461295.1 of uncultured Planctomycetaceae bacterium. GTDB lineage: Bacteria > Planctomycetota > Phycisphaerae > SM23-33 > SM23-33 > CAYWTX01. The sequence goes on along the minus strand of CAYWTX010000287.1, from coordinate 5,919 downwards.
CGATGGCGATAACCGACTGTTTCGCGGCGGGAGGAAAGCAGGGGGGGGGAAACTAGGGACGCGCCCTCGGGAGAACTAGGCATTATCTGGGGACACCATACGGTTTTTCGTAAGGGTCCGGGCAAGCACGCATGAGGCAGGGCCGCGAGCGGCATGGGGATTGCGGACGAGAGGGCGAAGTGGGATCGGGCCGACGGGCGCCGGCGGTCGTGCAGCAGTCCGGCCAACGCCCGCAGCCGTAGGCGAGCCGCGGGGCTGGAACGTCAGCCCTTCAGGCTGAAGAGGCGATGCAGGAACGATCGCGTACCCCTCGGCTCATCCGCCGTTGCACATTTCTTCGGCATCGGCGATAATGTCCGGCAAAGGAGCGGATGATGCGCGCCCTCAAGATGCTCGACACCCGCGAACTGGAAGTGCGGAACTTCCCCGACCCCGCGCCCGACGGCGAGTTCGTCGTCGTCCGGGTCGAGGCGGCTGCCATCTGCGGCAGCGACCTGCACGGCCTGTACGAGCGGCCCGGGGAGAAGAAATGCATTCCGGGCCACGAGGCGGCCGGCGTGGTGGCGGCGGTGGATCGCCCGCGTCGCCACAAGGTCGGCGACCGCGTCGTGGTGCTGCCGTTCCAGGTGTGCGGGCAGTGCGACTACTGCCGGATGGGGACGCTGGACCTATGCCGCGCCAAGGCCGGCGTGCACGGTTTCAGCTTGGACGGCTTTCAGGCGCAGTACGTCCGCGTCCACGAGTCGAGCCTGCTGCCGCTGCCGGAGGGCCTCAGTTTCGAGCAGGGGAGCCTCATGCTCGATCCGGTCGGCACACCGTACCACGCGCATCGGCGGATCGGCACGTACGCGGCCCACACGGTCGGCGTTTTCGGCGTGGGGCCGATGGGCCTGGGCGCCCTGGTGCTGGCGCTGCACTTTGGATGCAGGGCGATCGTGATCGAGCCGGCGGCCTACCGCCGCGAGCTGGCGTTGCGGCTGGGCGCTGCCGCGGCCGTGGACCCCGCCGCCGGCGACGTGGTGGAGCAGGTGCGTGGGCTGACGGGTGGGCGGCTGCTGGATCGGGCCTTGGAGTGCTGCGGCAAGCCGGAGGCGCTGACGTGGGCGGTGGACCTGATGCGTCCGCTGGGGCAGGTGGCGTTGATCGGCGAGAGCGGGTCGGGGACGATCAACCCGTCGCGGATCATTCACCGGGAGGTGAGCATTTCCGGTTCGTGCGGATTCTGGCTGGGCGAGATGGGCGAGATTGTGCGGCTGTACGAGACAGGGCTGCGTGCGGCGGAGATCATCACGCACCGGCTGCCGCTGGAGCGGGCGGCGGAGGGGTACGCGTTGTTCGAGCGTCGCGAGACGGGCAAGGTGGTCCTGCTGCCGTGGGCGTAGAGGCGTTGGGCGCCATCGAGCGTTCGAGGCCTTGCGGTTGAGCTTTGTGGGCATCGTCGTTGAGACACCGTCCAAGGGCGTTGCGCTTCGCGGGCGTACTGGCTGGAGGCTTGGCGGCGGGCGTGTTGCGCGGCCGGCGGGCTTCGTGGGCCACGAGAGGGGCTGAACGGTTGGCATCGGGGATTGGCGTGACGGCTGCGCGGACTGGGAGGCAGCGATGAAGAGCGACGGCAGGGCATTGTCGGTTCTGGTTGCCTTGTTGGGGGCCACGTGCGCCGCCGCGGCGGCGGAAGGCGACCTCCAGCGGCACATCGAGGACGACTGGCTGTTCCAGGCAGACAACCGGCCGACGGCCGGGCGGGCGGTTGCGGAGATCGGCTGGTCGCGTGAGCTGGCGGCCCGGCTCGCGGGCGGGCCGGGAGGGCCCGGGTTCGCCGCCGAGCTGGCGGAACTGTTGGCTATTGAGTCGAAACTCCGGGCTCTGCCCGCCGAGCAGTGCGACGGGGCGGCCAGGGAGCTGTATCTGGCCGTTCGGCGCGTGAAGCGCCGCATTGCGTTCCGGAACCCCGTGCTGGACTTCAGCAGCGTCCTGTTGGTGGACGGGCCCTACCCGCAGTTCCACAAGGTCGGGCGCAACCGCAACAACCACCAGACGGCCCACCGCAACGTCAGCCGATACGCCAACAGCGGAAGCCGGCTGCTGGTCCTGGAGGGCCTGGACGGCGGCAAGACGCGCGACCTGCTGCCGGGCGGAGAAGGTTATCTCTGGCGCCCCGACCTGTCGTTCGACGGCAAGCGGGTGGTGTTCTGCTGGCGCCCGAAGGAAGAGCGGTCGATGCACCTGTACGAGGTGGACCTCGGCGGCACGGGCGGCGAGGGGGCGGGCCCGCGGCAGTTGACCAACAGCCCGTACGACGATCTGGATCCGATTTACCTGCCGGACGGGCACATCATGTTCACCACCACTCGCGGGAACACCTACGTCCGGTGCGGATCGTATATTGCGGCCTACGTGCTGGCCCGCTGCGACGCCGACGGACGGAACATCCACATCATCTCGCGCAACAACGAGACCGACTACCTCCCGACGCTGCTGCCCGACGGGCGCGTGCTCTACACCCGTTGGGAATACACCGACCGCCCGGAATACAACCTGATGGGCCTGTGGACAGTGAACCCAGACGGCACAGGCGACTACGTGTATTGGGGCAACCGGAGCCTCTACCCCGACCTGGTCGTCGAGGCCCGGGCGATCCCCGGCACGCAGCGGGTGATGTTCGCCGGCTCGGCTCATCACAGTTTCTTCGACGGCTGCATCGGGATCATCGACGTCGGCGGCGGGCGCGAGTGGCCGGACGGCGTGTTCAAGGTGACGGCCGACATCCCCTGGCCCGAAGTCGGCGACGGCAAGGACGGCGCGAGCCCCGTCTACACGACGGGCTACCACGCCTCGGGCAAGTACACGGCCTACAAGAGCCCCTACCCGCTGGGTCCGGAGGATTTCCTCGTCTCCGCCCGCACCGGCATGGTCCGCTCGTGGAACGAGATTTTCTTCACCGAGACGTTCTCGCTGTACCTGATGGACACCCGCGGCAACCGCGAGTTGGTCTACCGCGGGCAGGGGAACGCCTGGTATGCGATGCCCGTCAGGCCGCGCCCCCGGCCGGCGGCGCTGGCCGACCGCGTGCGCTGGCCGAAGAAGGGCGAGCCGACGCCCGGCGGCGCCTTCTTCAGCGCCAACGTCTACGAAGGCGTCGAGGGCCTGCCGCCAGGCAAGGCGAAGTTCCTCCGCGTCATCCAGATGGACCACAAGACCTACACGGCCTGGGACAAGACCTGGTGGAACTCCGGGCCGGCGATTTCGATCATCCAGCAGGACGGCGTGAAGCGAATCCTCGGCACGGCGCCGATCCACGCCGACGGGTCGGTGCATTTCCGCGCCCCGGCCGGGCAGGCGCTGTTCTTCCAGCTTCTCGACGAGCGGCAGCGTTGCCTCCAGATCATGCGGAGTTTCACGGGCGTGATGCCCGGCGAAGTCCGCGGCTGCACGGGCTGCCACGAGCAATCGTCCATCGCGACCGGCGTCGAGGGCGGCACGGCGCTGGCCATGCGCCGCCCGCCGGCGGACCTGACGCCCCCGCCGTGGGGCGCCCGTGTCAGCATCGGCTACGAACGGTTCGTGCAGCCGGTCCTAGACAAGTATTGCGGCAGATGTCACCAGGCCCATGGAGCCCCTGACGGGGGCGACGGCAAGGGCCGCAAAACGCTCGACCTGACCCTGCGCGGCGGCTTCCCCGAGAGGGCCGGCTGGCAGTCCAAGGCCGGCGGGATGGACCCCAACCTCTGGCCGTTCAAGGAGCCGTACCCGACGCTGGTGGGCCTGGCGGCGACGACCGGACGCGACAGGAAGCTGCCCAACGGGCCGGGCGTCGGCATCGCCGGTTGCATGAACGTCGACGCTCTGGGCAACGGCCCGGCCAGGCCGATGACCATGCTTTCGTATGCCAGCCCGCTGATCCGCATGGTGACCGAGGGCAACCACCATGGCGTGAAGATCGAGGGCGAAGACCTGCTGCGGCTGATCGCCTGGGTGGACTGCAACTGCGTCTACCGCGGCGACGAGGAGATACGCCGGCTTCCCGACCCGCCAGACCCCGGCCTGCCCGTCCGCCCCCGGATGCGCACCGCGCCGGTGATTGATCGGTTGCAGCCGGTCACCGACCCTCTGCGCAACCGGGCGGGCGACTGACGGATTAGGCACCGGAGTGAAGCCATGGAAGCGCGGCTCCCGTAACCAGGTACACGGGGGGCACGAGGACCTCTAGCCGAAGGGGCCGCGCCACGCACGAGCATACCTGCTTTGACAGCGGGGCCGCCGATCGGGAATGGCATGGGTCGGCCTGCCTGCCTGGATGGCGGCGCCTCACATTCGCGCCGCTCCCATCTCGCCGGGCGCCGTCGGTTTTGGCCTCCCCTTGATCAACACCTTCGCTGCCACGAGCACCGCCAGGCCCGCCGCCAGCAGCGCCACGCCCATCATCGGCCGATACGCGATCCACCCGATCGCGATCACCACCAGCGACAGCATCGCGGAGAACGCCAGCGATATCGCGAACGCCCCGGCGCCCAGCAGGCTGCCGATGAACGGCACCACATCGGCGATCACCACCAGCGGCCGCAGCAGCATGCTGAAGCCGATCAGCATCGCCACGAACCCGCCCAGGCGCAGCAGCCACGTCGTCGTCGCGTTGTCCTGCCGCTCCATCGCCACCATTTCGGCGGCGCTGTGCGTCCCGGTCCGCAGCCAGTCGATGCTCCTGCCGGTTGAGGCCGTGAACGGCTTGAACGTGCTGCCCGCCTGGCAGGAGACGATGCTCACCGGCCCGGCCGGAACGATCTCCATGCCCACGCGGACGTCGCCGATTTTCGGCTCGGCGGCCGCGCCGGCGTTGGCGTCCACGGGCAGATAGAACTTGCCATCGCGCATCTGCATCCGCGCGCGCAAGGTTCCCGCCTCGGGCGCCGCCGGCGCCGGGGCGGCCTCCACGGCCAAGGCGCCTCCGGCCGGGGGCACCAGCGCGGGCGTCAGGCCCAGCGGCAGCGCCTGGTAGTTCTGGATCTGCTTGACCAGGCTGTCGCTCAACGTGAAGGCCCCCAGCGCCACCTCCGCAACCATCCACTCCGCGCTTTGGCAGGGCAGGATCGATGGATTGGCATGGCCGGCCTCCTTGAAGTCGGCCGAGGGAATCAGACGATCCGCCCACTTCTTCTCGTAGGTGTAGGTGACCTCGGTGGTCTTGCTGCCGCCGGTCTTCTTCTGGGTCCTGCTGCTGGACTTCTGCTCCCACTGGTACATCTCGACCAGCCGGCGCAGCCGCACCGCCTTGGCGGTGATGTCCAGCAGCGGGTCCGTCAGCGTGCCGTCCACATGGACCGTGCCTGTCATGTGCACCAGCTTGCCTTCGTGGGCGGGGTCGACGGCTTCGACCTTGGCGGCCACGCAGAGCTTCTCGCCCTCGTCGATGGTCTTGGCCGTCTTGACGGCCCGGCCTTCGTTCCAGAACAGCACGATGACGGCGATGGGGATGAGCGCCAGCCCCACGAGCACGCCCTTGAACGACTTGCCCATCTGTGACAGCCACGATTCGTGGATGGTCTCGACCACCATGGCGCGTTCTCCCTGTTCCAGGCTGCTGGCCCTGGTTGTTCGGCGACGGCGACTGGCCATCCTCTACCGCGGTCCTGCTCCCGTGTCAAATGCCTCATCCCCCGGCGATGGCCACGGGATTCGCCGTGCCTCATTACGGGGGGGGTCGGAAGAGGGGCGCGACGGCGCGCGTCCCTCCGGTTCGGATCGCGAATGGGTCCCGTTCCGGAGGGCCTGGCCCCGTCGTGGCCGCCCCCTGGCAACCGAGGCATTGCCGGGATTCGAATCCGCCGTTGACTTGTCCTGCCCTTGCGGCCATAATCGCGTTGGTACGTGTGCCCGTAGCTCAGCTGGATAGAGCGCTTGCCTCCGGAGCAAGAGGTCATAGGT
>CAYWTX010000286.1:0-4564 GCA_964461295.1 uncultured Planctomycetaceae bacterium | reverse complement strand
TCAGCGTCTGCACCGTGCCCGTGCCTCGCTCGGCGATCTGGCGGTATTTCTCGCGGCCGACGTGATCGTAGTCTTCCTGCGTGGGGTAGAGCAGGCGCGAATCGTGCCCGATGAGTTCCTGCTGGCTGTAACCGGTCATCTCGCAGACGCGATCGTTCACCTGGAGCAGGATTCTGCTGCGCACCAGGCCGATGCCCACCGGCGCCGCCCGCACGATGCTCCCCAGCGTGGCCTCGGCTTCCTCGCGGGCCGAGATGTCGGTGAACGTGGCGACCACGGAGCCCGGCGACGTCTGGAACGCCCACACCTCGTAGACCCCGCGGATCGTTCCGTCGTCGTACGGCAGGCGAGGAACATGCCACGGCACGCCGTCCCGTGCCGCCTGGCGGTAGATCCGCGGGATCGGCGTGCCACGCAACGCCGGGAACGCCTCCTCCACGTCCATCCCGATGAGCTTGGCGCATTGGAACCCCGTGAGTTTGTCCGCGGCCGGGTTGCTGTCCACCAGCAGCAGCCGGTTGTCGGCTTGCAGCTCGAATCGGTGCATGCCCATGGGGCTTTGCTGCACGATCGAGCGGAACCGCGCCTCGCTGAGCCGCAACTGCTCCTCGGCGTTCAGGCGGGTGGTGACGTCTCGGTCGATGCCGCGGTAGCCGGTCAGCTTGCCCGCGCGGTCGTACACGGGCACCCCGCTGCTTTCCAGAATCACCAGATGCCCGTCGCGATGCACGTTCTCGTTGCGGATGTGCAGGAACGGGCGGGGATGCCGCAGAAGGTCGTTGTACACCTGGCGGATGCGATCTTGCTCGGCCGGGGGCATCAGGTCGTAGAAACGCTTGCCGATCACTTCCGCGGGATCATAGCCCAGCATGTCGCGAGTCTTGGGACTCACGTAGGTGTAGCGGCCATCCAGATCGACCTCCCACAGCCAATCCGACGTGGCCTCCACCATCTCGCGGAAGCCGTCGTCGCCGCCGTGGCGAGCCGCGTCCAGCTCCGCCCGAAGGTGCCGGACCGTCTCGCGCAGGGCCTCGCACTCGTCCCGCCCGCCGGTAGACGCCCCCGCGGCCTTGGCGACGGCGCCAACGTCGTCCTTCTTGCCCGCGGCGCGCCCGGCGCCCTTCTTCATGCTTCCACGACCTGACTTGCTCATCGACGCCGCTCCCGCCGGCCGCCGTTACAGCAGCGGCTGGTCGAAAGTATACCGGTCCGTCGCCGAAGGAACAGCAGCAAGATCAGGCCGAGGAAGCGATGGGCCGACTTCGGCGTTGCCCTGCCTTACTGTGTTTGCGCATCCTGCGCATCTTGCCGCGCTTGCCGAGAGGGTTCGCCCGCCGGCTCGCGGAAGTCGTGCGTGTACGCACGTCTTTCTCGGCGAAGTCGCCGCGAACGTGTCCGGACCCCTCGGGCGTGCCGCTTCTGGGAAGGGAACGTGTACACGCGCCCTCTTGGCGCCCTGAGGCGGCGGGGGCGCTGTGCTGGGTCTGTCCCTCGGCGTCTCTGCGTCGTGGTCGTCTTCTCGGCGTCGGGCTGGGCTCACTTCGCCGGCACCGCTGCCTCGCCCGTCGGCTTGCTCGCGCCGGGTTCGGGAAGCGGCTTGAACTCCGGCGCCTCCCGCTTGCTGACCCAGTGGATCGCGTTGACCATGATCCGCGCGAAGTTGGCGTTCTGGAAATCATGCACGAACCCCATCGACGTGTAGAAGGCTCGCGCGTCCTTGTCCTTGTCGTAGACCCTTGCCCACGCCACCGGCTGAGCGTCCTTGCTCGTCTGCCCGGCGCCCGTCAGCAGCGTGATCGTGTCGGGCGCGTTGGCCTTGTTGCGGTACAGCTTGCCCGGACGCGTCCACGCCGTCACGCCCTTGAGGATCGCGTGATCCCTGTTCTTGTCCTCGATCTTCACGTCCACGGTCTCGGCCGAGCCGTGCATGTCGTAGCTGCCGCCGGAGATCTCCTTGTCCATCTCCAGCCAGGGCTGGAAGGCATGGCTGGCCGTGCGAACGCCGATGGCCGGCTTGCTCGCCTTGAACCACGCCTTGATCTTCTCCATCTGGTCGGGCGGCAACTTCATGCGTTTGCAGAAGATCAGCAGCACGTCGGCCCCGTCCAACTTGTCCAGGTCCGGAACGGTGGTCCCGCCGTCCTGGGCCAGCGAGATCGTGCACTGGATGTCGTAGTTCTTCTCCAGGTAGTCCTTGAAGGCCGGGAGCGACTCGGCCGATTTGTACTCCTTGGAGCCGGAGATCATGTGAATCTTCAGGGCCTTCTTGCCGGCGGCGACGGGCGTCCGATCGGCGCCGCCGAGAGTCGCCACGTCGCAAGCGAACCATGCCAGGACGCCGGCGCCGACAACCCATCTCACGATCCGGTTCATCGATCTGTCCCTTCCCATCCCCGTATTCCGGGTCTCTTCCTTCGTGCCCGTTGTGCGTTTCGTGGCCTCTGTGGCTCGGCCTGCCGTGTTCCGGGCCATCGGCCACCGGCTCCTACAGCGTCCACGGCTCCCGATACGGCCGGGAGCGAAGCTGGTTGGCCTCGCTGTCGCCGGGGAACTCCTCTCGCAGGGGATCCCATCGGACCTTGCGTCTGAGGTCCAGGGCGATGTTGGCCAGGTGGCACACGCTGGCGGTCCTGTGCCCCGCCTCCACCGGGCTGGTGGGGTTCTCGCGGGTGCGGATGCAGTGCAGCCAGTCGCCGAAATGGCCGCCGACCGCCCTGCGGCAGTGCCATTCGTCGGGTCCGATGGGGTCGCCGGCGATGCTCGGCGACGACGCCTGCCCCGACGAGTCGATCCACCCCTTGTCGCCGATCCAGCAGATCTCGGCCCCGCCGCCGGGGGCCGCGGCGGCCGTCTTGCCGCTTCTGCTGACCGGCCGGCCCCGCTCGTCCTCGGCGTCGTCGATCTCAGCGGCCCCGCCGCGCATGTTGCAGAGCATCCTGGCGCCGTCGGCGTACGTGAACCGCAGCTTGAAGTCCCGGAACACGTCGTAGATGCCGTCGGAGTTGCGGATGCCCGCCACCGGATCGATCTCCACCGGGCCGCTGGCGTCCATGCCCATGCCCCACTGCGCCACGTCGAAGAAGTGCGCCCCCCAGTTGGTCATCTCGCCGCCGCTGTAGTCCCGCACGAACCGGAAACTGTAATGGCACCGCGCCGGGTCATACGGCATGGCCGGGGCCGGACCCAGCCACAGGTCGTAATGGAACGTCGCCGGCACGGGCTGGACCGAGTACGCCTGGCCCTCGCCCGGCCGGCGGCACGGTACCGCCACGTGCACGGTGTGCACCTTGCCGATCCGCCCGTTGCGGACCCTTTCAACGGCTGAAGCGATCCGCCCGTCGCTGCGGCGCTGGTTGCCCACCTGGAAAACCCGCGCGTAGCGGCGGGCGGCGTCGATCATCGCCTGGCCTTCGCGGATCGTCAAAGTCATCGGCTTCTCGCAGAACACGTCTTTGCCGGCCCTGCACGCCGCGACCGCCATGTGGGCGTGGTTGTGGTCGGGCGTGGCGATCGCCACCGCGTCGATGTCGCTCCGCGCCAGCACTTCCCGGTAGTCGATGTATCCCTTCACGTCCGCGCGCCCGCCGATCACCTGCTTGAGGACCTCCTCGTCCACGTCGCAGATGCCCACCAGCCGCGCCAACGGGCTCTTGCACCCGGCGACCGCCTCCCGGCCCCGGTTCTTCACCCCGATCACGCAGACGTTGATCCGGTCGTTGGCCCCCGGCCTGCCCGGCGCCGCAAGGACCTCGCGAGGCACGAAGTACGGCATGCCGATGGCCCCGGCCGCACCGGCCGACAGACCCGCCAGAAACCGCCGCCGCGTCAACCGTTGCCTTGCCGCCATCGCGCCACTCCTTGCCGAGCGGGTCGCCCCGCGCCGTTTCATCAAACGCCCGCGACGCGTCTTCGTACCGCCGCTGAACGCCCGCCGCCCGGCTTGGTTGAGTCGTGCGCTCGGAGTGTGCCCATCGCTGTTGACCCCGGGAAGGGTCCGCATCCGCGATTGGGCCTTCCACATCACCGTTGTGCGCCGCCGCGACGCATCCGTCAATTCCGTGTGCCCCAACCCCGCCGGCAGTGTGGCACCTTCCGAGAAAGTCCCGCTGGCCAGCGCGGTTTATTCAGAAGCTCGCGCCGGACGGGTCAGAATCCGTCCGAAGTGCGTTTGCCAAGAACTCCCGCTGGCCAGCGGGAGTTCTTCGCGCCCTGAGCCTGCTGCGGGCATGGGCACGAGCGCGAAACGCCCGAGTCCCCGTGGGACGGCCACGCGAGTGGGAAACACAGGCCAATACCTTAGCCGGATGTCAGTTGAGCACCTTCGCGATCGCCGCGACCAACTTCGCCTTCAGGCTGTCCAGGTCCTCGCTCGTTCGCAGCCCCGCTGCGCGGGCGTGGCCGCCGCCGCCGAAACGCTCCGCCACGGCCGCCACGTCCACCGCGTCGCGGCTGCGAAGGCTGACGCGGACCATTGCGTCATGGTTCTCGACCAGCAGCACGGCGGACTCGACCGAGCCGATCCGCAGCGCCTCGTTGACGAGGTTCTCGGTCTCCGACGCGGCGG
>CAYWTX010000285.1:0-1522 GCA_964461295.1 uncultured Planctomycetaceae bacterium | reverse complement strand
GCAGAGCGAAGGCGAACTCACCATCGCCAGCACGGGCAAGGACCCGCAGACCGGCCGCATGGAAACGCAGGAATATCACGTCGAAGGCCCGGTCATGCTGTTCCTCCCGACCACGGCCGTGGAGATCGACGAGGAGCTCCTGAACCGGTGCCTGGTGTTGACGGTGGACGAATCCAGGGAACAGACCGAGCGCATCCACGCCTTGCAGCGCAAGGCGCGGACGCTGGAGGGGTTGGCTGCCCGGGAGGAGAAGAAAGACCTGTTGCGCGTGCTCCGCAACGCGCAGCGGTTGCTTCAGCCGCTGGCCATCGTCAATCCCTTCGCCGATGACCTGACCTTCACGTCCGACCGGACCCGGACGCGGCGCGACCATGAGAAGTACCTGACCTTGATCGACGCGATCGCGCTCTTGCACCAGCATCAGCGGCTCCAGGAGACGCACACGGTAAACGGCCGCGGCGTTCCCTTCATCCGGGCGACGCTCGACGACATCGCCCTGGCCAACCGGCTGGCGCCGGAACTGCTGGGTCGCGGGCTCGATGAACTGCCGCCGCAGTCGCGGTTGTTGCTCGGGGTGGCCAAGACCCTCGTCAAGGCCCTGTGCAAGACGCTGAAGGTCGACCAACCGCTTGCCCTCTTTAGCCGCCGTGACCTTCAGGGGGCGTGCGGATGGAGCTACAGCCAGATCAAGCGGCACCTGTTCCGGCTGCAGGAACTCGAATACATCGCGCCGCGCTTCGGGCGCATGGGCGCGACCCTGAAGTATGAGCTCCTGGTTGACGCCAACGAGGCCGACGACGAGGCCCACATCGGCCTGCTGGACGTTGAGAAGTTACGCCTACGGCAACCCACCTGGACGGGGGAAACGGCAACCTTGACCCCGCCTTGCCAAACTCCGTTGGCAAGGTTATGGCCTTCCATTCCAGGGACTTCCACCAACCTTGCCACCTTTTCGGAACGCACATCAGGAGCGCGTCGGGAAGCCGTCGTAGCGTAGGTGTACCATGAAACAACCGACCAAAGGCTACGCGAGAGCCCGGCACATGCGCCGCTGGGCGGACAAGAAGGGCGGTTACGAGGCCACGCCCGACGGGTTCGACCGGGGCGACGCCTTCACCCTGGCCAGCCTCATTGACGCCTGGTTCCGCCGTCTGGCGGAACGCGCCTACTCACCCCGGACCGTCGAGGCCCGCAAGTGGGCGCTGCGCACCTTCCTGCAGTGGGCGCAGGAGCGCGACCTCCGGCGGCCCGACCAGATCACCAAGCCGATCCTGGAGAGCTACCAGCGTTGGCTGTTCAACTACCGCAAAGCCGACAGCACGCCGCTGGGTGTGACCACCCAGCGTGGCCGCCTGGGAGCGATCCAGAACTTCTTCACCTGGCTCTGCCGCGAAAACACGCTTCAGGCCAATCCGGCGGCGGACCTGGACCTGCCGCGCAAGCCGGCCAAGACGCTGCCCCGGTCGCTGACGCCGGAAGAGGTCCACGCCGTGCTGAACCTGCCCAACGTGACCGATCCGCT
>CAYWTX010000284.1:0-17263 GCA_964461295.1 uncultured Planctomycetaceae bacterium | reverse complement strand
CGACGCCGGCGGCGAGGACGGAATGAAGAAGCACATCCAGGCGTGCATCGACAACGGCGCCAGCGCGGTCTGCATCCAGGGCATCCAGTGCGATAACATGATGCGCCACAAACGCTATGACGGCCTGAAGGCCTGGCTGGGCCAGATCAAGGACGCCGGGCTGCCGGCGGGGATGGCTTCCCATCACCCCTTCACGCACCTCCAGGCCGAAGAAGAGAAGCTGCCGACGGACTTCTACCACCAGTGCCTGGGCGTGCCCGAAAACTACACCGGAAAGTTCCGCGAGGAACCGCTGGAGACCATGCGGAAGATCGCCAAGCCCATGATGGGCTACAAGGTGCTCGGCGCCGGCCGGCTCAAACCCTCCGAGGCGATCCCGCACGTGATCAAGAACATCAAGCCCATCGACGGCATCGTGGTGGGCGTGTACCCCAACAAGAACCCCAACGAGATCCGCGAGAACGTCGAGATCTGCATCGCCGCCACGAAGGAAGCGAAGGAAGCCGCGGCGAAGAAGGGCTAAGGCGCCGTCACGAAATAACTTGTTCACGTTTCCCAGGTGGCACAGGTCTCCGACCTGTGCTGCACAGCTTGGAAAGCTGTGCCACCAAGACTGGCTTGCTCAGGTTATTTCGTGACGGACCCTAACCACCATCGGACGCGGCTGGGTGGAACGACGCCGGGGCGTGTCGCCCCGGTGCTACCCGCCTCGATGAAAATCAGCCGCCCACTACCCCAAGCATCTGCCTGGCCACAAAGGCGTCACCCGCCTCATTGAGGTGGACGCCGTCGCGGGTGAGGATGCCGTTGGGGGCGTCGGTGGGGTTGTTGGCCGCGATGTGGTCGCGAAACGCCTTGTGCAGGTCCAGCAACTGCGTGCCCGCGCGTGCGGCCACGCCGCGGCTGACATCCACGTAATCGTGCAGCATCGCGTCCAGGCGGTTGGCGCCGGGTTTGCTCTCGCCAATCACGCTCGGCGTGCAAAGCACCGCCTTGGCCCCGGCCGCCTGAATGCGGGCCAGCAGTTCCATCAGGGCGGCCTCGTAAACGTCGCGAGGCGTGCCGTTACCGCTCTCGCTGTGCCACACGTCGTTGATCCCGATGTAGATCACCACCAGCGTCGGCCGATGGCGCAACACGTCGCTATCCAGCCGCTTCAGCAGGTCCGGAACTTTGTTCCCGGAGATGCCGGCGTTGATGATCTCGACCTGCCCGTCGCGCCCGGCCTCGGCCAGGGCCTGACGCACCAGCGTGACCCAGCCTTCCGGCTGGCCGCCCTGTTGCGTGATGGAATCGCCTAGAAAGACAACACGTTGCTGACTGCTCACGACAACTCCTTTGGTGGGAATCAGAAGATCTGTGCCTTGTCTTTGCGGTGATCGATGACGCGCTTCGCCTTGCCTTGGGAGCGCTCGATCGTATTCGGCTCGACCAGTTCGACCTTTGCCCGGATCCCGGTGATGGCCTGGATTTCGCGGTCGATCCGGTCGTGAAGGGCCTGCATCTCGCTCATCCTGTCGGAGAAATCCCGCGGGCGCATCTCCACCCGCACGGTCACCAGGTCCAGCGTTCCGGGGCGCGACACCTCGATGAGGTAATGCGGGGCCGTGCCTTCCACCCGCAGCAGGGCCTCCTCGATCTGCGAGGGGAAGACGTTCACTCCGCGGATGATGAGCATGTCGTCGGTGCGCCCGATGACGCGGCTCATGCGGGCCGTGGTCCGTCCGCAAGGGCAGGGCGACCGGTCAAGGAAGGCGATGTCGCGCGTGCGGTAGCGAAGCAGCGGGAACGCTTCCTTCGTGAGCGCCGTGAAGATCAGCTCGCCGTGGCTGCCGTCGCTCACCGGCTCCAGCGTGTCCGGGTTGACGCACTCGACGATGAAGTGGTCTTCCTGGATGTGCATGCCCGTGCGGGCTGCGCACTCGCCGCTGACGCCCGGGCCGATCACCTCGCTGAGGCCGTAGTTGTTGTTGGCGATCAGCCCCAGCGACCGCTCGATCTCGGTGCGCATGTCCTCGGTCCACGGCTCGCCGCCGAAGTGAGCGAACTTCAGGCCGACCGCCCTGGGGTCGATCCCCAGTTCCTGCTGGGCCACCTCGGCGATGTTCAGGGCGTAGCTGGGGGTGCATACCAGCACCTGCACGCCCAGGTCCTGCATCAGCATGAGCTGCCGACGGGTGTTGCCCGATCCCGCCGGGACAATGGCCGCGCCAACCTTCTCGACGCCGTAGTGCAGGCCGAAGCCGCCGGTGAACAGCCCGTACCCGAACGCGATCTGGACGAAGTGCTCCGGGCGCAGCCCGCCGGCCACGAGAAAGCGGGCGCACAGGTTGGCCCACAGCTCGCGGTCGGCCGCGGTGTAGGCGACGAACGTGGGCTTGCCCGTCGTGCCGCTGGAGCCGTGGATGCGGACGACCTGCTCACGCGGCACGGCGAGGAACCCCAGCGGGTAATGCTGGCGCAGGTCTTCCTTGGTGGTCAGCGGCAGGCGGCGGACGTCCCCGGGCGAGCCGATGTCGCCGGGGCCGACCTTCGCGCGGGCCAGCGCGTCGCGGTAGAACGGCACGGCCTCGGCGAGGCGGGCGACCATCTTCCGCAGGCGCCGCACCTGGAGGGCCTCCAGGTCCTTCCGCGGCAGCGTCTCGTCCTTGTCCCGAATGCGATTCTCGTAAAGAAAGGCGGCCATGGCAATGCTCGGTTAGAACAGGTTGACTGGTTGACTGTTCAACTGGCCGACTGGTGTTCCGGTAGACAGTTGCGGCGTTAACAGATCCCGCCGATCAACCAGTCCGCCAGTTCACCAGTCAACCAGTTCACGCCTTCATCAGCCCGTAGAGTTCCACGTCGCGGAGGACGTTGATGCTCCTGGCCTGGAGGGCCTTGACGGCCGCGTCGGGGTCGTCGAAGCGGAAGACCAGCACGGCCTTGTCGGTGCTTCGCCACGTGAAGGCGTACATGTACTCGATGTTGACCTTCGCGGCCTCCACGACGTCGAGCACCTCGGCCAGGCCGCCGGGGCGGTCGGGAACCTCGGTGGCGATGACCTCGGTGATCTTGGCGACGCAGCCGGCCTGCTCCAGGACGGTCTTGGCCTTCCGCCAGTCGCGCACGATCAACCGCAGAATGCCGAACTGCTGCGTGTCGGCGAGCGACAGCGTGAGGATGTTGATCCCCGCCCCGGCGAGCGCCTTGCACGGCTCGCTGAGCCGCCCGGGCTTGTTCTCCAGGAACACCGATAGTTGGTTGATCTTCATTCCGTGCGCCCTTTCTTTTCTGCGTGGCTTGCCGACGGATTGGCTGACTGGCTGACTGGTTAACTGGTTAACTGGTTCACTACTGGGGGGGCAACCAGTCAACCAGTTAACCAGTCAACCAGTCAACCAGTCCACCAGTTAACCAACCCGCCACTCATCAGAACTTCCTCTTGTCGATCACGCGTTTGGCCTTGCCCTCCGAGCGCTGGATCGTGTGCGGCTGGACGAGGCTCACCTTCGCGTGGATGCCCAGGATGTTCTCGATGGCGTGCGACAGCTTGGCCTGAAGGGCCTCCATCGCGCCGATGCGGTCGCTGAACACCTCGGCCGTCACCTCGATCTGCACTTCCATCATGTCCAGGTTCTTCTCGCGGGTCAGGACGATCTGGTAGTGCGGCAGCGTGCCTTCGACGGCCAGCAGGGCCGTCTCCACCTGCGAGGGAAACACGTTGACGCCGCGGATGATGAACATGTCGTCGCTACGGCGCCCGATGCGGCGGATGCGCCGGATGGTCCGTCCGCAGGGGCACGGGGCCGTCTCCAACTGCGTGATGTCGCGCGTGCGGTAGCGGATCATGGGCATGGCCTGCTTGCTCAGCGTCGTGAGCACCAGTTCGCCTTCCTGCCCGCCCTCCAGCACGGCCTGGGTGGTGGGGTCGATGATCTCGGGGTAGAAGTAGTCCTCGAAGATGTGCAGCCCGGCCTGCTCGGAGCACTCGCTGGCGACGCCGGGCCCGATGATCTCGCTGAGCCCGTAGATGTCGTAGGCGCGGATGCCGCTGTGCTCCTGGGCCCACTTGCGCATGGCTTGCGACCAGGGCTCGGCGCCGAAGATGCCGGCCCGCAGCGGCAGGTCGCGCAGGTCGATGCCCATCTCGCCCGCCCGCTCGATGATGTGCAGGAAGTAGCTCGGGGTGCAGCAGATGGCCGTCGTGCCGAAGTCCTTCAGGACCATGATCTGCCGCTCGGTGTTGCCGCCGGAGATCGGGATCACCGTCGCGCCGAGGGCCTCGGCGCCGTAGTGGGCGCCCAGCCCGCCGGTGAACAACCCGTAGCCGTAGGCGTTCTGAATGATGTCGCCCCGCCCGCATCCGCAGGCGGCGAAGGTGCGCACCATCACCTCGGCCCATACGTTGATGTCGCTCTGCGTGTAGGCCACGACGATCGGCTTGCCCGTCGTCCCGCTGGAGGCGTGCAGGCGGACGACGTCGTGCACGTCGCTGGCGAACAGGCCGAACGGGTACGTCTCGCGCAGGTCGTTCTTCACGGTGAACGGAAGGGCGGCCACGTCCTCCAGCGAGCCGATGTCGTCGGGCTTGACGCCCCGCTCGTCCATCCGCTTGCGGTAGAGGGCCTGGTGGTCGTACGCGCGGCGCACCATCCGCCGCATGCGCTCGAGCTGGAGCTCCCGCAGCCGATCGGCCGGCAGGTAGTCGGGGGCGCTGGCGGGATGGTACCCGCTGGCGGAAGCCTTGGACGAACGGCTGTGGATCATAGGATTCTCCCTGTCAGATCGCGTATGCCCGAATTGTGCTTCACCACCGCGGCCGTGTCGAGTGTCCCGTGTCGAGGAGGCCCGGGCATCCTTCCCGACGCTCGACACCCGTCCCTGGACACTTCCCGTCGTCACTTCTCGGTGACGACCGAGCGTCCCATCGCGAACGCCTGCTCGTTGGCTTCGTGCACCTTGGGCGGCAGGTTGGCCCTCACGGCCGAGAGCCAGTCGCCTTCGGGCACGTCCAGGTACGCGCTGAGGATGCCGAGCATGGCGATGTTGAGGCTGCGGCTGCTGGCCAGCTTCTCCGGGTCGATGCGGTCGGGGGTGATCATCACCCCGCCTGCCCGCAGCAGGTGCTGGTTGTTCTCCACCTGGGTGGGTTCCAGGACGACGAGGTAGTCGGCCTCGCCGAGGGGCACCATGGGGCTGAGCACCCTGGGCCCGAAGCGGACGTCGCTGGTGACGGACCCGCCGCGCTGGCTCATGCCGTGGACTTCGGCTTTCTTGACGTCGCGCCCGGCGCGGAAGGCCGCCTCGGCGAGGATGTCAGAGGCCTTCAGCACGCCCTGTCCGCCCAGCCCGGCGAAGACCACGTTGACGACTTTGGAATCTGGCATCGTTCTTCCTTGCGAACACAAGACGCCACACAGAGGCGCAGAGGGACGGAGATCGGAAGGAGAAAGAGTTGTTCCTTCAGAGAAACAGCCTCTTCTTACCTCTGTCTCTCCGCGCCTCTGTGTGGCACTTGTTTCTCACTCCTTCGCCTCGCCGGCGCAGGCTGCGCCCGCGGCGGCTTCGTACTCCTTGATCCTCTTGGCGGCCAGCAGACACGGGCGGCGGGCGACGATCACCGACAGATCGTCGGCGGCCAGGCTCTCGCGGAGCACCCGCTCCAGTTCGTCGGGCGCCTTGACCGGGTCGATCACGAACACACGCCGCACGCCCAAGGCGCGGGCGAGGTCCTCGAAGATTACGCGGCCGGTGGCCTGGTGGTCCAGCGTGCGCCCGGTGCCGGGGTGCTCCTGCAAGCCGGTCATGGCCGTGGTGCCGTTGTCGAGGATCATCAGCACGTGGCCGGTGGGCGGGGGGTTGTAGACCATCTCGACCAGGCCGGTGATGCCGCTGTGGACGAACGTGCTGTCGCCGATGACGCTGACGACTCGGCGGGCCTGGTCGGGGCCCAGGGCGTGGCGCAGGCCCAGCCCGACGCCCAGGGCCGCACCCATGCACACGCAGGTGTGCAGGGCGGCGTAGGGGGGCAGGCAGCCGAGCGTGTAGCAGCCGATGTCGCCGGCCACGATGCAGTTCATGCCGCGGAGGAGTTCGAAGGCGATGCGGTGCGGGCAGCCGGGGCACAGTTGCGGGGGCTTGCCCTTGGGCGGGGCCGGCTCGGGCGTGGTGTCGCCGGCGAGGATTCGGCGAACACGCTCGACGTTCAGCTCGCCGAAGCGGTACATCTCCGGCTTGCCCTCGACGTCGATGCCGGAGGAGCGGAGCGACTCGACGAGGTAGGGGTCGCCTTCCTCGATGACGAGGCAGCGCTTGACGCCCTTGACGAAGCGGCGGATCTTCTCGATCGGCAGAGGGTGGGTCATCTCCAGTTTCAGGATCGGCGCCTCCGGGGCGGCCTCGCGGGCGTGCATGAACGCGATGCCCGAAGCGATGATTCCGAGCCTGCCTCTGCCTTGGAGGACCGGGTTGAGGTCGCTGGTCTCGTTCCACGCGGCGATCTCCGCCAGCCTGGCCCGCAGCCTGCGGTGGGCGGGACGGGCGTTGCCGGGCACCATCACGTGCCGGGTGATGTCGCAGTCGAACGTCGGCGGCTGTGCGGGCTTGGGCTGCTCGCGCGTGCGGGCGATGGTCTTGGAGTGGCACACGCGGGTGGTGGTCCGCAGGAGGACGGGCACGCCCCAGCGCTCGGATATCTCCATCGCGCGGGCGAGGAGATCGTACGATTCCTGGCTGTCGGCCGGCTCGAGCATCGGCACGCCCGCGGCCAGGGCATAGCGGCGGTTGTCCTGCTCGTTCTGGCTGGAGGCCATGCCCGGGTCGTCGGCCGAGACGATGACCAGCCCGCCCTTGACGCCGGTGTAGGCGGCGGTGAAGAGCGGGTCTGCGGCGACGTTGAGGCCGACGTGCTTCATGGTGACCAGGGCGCGGGCGCCGGCGAAGGCGGCGCCGAGGCCGACCTCGAGGGCGACCTTCTCGTTGGGCGCCCACTGGGCCTTGCCGCCCAACTCGGAGAAGCTCTCCAGGATTTCGGTCGAGGGCGTGCCCGGATAGCCCGTCCCCAGGGCCACGCCGCAGTCGATGGCTGCGCGGGCCACAGCCTCGTTGCCGCTCAGCAGCATGCGATCGCCGGTCATTCCACACTCCATGGAGCAGTCACTCGGTTCCGGTTCCGTCGCGCGACTTCCGCTTGCGGTTCAGCGACGCTCGCACGGCCACACGCTAGGCCGCAAGCGGCGAAAAGTCTACCGGTTGTCATCGGCCGCGAACTTCTCCGCCAGCCAGGCCGGGGGACGGATCGCTCTGCCTTCCGGCCCGGCGATGGCATGCACGGTGTAGCCTCTGGCCACGCCCGCCCCGCCGGCGGCGTGGGTGATCTCGATGTCAAACCGCAGGCGCGCCCGGCCGGACAGCGCGGCCGTCGTCGCCACGGCGAGTTCGTCGTCGTATCGCGCGCGCCCGAGGTACTCGACGTGCGCCTCGATGAGGGGCAGGAGGACGCCGCGACGTTCCATGTCGGCGTAGGGCACGCCGATGGCTCGCAGGTGCTCGGTACGCCCGCACTCGAACCACTCCAGGGCTCGCGAGTTGTAGAACGTGCCCATCTGATCGGTCTCGCTGTAGCGAACGCGAAGATGACAGACGCTTCCCGCGGGGGGCATGGCGGCTCTTCTAGCAGATTCCGGCCGGACTGACAAGCGCATGGTTCGCACGCCTGCGGTGGGGAGAGACCACGCATCGCGCGAAGGAAAGAAGAAGCGGGGAAGACCTACCCGCCGAAGCGGGCGGGCCTCAGGAACAAGGGACAAGACGCATCGGGACACGTCGAAATCGCGCGCGGAACTCACCTCGCGTCCTCACCTTCCTCGACGAGGTCCTCCAGTTCGCCGGCGGGCCCCAATGTCTCGCCCTCTCCCTTGGCGAGAAGTTGGATCCTCTTTTCGGCCCTGTCGAGGATGCCGCGGCAATGCTTCACCAGGCGTATCCCCTCGGCGTACTTGTCGATCGACTCCTCCAGGGGCACCTCGCCGCTTTCGATGGCGGCGACGATCTCTTCCAGCTTCCGCAGGGCCTCTTCAAACGTCAGTCTCGGGTTGTCGCTCATAGCAGTACCTCGTCGGGTGAGCCAAAAAGTGTGGGGTCCTGGTCGCCGCGGGGCTTCTTGGGTCTTCGCGGGGCAGGGGGAGAAGGAAGGGGATCTGCGCCGCGGAAGCGGGCAGGCCTCGAACCCGGACCGTGTTCATCCGTTCCGCCTTCGGTTCGACTGCGGAAGGTTCCATCCGCAAGTTCCGTTTCGATCCCCTGTCCCGCGCGAACGTCGGCGACGGCGCGCAGAATCGCTCCATCTTCGCCGCGGGTGACGCTGAAGCCGCGCCTCAACACGGAGCGGTAGCTCATGGCCTCGAGTTGCCTCTCGGCCGCGTCGATCTTCTGCCGCGACAGCGCCAGCCGGTGGCGGGGGTCGCCCGCCCGGAGCCGAGCGTCCGTCTCGGCCAGGTCGTCGCCGGAGCGTTTGCTTCGTCCGCCGAGGACCCACCGCAGGCGGCCCAGCGCGGCGGCCAGGTTCGCCCGCGCCCGTTCGGCAAGCCGGGCCGGGTGCAGGGCCGCCAGTGCCTCGGCCGCCGGCTCCAGGCGCCGTCGCCCGCCGGCGAGTTCGCCGCGCAGGCCCGACCGCAGCCGGTGCCAGAGCTCGTCCAGCCGCTGCACTTGCGTCCGCAGGCGGGCGGCGGGGTCGCTGAACGCCGAGCTGCGACCCACGGCGTGCAGGGCTGCGCGGGCATCCAGCAGCCGGCGCGCAGCCTGCCGTTCCAGTCGCAGGGCGCACTCCACCAGCGAGCGGCGCACGGCCGCCTGGTCGGGCACGGCGATTTCGGCGGCGGCGGTGGGTGTGGCGGCGCGGACGTCGGCGACCATGTCGGCGATCGTGAAGTCGGTCTCGTGCCCCACGCCGCTGATGACGGGCGTGCCGCTGGCGGAAATCGCGCGGGCGACGACCTCCTCGTTGAACGGCCAGAGGTCCTCCAGGCTGCCGCCCCCGCGGGCGACGATGATGGTGTCGATGTGCAGGCGGGGCGCCTCGGCGTCGAGCGATCGCACGGCCTGGGCGATCTGCTCGGCGGCGCCTTCGCCCTGGACGAGGGCGGGCACGAGGTAGACGGTTGAGGCCGGCCAGCGGCGGGCGAGGGTGCGGCGGATGTCGCGAACCGCGGCGCCGGAGGGGCTGGTGACGATGCCGATGGCCCGCGGGTAGCGGGCGAGGGGCTTCTTGCGGGCGGGGTCGAACAGGCCCTCAAGCTGGAGCTTCTCCTTGAGCTGGCGGAAGGCCAGTTCCAGGGCGCCGGCGCCCTGGGGCGCCATGCTCTGGACGTAAAGCTGGAGTTGCCCGCGGACGTCGTAGAGGTCCACGCGGCCCTCGACCACCACCTCCATGCCGTCAGCGGGGCGGAACCGCAGCCGCTGCACCTCCGAGCGGAACATGACCGCGCTGATGCTGGCGGAGGCATCCTTCAGGCAGAAGTACGCGTGGCCGCTGGCGTGCATCTTGAGGTTGCTGATCTCGCCGACGGCGAGCACGGCCTGAGGGAACGCATGGGCGATGGCGTCCTTGATGGCGGCGATCAGCCGGGTCACGGGCAAGGGCGTGCGCGCGTCGCCGAGAAGGTCGGCCGTGACGTCGCGCCCCAGGCCGGGCCCGCGTTTGGGCGGCCGCGCCCGGGCGGGATCGAAGCTGGGATTGTCTCCCCGAGAGTTCGTCATAGGGGCATTGTAACCAGGCGCGGCAGCGCGGGAAATGATGCGCGCGGGAAGCCGTGCCTTGAGCGAAGGCAACCGCGTCGACACGACGCGGCACCGTCCGATCCGCGCAGGGACGTCCTCCGCCGTTCTACAGTTCGGGCAGCCTGCACACCTTCTCCAGAGCCGCGGCGATCGCCTCGATGTTGGCCAGCGGGATGTCGGGCGAAATCTCGGCCACAAGCATCAGGCCGCCGCGGGGGTCGTGGAGGGCGTCGTGCACCTCGGCCACGTGGTCGGCAAGTTGGGAGGGCGTCGCGAACGGGAAAAGTTGGCGGTCGAGGTCCTGGTTGAGGCAGACGTTGCCCTTGGCTACGCGCACCCACCCCTCCAGTTCGTTGCCGCGAAGCTGGGGGTTCAGCACGTCCACGCCCACCTCGACGAGGTCGGGGATGATCTCGACGATCTTGCCGTCGGTGTGCAGGTACACGGCCGCGCCGGCGTGGCGGCAGGGGGCGAGCAGGCGGTCGTAGGAGGGCTTGATGTACTTTCGCCAGTGGGCGGGGCTCATGGGCAGGGCGTGCTGCATGCCCAGGTCGTCGCCGAAGCTGATCCACTCGGCCCCGCACTCCAGCGTCTTGCGGATGACGGCGAAGTTGTAGTCTTCGACCATCTTGATCAGCCGCGGCAGGCGGGGGTCGTCGGTGGCGACGTCGATGAGGAAGTTCTCGAAGCCGCGCAGGTAGAACAGATACATGAACATGAAGCCGTGGATGAGCGGGCCGGCGGAGGCCAGGCCGCCGGCGGCTCGCGACTCGGCCATGCGCCTGGCCAGCGCGTTCCAGTCCTCGCGCGGGCCGGTCGGGCCGTCGCGAAGCCCGTCGGGCGGGCGATAGCTCTCCAGGGCGTCCCAGTCCGACAGCGGGGCGGCGACCGGATGGGAAGACAGCCCCTCGGCCACGTTCTCCCACACCACGCCCCAGCAGTCCGTGAAGCGCCCGGCCTTCATGAACACGTCGGTCACTTCGCCGAACCTCGAGGGGTCCTGACGCTTGTGCCCCGGCCACAGTCGCGGGTGCGACAGGACGAGGTCCTCCAGGTCGCGCCCGTACTTCTTCCACACGGCCGGGAGGAAGTACGCGGCGGCCGGGGTCCATTCGGGGAAGTCGAAGAAGACCGTCTTGAGGCGGTTGAGGGTGACGCGATTGCGGTTCTCGTATGAAAGCATGCCGGCCCTTTCGTTGGGGCGATGGAGAGATTGTACCGTACGGGAAGGCGAGGCGAAACGTCCTCGTCCTCGTCCTCGGTCGTTTCCCCCCAGGCCGTGGTCGGCTGTTTCTGGTTCTTCCAGCCCTTGCAGGGCTGGGGGTTTCCCGTATACTGATGCGATTACCCCCAGCCAAGGGGCGGGGGGTCGTCTGCAAGACAATAGGAGCATCCATGGCACTTGGCTTCTTTCGGCGTAACCAGAAGATCGTGATTCTCATCATGGTCCTCCTGATGGTCGCGTTCCTGATCCCGACCGGCGCCAGCACGCTCATGCAGAAGGACCCGCTCAAGCAGAAGATGGCCGACACCAAGCTGGGCGACCTGACGCTGGGCGAGATGCGCAACGCGATGGTCGAAGTGCAGGTTCTGGGCATGCTGGGCCTGGGCAACCGGAACCGGGAGATGCCCTGGCCGACCGATCTCGAATTCATGTACGTGCAGGCCAACGGCGAGCGGGACGCTTCGCTGGCGTACGCGATGCTGCTGAAGGAGGCACGCACGGTCAAGGTCGCCGTCACCGAGGCCGACGTGGACGGTTTCCTCGCGCAGTTGGGGTGGGGGAAGGGCCAGCGGTACGACCAGCTCGTCTCGATGATCCGTTCGGGCTCGCAGGGCTGGACCGAGAGCGTGCTGCGATCGACGGTGGCCGACTGGCTGCGGATCACCAAGTGCCGCTCGGACGCGGAGATCGGCAGCCCCCCGTCGGAAGCGGAAATCCGCCTGGTCTACCGCGACGTGTTCGAGCAGATCGCCGTGCGCGTGGCCAAGGTGGACGCCAACGAGTTCATCAAGAACGTCCGCGACCCCAATGAGGACGAGATGCGGCGGCAGTTCGACCTGTACTGCCAGCAATTCGCCGGCATGGCCCCCAGAGTCACCGACTTCGGCTTCGGATATCACCAGCCCGGCAAGGCCGGCCTGCGGTACCTGCTCGTCCGGGGCGACGTGATCCAGCGGGTGGTGGAACCCAAAGCCTCCGACGTGTACGACTTCTACAACCAGAACAGGGCGTCGCTCACGAAGGAGGTGCCGCTTCCGCAGCCGGCCACCAAGCCCGGCGACGCCAACGCAACGACCCAGCCGACGGAGATGAAGAAGGTCCAGTTGACCTTCGCCGAGGCCAAGCCGCAGATTCTGGAGCGGATGCGCAGCGATGCCGCCCGCGTCAAGATGGATGAGGTCCAGTCGCAAGTGGAGGCGGCCGTTCGTCGCGCGGTGGAGACCGCGGTGCCGGCCGACCAGGTCTACGCGAAGGTCCGCGCCCTGATGGACATGCCTGCCGAGCCGCTGCTGACCAAGCCGCTGCCGGCGATGAAACTGGCGAATGTGACGCTGGAGGAGGCGGTGCGGCGCCTGGCCGAGGCGGCCGGAATCCGCGCCATCGCGTATCCCTGGGGCACCCACACCAACCAGACGCTGCTGCCGACGGTGAAGGTATCGCTGGAGGTCGGAGGCGAAACGAAAACGCTGGCCGACGCGCTCAGGAAGATCACCCAGGACGTGAAGTGGCCGGAGCTTGTCTGGCGCACGGCCGAGGGGTTCCCGGGCGTTCTGTTCTCCGTGGCACAGGGCGGCAAAGGGATCGACTTCTTCCCGGTGAAGGCGGGCGAGGAGCGCGCGCTGGCGCACCAGCAGATCGCCGAACACGAAGTGTTCGGCTTCGCGTTCGCCTCGCCCAGCGGCCCGTCGCCCAACGGCGAAAACGCGATGGCCAACATGGTGTTCACGGCCGAAAGGCTCTCGCCGAATCCCAAGCTGACGCCGCTGGTGAAGGTGGGCGACCTGACGAACGTGGCATACGTCTTCGGCGACCGGCCGGGCAGGCTGCTGTTCCTCCTGACGGCGGTCTATCCCTCGCACGTGCCGACGGAGATGGACGCGGCGCTGCGTGCCGAAGTGGCCCGCGACTGGAAACTGCAGAAGGCGTATGCCGAGGCGCTCCAGGCCGCGGAAAAGATGCAGAAGGCGGCCGGGCAGATCGGGCTTGAGGCCGTCGCCAAGGCGCAGAAGAAGGACGTGCAGACGACGCGCCTGTTCGCGAGGCGCCGGCCGGACCTCAACTGGAGCACGGTGCCGGAACTGGACATGACGGCGGGCACGCCGCAGGTGACTATGGCGCTGCGCGAGTACACTCTGGCCAAGGCGTTCGAGTTGACGCCCAAGGACGTGAACAACTTCACCAAGGAGCCGGCTGCCTTTGGGGTGGTCTCGGTGCCGATCAAGCAGCACGTGCTGGTGCTGGAGCGGACGGAGTACAAGCCGCTGCTCGTGAAGGACTACGAAGAGTTCGGCCGACCGACTGTGGCCAGGATGCTGGGCAGCCGACGATACCAGATCATGACGTCGTGGTGGTTCGGCATCAACGGCATCAAGCAGCGGCTGAACTTCAGGCAGACCGATGGCCGCGAGAGCGACGAAGGCGAACAGGGCTGATGCACGGCGGGCGTGCGTCAGAGCTCGTGAAAGAACCGGGAAGGCGACACTGTAGCAGCGCTACAGGGATCTTCAGCCTGAAGGGCTGAGGGTTTCTGGCCTTCGTTTGTCTTGACAAACGGGCTGGCGGGGGTAAAGTAGAAGCACTGGCCGCGAGGCTGGCATTCGGGTAGGTAGCTCAGCTGGTAGAGCACTGCACTGAAAATGCAGGTGTCGCCGGTTCAAGTCCGGCCCTGCCCACTTGGCCATTTGTAGATATGTTGCACCCCGCCGCATTATCCCGCAAAGCCCCGCAAGATGCGGGGTTCCCTGCGCCCGCCCCGGTTCCTTGCGGTTGCACGCCATCCCTTGCGGGAGCTTGCCGCGCCGTTCCGCGCGCCGGATTGCGCGCCGGATTTTCAGCCGCCGCTTTCTCGAAGTCCGCGTCGGTCACTTGCAGATAATGCTTGACGGCGATCTTCGGCGAATTGCCAAGCCACTGGCAAATGACGTGCAAGGGGTGTTTCGCGACAAGCTCGCTCTCCCGGCTGCTTCGGCAGTTCTGCGCCAGCTTCGGCCAGGGCGTCACCTTCGCCGCCGCCAGCATCGCCATCATCCCCTTGCGGTACATCTGGTTCGCGTTGTCGTATTGCGGGCAGCAGTACACCGCCCCCGGCTCGGCCGCTTCATACGCCGCCAGCAGGTGCGGGTACAGTTCATCGAAGATCGGCACTTCGCGAACACCGGCGCCGTCTCTGTGCTCCGTCTTCACCACGTTCACCGTCAGCCGCATGCGCGCCCAGTCCACATCGCTCCACTTCAGCGCCACAAGCTCGCTCGCGCATCGCAGCCCGCCGTACCTGCACAGCGCGAACACCAGCCGCCATCGCACATCCGGGCAGGTTTCGAGAATCGCTTCGGCCTGCACCGCCGTTACGAAGAACTCCCGCTTGCGGTTCCGGTGAACGGCCGTCGTCTGCCCGGCGAAGGGGTTCTCCGTCAGCAGCTTCCGGCGAATCGCCGCGTTGCAGAACTGCCGCGCGATGCCGATCCGCCGCGCCACGGTGTGTCGGCCAGGGCTTCGGTCGTCTTGAGCCAGGCCCGGAAGCCGTCCACTTCGCCGGGCGTGATGTCGTCCAGGCGCTTGCCTTCGCCGAAGTGCGCCAGCAGATTGCGGCGGGTGTGCCCGTACACGGTCTGCGTCGCGTCCTTCACGTCGGCGCGGTTGCCGATGTACGTCTTGAGCCACGCGCCCAGCGTCGGCACGTCGGCCCGTTCGCGCCGGCCGACCAGCCCGACGCGCTCCAGCCGCCGCCGAATCGACGGGGGAACGCCGTTCAGCCAGTCCACCGTTGCCGGCTCCAGCGCGCTGCCCGCGCCAAGGGCCGACACCAACTTCTCGACGTGGAGCTTCGCCGTCGCCGCATCGCGGGCCGACACCTTGCCAAGCCTGATCTTCGGCCGGCCTTGCTCGCCGGGCGAAAGCCGAATCATCGCCGCCCGCCGCCTTCGTCAACCACGCTTGCCACCGCTCGACCCTTTCGGTAGGCGTCCTTGCGGTGCGCCACCCGCAGCACCGTCACGGCCCGCTGGCGGTTGTCGATCTCGTAGACCATCCGGTACGCCCCCACGCGGACCCGCCAGACATCATGCTCGCCCGACAACTTCTTCACGCCCGGCGGACGCGGTTCGTCGGCCAGTTCCTCAGCCGCGATTGCCAGCCGCTTCTGTATCTCCGTCGGGAGCCGCCGCAAGGCACGCTCCGCCGACGGAACGAATTCCACCGAGTGCCCGGCCATTTCACTTCATCCCCAGGCGGGCCTTGATGTCGGCCAGGGACACTCGGCCCTTCTCCTTGCGGGCCTTCAGCGCCGCCCGCAGGTCGGCCTCGTCCTCCATCGCCTCGATCACGTCCAGGTCTTCCATGCTGACCAGGGCGGCCACGCCCTTGCCCCGGCGCTCCAGGACGATCCGCTCGCCCCCGTAGGCCACGCGGTTGACCGTTTCCGCCAAGTTGCCCCGTATCTCGACGATATTCACCTGCGCCATGCCCATGCTCCTTAACTAGCTTTCCTGTACATCATGGCTAGTATGCCCGGCCGCGTCAAGCGGATTCCCCCATTTCTTTTCTCCGGCCTTCCAGTTCGGCCGGTCCCGGCAGCGGCGAAGCCTTCGCCCGCTTCACCCACTCGGCCAGGTCGTCAGGTGCATAGCGCACTGACTTCCCGACGCGAACGCAAGGCAGCAACCCCGCCTGGGACATGCTCCAAAGGGTCCGCTCCGAAAGCGCCAGCATCCTGCTCGCGTCCTTCGGCCGCAACAGCATCGCCCCCCGCGCCGGGCTGCTTGAACTAACCTCACTCTTGCGGTATGGTCATGCTCCTATCGCGGGCCGGCGGACGGCCTGACGACACTCGAACGGAAGAAGATGCCCAAAGGCAACGTACAGTTACTGTCGGGGCGCAAACTGTGGATCCCGCGGATGACGAGCATCGGCGCGCGGCTGATGGCCGCGGCGTTCCGCTCCGTCGGCATTGACGCGGCGCCCACGCCGGAATCCAACGCCGAGACGCTCGAGCTGGGCGGACTGTACACCAGCGGCGAGGAGTGCTACCCGGAGAAGGTCACCATCGGCGATTTCCTCCGCATCGTGCACTCGCCCGGCTTCGACCCCGGCAAGCACGCGTTCTTCATGCCCACGGCCGAGGGGCCCTGCCGCTTCGGCCAGTACGCGCCGTACCTGCGGCAGGTGCTGGACGAGATGGGGCACGAGGACGTGCCGATCTTCTCGCCCACCAGCAAGAACGGCTACGACGGCTTCGCCGAGAGAAGCCAGGACTTCATGCGGCGGATGTGGCGAGGCCTGGTGGCCAGCGACATTCTCCGCAAACTGCTGCTGAAGACGCGACCGTACGAGACGCGGCCCGGCGCCGCCGACGAGGCGTACGAGAAGAGCATCGGGGTGATCGAGAAGGTGGTCGAGGACCCGGCCATCGGCGGCAGGAAGATATTGCCTCCGCTGCTGGAGGCCCTGGCGACGGTTCGGGACACCTTCCGCGCCGTGCCGGCTCGCTACGTCAAGGGGCGCCCGCTCATCGGCGTGGTCGGCGAGATCTTCTGCCGCATGAATCGCTTCAGCAACTACGACGCGGTGCGGAAGATCGAGGCGCACGGCGGCGAGGCGTGGCTCAGCGACGTCGGCGAGTGGGTGTGGTACACCAACTGGTCGCAGAAGGCCCTGCTCGCGCGCGACCGCAAGACGCTGTCGCTGGACATGCTGGGGGCCGTCATCAAGAACAGGGTCCAGAAGAGCGACGAGCACAACCTGCTGGCGCCGTTCGGCGAGGACTTCGCCGGCTACGAGGAGCCGCACGACGTCTACAAAGACGTGCTCGAGCCGGCCTGGCCGTACCTGCCCGCCGATGGGGCGCTGGGCGAAATGGTGCTGTCGGTGGGCAAGGGCATCTACCTGCACGGCAAGGGCGCCGACGGCATCATCGACATCAGCCCCTTCTCGTGCATGAACGGCATCGTGTCCGAGGCGGTGTATCATTCGGTGGCGGCCGACCATGACGACCTGCCCATCCGCAACTTCTACTTCGACGCCTCCAGCTCCAACATGGAGCGGGATCTGGACATCTTCATGGAGTTGGCTGGCGCCTATCGACGTCGCAAGACCAAGACGCGCCGTTACCCGGCGTGTTTTGCCGAAGGTCAGCCGGCCGCGGTGACGGCCAGGAGTTCCTAAGATGTCCCCAGGCACAGGGGCACAGAGTCCAACCGTCGTCGCCGGAGCGCCCGATGCGGCGGTCCCGTTGGCGACGCCGGAACTGGCCCAGTTCAAGATATCGATGCGGCGATTTGCCGC
>CAYWTX010000283.1:0-2711 GCA_964461295.1 uncultured Planctomycetaceae bacterium | reverse complement strand
GATCTTGGAGCGGGTCCTGGAATTCTTTATGGTACTGGAGTCGGCGTAGGAGATGCGGTAGCGCAAGCTGCGGCGGTATCCGGCGTACTTCCAGGAGTAGCCGCCAGCTTCCAGCGGCCAGTTTCGGCACACGGCGGACTTCCTGTGCATGTTGGTCTGGTGTAAGCGATTCGCGTCCCGGCGGCGCAGGATGTGCGGCAACCGCGGTCGGTTAGCTGGTAGCTGGCCACCGGAAGCCGGCCGCTTGCGGCTGGCCCTTGGTGAGTGATGATCGAGAGAATTGACGAAAGCGGCTCTTGTGTTTCGGGGCCCTCGAACGTCGCCGCGCATGAGGCGGCCGACCTGGAGTCGTTCCGAAGCGGCATTCGGCGCTTCGCCGGCACGTTCGCGGCGCTGCCGGTCGAAACGGAAGCCACCTGCCCCCGATGCAGGAGGGTTGTTCCCGCGACGTTTGAGCGCGTGGAGGAGGGAAGGGCGCCGGGAAAGACCTGCGCCGCTGAAGCGGGCAGGCCGGTTGTGCTCCGCTTCGACTGCCCCGCCTGCGGCAGTCAGCGCCAGGTGCACCACGACGCCATCTGGACCGATCTTGCCGGCGACTTGCCCGGCAGCGCCGCCGAGACGTTCTCCGGCGCCCGCGTCCACCCGGTCCTTCGCGGCCTGCCGCGAACCGTCGAGACGCTCTGTCCCGAATGTGCCGCCGCCATCGTCGGGCGCTACTTCGTCGAGGACGGGGCCGTCCACATCGAGAAGAGCTGTCCCGAGCATGGCTACTGCCGCGACATGGTCAACAGCGACGCCCTGCTGTACTCCAAGGCCGCGTGGTGGACGTTCGAGGAGCCCCGCGGCCACGAGAGGCCCCAGCGCCGCGGCGAGGGCGTTTGCCCGGCCGACTGCGGGCTGTGCGGGCAGCACCTCAGCGGCTCGGTGCTCGCACAGATCGATCTGACCAACCGCTGCAACATGCGTTGCCCGGTTTGCTTCGCCAACGCCGGCGCCGCCGGGCGCGTCGTCGAGCCGTCCTTCGAGCAGATCGTCGGGCAGATGCAGGTGCTGCGCGACTTCCGCCCGGTGCCATGCACGTCTGTCCAGTTCACCGGGGGCGAGCCGACCATCCATCCCGACTTCCTGCGCGTGGTGAGGCAGGCTCGCGACATGGGCTTTTCGCACGTCCAGATCGCCACCAACGGCATTCGCATGGCCGAGCCGGGTTTCGCGGCCGCGGCGGCCGAGGCCGGACTGCACACGCTGTACCTGCAGTTTGACGGCGTGGGGGAGGAAGCCCACCGCGCGACGCGGGCGTATCCGGGCATCTGGGAGAAGAAGCTGGCGTGCTTGGAGAACTGCCGCAAGCTGGACCTCAAGGTGTGCCTGGTGCCCACCGTCGTCGGCGGCGTCAACAGCGACCAGGTCGGCGACATCTTCCGCTTCGCCGTCGAGAACATCGACACCGTCAGCGCCATCAGCTACCAGCCGGTGGCGTTTACCGGGCGGATCGATCACGAGCGCCGCGCGGCCGAGCGCTACACGCTGGGCCATCTCGCCCACGATATTGCCGCCGCCAGCGGCGCCAGCGCCCTGCGCGACATGTACCCCCTGAGCACCGTCGCGCCGCTGTCGCGGATGCTGGCGGCCGTGACGGGCAACCCGAAGATCACGCCGTCGTGCCATCCCGGTTGTGCGTTCGGCACGTACTTTCTGGTCTCGCCGGAGGGCGAGGCGTACCCGTTCCCTCGCGTCATCGACGTGGAGGGGATGTTCTGGGAGATGAATCGCATCGCCGCCGGCATCGAGCGGCGCGGCGCCGCGGGGCGAATCGGCTGGCTGGACAAGGTGCGGATCCTGCGGATGTTCCGGCGGCATTTTCGCCGCCGGGCCGCCCCGCCGGGCCTCACCGTGGAGCGGTTCGTGCGGTCGCTGCAAGGGCTGGTGGACAAGGGCGCCGGGCGAGGCGAGGGCGGGAAGCACACGTACAAGACGCTGCTGTGCGCGGGCATGCATTTCCAGGATCGCTACAACTTCGATGTTGAGCGGGCGAAGCGTTGCGTTATCCTGTACTCCGCCGAAGAAGGGGTCTTTCCCTTCTGCACGTGGAACTGTGGGCCGGAGTACCGCCGGGTCGCCGAGCGGCGAATGGCCGCCGACGGACGGCGGCAACTTCGGCAGGCGATGGAGCGACCCGCGGCTGACGTAGTGGAGAGCGGACCATGACGCGACTGGCGGCGTGTTTGACGGCCCTGACGGCGGCGATGGCGTGCGGCTGCGCGGACAAGGCGAAGGTGAACGCGGCCGACGCCAGGCCCTGCAACGCCAAGGGGGCCGACGGCCTGGAGCTGCGGTTCTGCCTGGAGCGCCGCGATCTGTTCACCGGCGAGACGATCCCCGTGACCGTGACGGCCATCAACGTGACGAAGGAGCCGCTGCGGATCGATTCGCCGTCGGGCGCGCCGGTGCTCATCCGCGTCATCCGCCACACGTCGCTGTACAGCGAGGAGGTGAAGTCCTATCCGCAGTCGGCCACGACCAACCTTCTGTCGTGGGTCCTGCCCGCCGGCGGGTCCCGCACGTTCACGCTGGCGGTGCCCGTCGAGCCCGACTGGCCGGTGGAGGAGATCCTGCACCTGACGGGGGAGTTGAACGGCTACCCGAACGTTTCGCCCGGCCTGGCGGTCATGGTGCACCAGGCCAAGGAGTGATTGCCGATTGCCGATTGC
>CAYWTX010000282.1:0-4824 GCA_964461295.1 uncultured Planctomycetaceae bacterium | reverse complement strand
CCGCTCCCGCCTGCGCCCGCGATGGAACCGGTCACCGGTTCGGGGGCAACCGTGCCGTGTCGGCACGGTCGGGTGCGGATGAGGGACCGCTCCCGCCCGCTCCCGCGATGGAACCGGTCACCGGTCCGAGGGCAACCGTCCCTAAGGGACGGCTCTGTTGGAATCCCACAAAGACGAGGCATTCCTCCGGCAGACATAGGGGCCGGAAGTCGCTGCACCAGCCCGCCGGATGGGGTTCCCGGATGGCCACCACGGCAATTCGCTTGCCGATACGTCGAAGCCCGGTAGAATCGTCACTCTCGCTGACGACGGTCGTCAGCAAGAGGCCATCCGCGGAATCCCGTCGTGAAGGTCACCCATGAAGCCCACCATCAGCAGGTTCGCCCTTGTTGCCGTCGTGTTGCTGGCCGTCATCGTCCTCGCGCCGCCGAGCCGTGCACAGGACAAACCCGCCGAGGACGTAAAGCCCGCCGACAAGGCATTGACCGTCGTTGCGGTGGCGGTGGCGGCTCCCGAGCAACCCGGCCGCTTCTCCGCTCGCCTGCCCTTCCGGCCCGGCACGCACGTGTACTACCGGCTGGCGTGCCCCAAGGGCGTCATCGGGATGGACGGGGCCGCCAGCAGCCTGTCGGCCTTCGCCGATGACACGGGCAAGAGCCTGGTCACCGAGAAGTCGCAAGGGCAAGGCGGCAATCTGGGATCCTCTCCTAGCCTGGAGGAGGACCACAACGCCATCCGCAGCGAGTTCGTGAGCGACAAGACGCCGGCGGCCGGCGCCAAGGCGCTCCTGCTCAAGGGCAAACTGGCGATCAAGGTCGGGGCTGACCCCAAGGACCTGAAGATCGCCGGCGCGAAGTTCAAGGAGAAGGCCAAGCTCGAGCTCGGGCCGAACACGGTGACCGTGGGCAGCGTGACGCCCAGCGACAAGACCATCCAGGTGGATCTGAGCTCCGGCGAGCCGCTGGAGTTCATCACGTCGGTCTCGACCGTCGTGGACGGCAAGAAGGTCGAGGCCGACATCTCGGGCTACGGGCGCGCGGGCGACGGGGCCGAGACCGTCTACTCCCGGACCTACAGCCTGCCAGCAGACCTCGAGAGGACCGAGGTGACCGTGACGTGCTTCAGCAAGATCCAGACCCGGACGATCGCCGTCGACCTCAAGGTCGGCCTGGGGCTCTCCACGACCTCGGGGTCGGACTAGACTGCTTCGCGGCGGGTGTGCGATGGTCGGGTGTCCCTCCCGAGAACTCCGTCGACCTTGATTCTCCAGCACTTACGTCACTTGCCGTCAGGCGGCCTCCGTCGCGGGGCCTCGGCTCGCAATGGGCTGACGGAGGCGAAGCCATGGGCATGATCCACCTGGTCCTGGCGTTCCTCAAGGTGTTCTTCACCGGCCGGGCCGCTCTGGCCGTCCGGGATGTGATGCTCCCACAGCAACCGATCGTCGCACACCGATCCGTTCCACGCCCCAAGCTGCGCCGAACGGATCCGATCGTGCTGTGCTGGTGGAACGCATCGACCGTCTGCCCGAGGGGTGGTGCGGCAAGAACCACGCGATGCAGAAGGCCCAACGCGTCACCAGAGGGGGAAAAATCGGAGTCGTGGAAGCGTCGCCCGAGGCAAGCCAGAACCGCGTCGATCCACGCCGAGCGAAGGAAGGTCCCCAGCGGCCCGGCCAGTTGATTCGCCAACTTCGCATGGAACTTCCTGGCCGCACCGCCGATACCATAGCGGTCTGACATCAGCAGCCTCCTTTGCCAAAGGGTTTGTGACAGAATCACTTTCGGCATAGGAGGCTGTTCTTGTTAAGTCCTTGTTCGTGCAATTGTTCCCACTTTGTCAGTGCCATTCGCATTTGTCCCGGCTTCGGTGTCCCCGGTTCGGCGAACGCCCCGGCCCAAGTTGCCCCGCCGCCGGTTCAAGCAATCAGCCGTACGCTGTAGGGAGAATCCGTGAAACCGACGTTCCTGCTGTGCGCCGCTGCGCTGCTGTCCCTCGCCGCCGCCCGCGTGCCCGCGGCCGAGGCACCCGCGCCGCTGCTCGCGCAGTACCTCGCCGAGAAGGCCGGGGCCGAGCAGATCGTCTATGTCGTTCGCGGCCGGTACGCCGGCGGCCACGCCTACGAGACCTTCGGTGCCAGCGTCCGCGCCACAGACTTCTCCCAGCCCCTTCAGTGCAACTGGAACAAGATCGTCGGCAGCCAGCTCCGCCTGCGCGACCTGCGCAGCGGCGCCGACCGCGTCCTGCTGGAGGACCCCGCCGGCGCGATCCGCAATCCCTGCGTCAGCTACGACGGCAAGGGCATGGTTCTGTCCTACCGCCCCGCCGCCGACCAGAACTACCACCTCCACGAACTCGATGCCGACGGCACCGGCCTGCGGCAGATCACCCGCGGCCCCTACGACGACGTCGAGCCCTCCTACCTGCCCGACGGCGGCA
Organism: uncultured Planctomycetaceae bacterium; assembly: GCA_964461295.1. Lineage (GTDB taxonomy): Bacteria > Planctomycetota > Phycisphaerae > SM23-33 > SM23-33 > CAYWTX01. The sequence continues at coordinate 2,385 of CAYWTX010000282.1, read as the reverse complement.
TCGTCTTCACCAGTTCCCGGGCCCGCCGCTACGTCCCCTGCTTCGTCACGCCCGTCGGCCTGATCTACCGCTGCGACCCCCACGGCGGCAACATGCGGCTGCTCACCTGCGGCGTCGACCACGACCTGCGCCCGCGAGTCATCCAGGACGGCCGCATCGTGTTCACCCGCTGGGAGTACATCGACATCACCGAGCAGGGGCGGTTCGACCTGTGGGTGATGCGCCCCGACGGCAGCGGCCTGGCGAAGCTGTTCGCATGGGAACTGTGCAACGCCCGCCCGGTGCCGGGCGTCAACCAACTCGTGGCAGTCAACTGCAACAAGGGGACGGCCAATCAGCACGGCCCGCTGGTGATGCTGGACATGGGCTTTGACGCCGACGCGGGCATGGCCTCCCGGCGCGGCGGAGCCGAGGCGCAGGCCGGGCGGCGCACCGTGGTGGGCGGCAACGGCGCCAACTGGAACAACATGAACGGCTGCCGCGATCCGTACCCCGTCTCGGCCCGATGGGCGTTCTTCGCCTCGCCCAACGGCATCGAACTGGCCCGCCTGCCCTCCGCGACGGACGAGCTGCCGGCCCGCGAAGTCGTGGTCGCTACGCCGACCGGCAAGGGCGGCCGCGACCAGCAGTTCTGCCACGATCCCCAGCCGCTGGGCCCACGCACGCGCGAGCCCGTCCTCGCGCCCGTGACCGACTGGACCAGGACGACCGGCCGGCTCGTGATCTCCGACGTCTACGAAGGCCGCCGCGAGAGCATCGGCGGCATCGAACGCGGCGCCATCAAGTCGCTGGCCGTCTACGAGCAGCTCCCCACGGCCATCAAGTTCCGCGACAACACCTCCGGCCAGGTGAGTATGGGCAGTTCGTGGAACCTCAAGCGTTACCTCGGCACGTTCCCGGTGGAGGCCGACGGCTCGGCCGCCGTGGAAGTGCCGGCACGGCGCGACCTCCAGCTTGTGGCGCTGGACGCCAACGGCATCGCCGTCAAGCGCATGCACGCGGGCTTCAGCGTCATGCCAGGCGAAACGCTGAGCTGCATCGGCTGCCACGACAACCGCTCGCGTGCGCCCGCCGCCTGCGCCGCGATCAAGGCGATGGCCCGGCCGGCGAGTGCCCTACGCGTCGAGCCGCTGGCGCCGCCCGGCGGGATTGTCGATTACGTGCGGGCGATCCAGCCGATCTGGAACAAGCACTGCGTGAGCTGCCACAACGCCGACACGTGGACCGGCAGATTGTGCCTTTCAGCCAACCGCGGACCCTTCTACAACCACGGGGCCTTCGCCCTGGTGTGGCGAGGGCAGGTCTCGCTGGCAGCCCTGCGCGGCCCCGACGGCAGCCCGCGCGTGCGCGGCATGGGCACGCCCGCCTCGCCGCTGCTGGACAAGCTCCGCGGCGGCCACCACGGCGCCAAGCTCACCGCCGAGGAGTACCGCCTCGTGCAGATCTGGATCGACGGCGGCGGCATGTACGCCTCGCACTACGCCTGCAACGACACCGGCCAGGCGCCGATGGACATGCAGGCGTTCGGCAGGGCCGTGGAGAAGACTTGCACGGCGTGCCATGCGAAATCGCCCGAGTTCCAGGCCAAACACGTCAAGGACGGCCCGCACGGCAACCGGCGCGAGAGGTTCGGCGACTTCACCAGCCTGCTGGTGGACGTCACCGAGCCGGGCAAGTCGCTGCTGGTGCGAGCCCCGCTGCCGAAATCCGCCGGCGGGCTGGGCTGGTGCCGCTCGCCCGACGGCAAGCCCCCCTTCGCATCCCGGGACGATGCTGGCCTCAAGGCGCTCGCGGCCATGCTGCCCAGGCCCGACGCCGCCACCGGCCGCGTCGCGGTCAACAGCTTCGAACTGCCGGGCTTCCAGCCCGTCGGCGCCTACCTGCGGACGATGCAGGCGTACGGCGCTCTGAAGGCCGACTATGACGGCATGGCCCCGCTGGACCTGCAGGCCCTCGAAGAAGCCTACCAGTCCCTCTTCCACCCCGGCGCCGACGACTCGGGCATGAGCCACCTCCGGCCGTAAGAGCCGGAGGACCCAGCGCGGGGGCGGGCTGCTTCTCCGGCCGGGGATGTCCGGTCGGCGGCGATCGCGATGGCCGTGATCCGCTTACGCATCTCCTCGGGGTCGTGCGCGCCATCTTGCGACCTCACTCGTGTCAACGGCGCATACTGCATACGCCTTTGTCAAGGTCTACGGCCGCACCGCGGGGTCTGCTGGTGATCGCAACTCACGATCTCGGCTTTAGTCCGAAGTTCCCGGCCCGATAATGAGGGAACCCCTTCTTTTGGAAGGGGTTCCGTTTGATTTCAGGTTGCACGTACTGACTACGTTCTCCGGCATCGGCCCGGACGCCGCCTACAGCTCGACTTTCAGCAGGGCCAGC
>CAYWTX010000281.1:0-2312 GCA_964461295.1 uncultured Planctomycetaceae bacterium | reverse complement strand
GCCGCGCTCGCCAAGCTCTTGCCCATGCAACGCAGTGACTTCTTCTTGGCCGGCCACGTCGTGCGGCAGGAACTCGTGTAGCGGGGGATCGAGGAGGCGGATCGTCGCCGGCCGCCCACCGAGGGCGCGGAAGATACCCTCGAAGTCACTGCGTTGCATGGGCAAGAGCTTGGCGAGCGCGGCGCGCCGCCCCGCCTCGTCCTCCGCCAGGATCATCTCGCGCACGGCGATGATGCGATCTCCCTCGAAGAACATGAGCTCGGTGCGGCACAGGCCGATGCCTTCGGCGCCGAAGCGGACGGCGACTTCGGTGTCGTGCGGCGTGTCGGCGTTGGTGCGGACGCCCATGGTGCGGTACTTGTCGGCCAGTTTCATGATCGCGGCGAACGGGCCGGTCAGGCCGGGCTCGCTGGTGGCGATCTTGCCGGCATACACGGTGCCGGTGGAGCCGTTAAGGCTGATCCAATCGCCCTCGCGGTAGACCTTGCCCTTGGCGGCGACGTGACGCTCGGCGTAGTTGATGGCGACTTCGCCACAGCCGGCGACGCAGCACTTGCCCATGCCGCGTGCGACGACGGCGGCGTGGCTGGTCATGCCGCCTCGCCCGGTGAGGATGCCCTGCGCGGCGTGCATGCCGCCGATGTCCTCGGGGCTGGTCTCGATGCGGACGAGGATGACCTTCTTGCCTTCCGCGGCCCACTTCTCGGCGTCCTCGGCGTTGAAGACGATCTGGCCGGTGGCGGCGCCGGGGCTGGCGGGCAGGCCCACACCGACGACTTCGGCAACCTTCTCGGCCTTGGGATCGAACATGGGGTGCAGGAGCTGGTCGAGGCTCTTGGGCTCGACTCGCATCACGGCTTCCTGCTCGGTGATGAGGCCCTGTTTCATGAGGTCGACGGCGACGCGGACGGCGGCGGCGGCGGTGCGCTTGCCGTTGCGGGTCTGCAGCATGTACAGCGTGCCGCGCTCGATGGTGAACTCGATGTCCTGCATGTCGCGGTAGTGCGTCTCGAGCGTCTTGCGGATGGCCAGGAGCTGCTTGAGGGCCTTGGGATCCTTTCTGGCCAGCTCGTCGATGGGCAGCGGCGTGCGGATGCCCGCCACCACGTCCTCGCCCTGGGCGTTCATCAGGAACTCGCCGTAGAACTTGTTCTCGCCCGTGGAGGGGTTGCGGGTGAAAGCCACGCCCGTGCCGCTGTCGTCGCCGAGGTTGCCGAACACCATGGCCTGCACGTTGACAGCCGTGCCGATCAGGCCGCGGATGTCGTTGAGCTGGCGATACTTGCAGGCGCGGGGGTTGTTCCACGAGCCGAAGACGGCGTTGATGGAGGCATCAAGCTGGGCGCGGGCGTCCTGGGGGAACTCGGTGCCGCCTCGCTTGTAGACGCCCTTGTAGCGGTCGATGAGCTGGCGCAGTTCGGGCACGCCGAGTGCGGTGTCGGGGACCTTCTTGTTGAGCTGCTCGTGCGACAGGCCTTCGATGCCCTCGATGTTGCCGGCCTTGCCGAACGCCCGCTTCACTTCCTCGAGCTCGTGCTCGAAGTCGTGATGTTCCAGACCCAACACGACGTCGCCGAACATCTGCAGGAAGCGGCGGTACGCGTCGAAGGCGAACCGCTCGTTGCCGGTCAACTTGATCATCGCCGCCAACGTCTCATCGTTGAGGCCCAGGTTCAGCACGGTGTCCATCATGCCGGGCATGCTGGCGGCCGCGCCGGAACGAACGCTCACCAGCAGCGGGCTGAGGCCGCGTCCGAACGTCTTGCCGGACACCTTCTCCAGCATGGCGATGTTGGCGGCGATTTCCTCGGCGAGGCCCGCCGGCCACTGCTTGCCGGACTTGTAGAAGGCGTCGCAGGTTTCGGTGGAGATGGTGAAGCCCGGGGGTACGGGCAGGCCGAGTGAGCACATCTCGGCGAGGTTGGCGCCCTTGCCGCCCAGCAGCATCTTCATGCCGGCGTCGCCTTCGGTGAGACCGCCGCCGAAGAAGTACACATACTTCGTTTTCTTCTTTGCCATTGGAGTCCTCGTTCTCGCGGCATCCCTTCGCCGGCCGCGGCGGACGCCCGCCGCTTCGCCGGCCTGTGAACAAGCCGCATGGGTTTGCGTGCCGCAGCTTGGCCGCGCCACGGCACCTTGGGGTTTCGCAGTGTAGGAGCATGGCAAGGGGCTGTCAAACGTTTTCGGCCTGGAATGTCATAGCCCAGTAGTAATGTCCGGTTCCTGCCCAGTAAGAATGTCCGCTTTCCCCAAAGGATGAAAGGAAGGCGGATGAACAGGGATGGAGACCGGATCGAGATGAGTCGGCGAGA
>CAYWTX010000280.1:0-2630 GCA_964461295.1 uncultured Planctomycetaceae bacterium | reverse complement strand
GGGTCCGTCACGAAATAACCTGAGCAAGCCAGTCTTGGTGGCACAGCTTTCCAAGCTGTGCAGCACAGGTCGGAGACCTGTGCCACCTGGGAAACGTGAACAAGTTATTTCGTGACGGCGCTCTTACGCGACCTTCGCCGCCGCCAAGGCGGCGTCGTAATCGGGTTGTTCGGCCAATTCGCCGACCAGTTCCATATACGTCAACTTGCCCTTGGGGTCCACCACGAAGACCGACCTCGCCAGCAGGCGCAGCTCCTTGATGAGCACGCCGTACGCCGTGCCGAACGACGCGTCGCGATGGTCCGACAGCGTGCGGACCGCCTTGACGCCGGCGGCGCCGCACCAGCGGGCCTGCGCAAACGGCAGGTCCATGCTGATCGTCAATACCGCGATGTCCGGCCGGAGTTCGGCGGCCTCCTCGTTGAAACGCCGCGTCTCCAAGTTGCACACGGGAGTGTCCAGCGACGGCATGGCGGCGATGAGCACGGTCTTCCCGCGGTAGTCGGACAGTTTGGCCTCCGACAGGTCGTTGCCCAGGGCCGTGAAATCGGGCGCGGGCTTGCCGACCTCGGGCAGTTTGCCGGTCAGCGTCAGCGGCTTGCCGTGCATCGTCACGCGGGGTTTGTCAGTCGCGGTTGTCATTTCTCGCTTCCTTTCCGGCTCGCGGCGTCCGGCCGCCGGTATCTCAAGCGAACGCCTTGAACATCGGCTTCTTCACGCCGCATACCGGGCAGACATCCGGCGCATCGCCTTCGAGCGTATGCCCGCAAACGCCGCAGATCTGGATCCGGCCGATGGCGGCGTCCCGGCCCTGGTCCACCGACTGCTTGGCGTTGCGGTACATCGCCGCGTGGATCTTTTCGGCCGCCAGGGCGTACTCCATGCTGCGCACCGCGGCCGGCTCGCCCTGCAATCTGGCCACTTCCAGGTACGTGGGGTACATCTCGGCGATCTCGAATTCCTCGCCCGCGACGGCGCCGGCGAGATTGTCGGCCGTCTTGCCCAGGCCGAAGCCCGCCCCGGCCAGGACCTCGAACGCACCTGGCGCGTCGCGAAGCACGCGGAAGTGCCCGGTCGCATGGGCCTGCTCGGCGAACGAGATGGCCCGGAACAGGCGCGCGACGTTCGGGAAGCCGTCGCGGTCGGCCTGGTCGGCCCAGATCATGTACCGCATGTGGGCCATCGATTCCCCGCCGTGCGCACTCCGCAGATTTGCCGCCGTCATCGGTCGCATGGTTACTCCTCTTGGTTAACCTTTCCTTCTTCCTTCGGCCCGGGCGTTCCCGGGCCCGCTCCACCGCCAACCGCCAACACCTTCGCATCCAGGGCAGATCCTTCGACCAGTGCTGCCGCCTGCCCATCGGGCCGGTTGGGCTACCTGTCTCCCGGCCGCCTTCCGTCGCGCTGTCCGCCGCGGCTAGCGGGCGCCGCACTCCTGGCAAACGCCGTCGAACTCCAGCCGGTGGCCCAGCACGCGGTACCGCGTCTGTTTCTCCGCCAGCTCCTGTAGCGGCGGGAACGGCTTGGCCGGCACGTCCTCCACCCGCCCGCAGGACACGCATCGCACATGGTAGTGGCTGTCCAGCGTGCCGTCGAATCGCATCTGCCCGCCGGCAAGGTGAAGCATGCGCACCATCCCCGCGGCCGACAGGGCCTCCAGGCTGCGGTAGACGGTGGCCAGGCTGACGTGCGGCAACAGCCCGCGAACGGCCCGGTGTAGGTCGTCGGCGGTAGGGTGGCTGTGCATCTTGCGCACTTGATCGAGGATTACCCGCCTCTGGCGTGTCATCCTCAACCTGCCCAAGTTGTCTGGTGCTCGAGACATCGTCCTGCTGGCAATGAGAATCATTCCTAGCCTACCAATGGTAGGCAGTAAGAAAGCCGAGAACCGGGAAAGAGACGAGAAAATTTCGCTCGTCCGGTTCCTCAGTACGCAGCCCTCGTTCCTTCTCCGATGATCTGCGTAAACTGCGCAAACTGGGCAACTCTCCGCCGGGACGACGCCAAACGCCCAAGGAAGAGGTGTGTGTACACACGTCTCTATCGCGAGAGTCGTTCGGACGTACCCGAGGTCGTCCCAGCCCCATCCGCCTTTGACGAACATCCGCACGCGCCACTCCGCGATCGTCTCGCTGTCGCCCGGGGCGCCCGGGACTGGCGGCGGCACATCGCGGCCGCGTGCGGCCGGGGGTGCCGTTGCGGCCGAAGCGTCATTTGCGGCCGGGGCGTGCCGTTTGGGGGCGGGCCGCGACGTCGGCGACGCCACGCCGACCCCAGGCCGCGCCCCGCCTTCCGCTCCCCCGGCCGAACCGGTCCAGAACCGCTGCCAAGGGGGCGCAGCCGCACGATCTCCTCCGATGGCGACCTGGGCACCCCCGTCCCGTCCGAAGCGATCCTGGCCGGCAGGATTGCGGCCAATCCCTATGGTGACGCCTCCCCCAGAAGTCGCAGAATGCGTGTGTGGCTCAAGAACTTGCAGATTCGCCTGTTAGCCCAACTTTCGCAGTTCCCCCCCCGCGGCGGGGGGTTTGCAGAATTTTTTCCGCGCAATCATTCAGCATTCCGTCGAACGGCGTTCGCCAGACGGCTGTAGTGAAGACCTGCCCTCTTGTCCGGCTGGACGGGCGGCC
>CAYWTX010000279.1:0-13741 GCA_964461295.1 uncultured Planctomycetaceae bacterium | reverse complement strand
CTGCTCGAACTCCATGATGTTGCTTATGTCCGCGCCGCGCCACGCGTAGATCGACTGGTCCGGGTCGCCGGTAGCGCAGATGTTCTCGTGCTCCATCGCGATCCCGTGGGCAAGCAGGTACTGCGCGTGGTTGGTGTCCTGGTATTCGTCGATCAGGATATACCGGTACCGCCGCGAAAGCAGTTCGCGAACGTCCTGCCGGTCGCGCATCAGGAAAACCACGCGCATCAGCAGGTCGTCGAAGTCCAGCGCGTTGTTCTTCTTCAGCAGCCGCTCGTAGTCCTCGTAGACCCGAGCGACCCGCTTGCCGACAGAATCCTCCTGGCTCTCAGCCGCGAAGCGCTCGACGCTTTTCAGTTCGTTCTTGGCGTTGGAGATGATGCCGTGGACGCGCGACGGGGCCAGCGACGACGCGTCGATCTTCACGGTGTCCATCGCTTCCTTCACGATGCGAAGCTGGTCGTCGCGGTCGTAGATCGAGTAGTTCGGGTCCAGCCCCGCCGCGTCGGCGAACTCCCGCAGCAGCCGGGCGCACAGGGCGTGGAACGTCGAGACCGTGGCCCCGCGCGGGCAGCTCAGCGCCTCGACGCGCTGCCGCATCTCCCCGGCCGCCTTGTTGGTGAACGTGATGGCCAGGATGTTCCACGGCGCGATGCCCTGTCGCATGAGCCACGCGACGCGCCGGGTGATCACGCGCGTCTTGCCCGATCCCGCGCCGGCCAGAACCAGCAGCGGGCCGTCCACGTGCGTCACCGCCTGACGCTGCGGCTCGTTGAGATCGGCCAGAATGTCCACCCGCGCACTATAGCGGAACCGTTCGGCCTTCCGCAATCCGCCGTGCTTGCTAAAGCCTCGCCGCCGCTTGCCGATGAAACCAACGACACGAGCGGCAACACCGGCTCCGGGAGCAGCGATGCGAACCACGGGAAGACGAGATGTCCTGACGACCGGCGAAGTGGCCAGAATCTGCGGCGTGGCCGCCCGCACCGTCACCAAGTGGTTCGACACCGGCAAACTCCGCGGCTACCGCATCCCGGGCAGCCGCGACCGCCGCATCCCCCGCACCCAACTCATCGCCTTCATGCGCGCACACGATCTGCCCCTCGACGGGCTGGACCTCGGACGGTGCCGCATCCTCCTGGTGGCCACCCCGGTCGGACTGGACCTGGCCGACATCGTGAACGCCAGCGACCGCTATGAGGTGCGTGCGGCCGAGGACACCATCCGCGGCGCGATGTTCGCCCAGCGGATGCGCCCGCACCTGGTCGTGGTGGGCGCAGCCGACGAAGAGGCGGCCCTGGCCTTCTGCCGGTGCATCAAGGAGGCCGAGGACCTGCACGCCACCGTGCTGGCCCTCCTTGCCCTCGACCAGGAGCACCGCCGCATCCGCCTGACCGGCGGCGGGTTCGACGGGTGCCTGACTTCGCCCCTGACGCCGGCGGCCCTGGCCGCCGCGGCCCAGGAGGCCACCAACCTCTTCAGTTGAGTTACCCTCGCGGGCCGACCGGAGGGACCCCCCTTGCCGGGCGCGGCCGGTTCGCGTGAGTGTGGCGGGCGGCAGCGGACGCCCCGTGTGGACCTTGAAGCCCGCACGGGAGCAGTCGGGCGGCTGGTCCATGACCGGCCGCCCGATCTGTTTTGCGCCGGGGTTGGCACAGGCCCTCAGCGCCGAGGCAACCACGCGCTGCGGCGGCCGGCAAACCTTCGGGTCGGCGCCTCGGCGATGCCGCGATTTTCCTCCTTGCCGGACCGCCCCTGTGCCGATATGATGTCCAGTGAGGCCAATGATGATCCGTCAGCACAACCGTGTGGCCCTGCTTGCGAACCTAGGGCTTGCCCTGCGCTGACGGATCGCGAGACCACACGAAAAAAGCATGGCTTCGCGGTCCCGAAGGGATGGCGAAGCCTTTTTCTTTTGGCGGGATCTGCCCCGCGTGCGAACCCGAGAGATTACGAGTTGCCCGAGTGAAGATGAAGGGCACGAGAAGAGGAGAGGAACCATGATGGGTCCAGTCGCAGGCCCCGCCGGGGATGGCCGCAGATGGTACCGGAGTCTCACCGCATCCTCTTCATCGGCGTTCATCCCTGTTCCACTCCCCTTTCCCGTTCGCGAAACCCGTTCTTCCTTCGTGTAATCCGTGGTCTCCCGCTCGCCGGCACGTGCGGGACTTCCTAAGGAGTTGACGATGGCGGCGTCCAACACACCGAAGTACATCGCCCCCGAGGCGATCGAACTGCCCGACAGGCAGTGGCCAGATCGGACGATCACGTCGGCGCCCATCTGGTGTTCCGTCGACCTGCGCGACGGCAACCAGGCCCTGCCCAACCCGCTGCTGCCCCCGCAGAAGCTCGAGTACTTCCGCCTGCTCTGCGATATCGGCTTCAAGCACATCGAGGTCTCCTTCCCCTCCGCGGGCAAGGACGACTTCGAGTTCACGCGCCGACTCATCGAGGACGCCCACGTTCCCGACGATGTCTTCCCCATGGTGCTCACGCAGTGCCGCGAGCACCTCATCGATAGCACGCTGGAATCGCTGGCCGGGGCGCCGCGGGCCATCTTCCACGCCTACTGCGCCACCAGCCCGCTGCACATGGAGCAGGTGTTCGGCCTCACCCCCCGCCAGACGCTGGACATGGTGGTCAAGGCCATGCGCCAGGTGCGAGCAGGCGCCGACGCCCAACCTTCCTGCGACATGCGCCTGGAGTTCTCCCCCGAGGAATTCACCGACAGCGACATGAACTTCGTCGTCGAGATCTGCTCGGCCGTGGTCGAGGCCTGGGGCAAGGCAACGCCGGCCAGGCCGATCCTCCTGAACCTGCCGGCCACGGTCGAGCGCCGTCCCCCCACCCACTACGCCGACATGATCGAGTTGTTCGCCCGCCGCTTTGCCGCGATGGACCGCGTCCTCATCTCGCTGCACTCGCACAACGACCAGGGCATGGCCGTCGCCTCGACCGAGATGGCCCTGCAAGCCGGGGCGCATCGGGTCGAGGGCACGCTGTTCGGCCACGGCGAGCGCACGGGCAACGTCGATCTCGTCACCATGGCGGGCAACCTGCACTCGCGCGGCATCGCCACGGGCCTGGACTTCAGCCGCCTGGACGAGATCGCCGCCGCCGTCGAACGGCTCACCGGCATGCCGGTCTACTACCGCCAGCCGTACGCCGGACAGTACGTGTTCACCGCGTTCAGCGGCTCGCATCAGGACGCCATACGCAAAGGGCTGCACAAGCTCAAGGAAGCCCCCGCCAAGTTCGGCGCTCGCTGGAAGGTGCCCTACCTGCACATCGACCCCGCCGACCTGGGGCGGAAGTACGAGCGGCTCATCCGCATCAACTCCCAATCCGGCAAGGGCGGCGCCGCCTGGGTCCTGGAGCACGAGTTCGGCCTCGAACTGCCCAAGACCATGCTGCCCGAACTCGGCGCCGCCGTGCAGACCCTCGCCGACGAAGTAGGCCGGGAGATCACCAGCCAGGAGGTGTACCGCACGTTCGAGTCGCGATTCGTCACCCCGCCCGGACCCTACGAACTGGTCGGTTACTGGCCGCGCCCCGACGAGAACGACCCCCGCCAGATTCACGGCGAGGTGCATATCAAAGTGGATGGCCAGGAGCATCGCGTGACCGCCGACGGCAACGGACCGATCTCCGCCTTCGTCAACGCGATGCGGAAACTGGGCTCCCCGCGGTTCGAGGTGGACGACTACCACGAGCAGGCCGTGGGCAAGGGCGCCGACGCGGCCGCCGTGGCATACGTGCCGCTCAAGCTGCCGGGCAACGGCATCGTGTTCGGCGTCGGAAAGGACACGAACATCGGCCAGGCCGCGGCACGCGCGATCGTCGCCGGGCTGAACCGCGTGGTTCGCGAGCAGGCCAAGAGCCAGTGACTACTCCCCACAGAGCGCGACGCGCGAAGCATCGCATCGGCAAGACGCCCAACGCGGGCCACAACGCGGGGCGCTTACGCCTTCGCTGAACTCACGCCTTGGCGTCTGCTTCGCATGCCGACGCCAGTGCTGAAACGTCAGTTTGTGGGCCGGGTCACCTTCTCGGCCTTGAGGCCCTTGGGCCCCTGGACCAACTCGAACTCCACCGCCTCGCCTTCGGCGAGCGAGCGGAATCCGTCAGCCTGCACGGCTGAGTAGTGGACGAAGATGTCCTGTTCCTGACCTTCAGCACGAAGGAAACCAAAGCCCTTTGCGTCATTGAACCACTTGACCGTGCCCTTGGCCATGACCGTACCTCCCAACAACGTTACTGCAGAACGCGCAACAACAACAAGGCTGACAGCGAGTTGCGATGCTGCCGCCGAGACGTGCGTACTTCGCTCGCAGCCAAGATCACACCTTCGCCCTTACGGTCGCTGACATGACGCCGCCTGACGTGTCGACTTGCTCCCAGCACGCCAGTCCATCTTCCGCCGATGGAGAAACGCCCGGTCTTCGCACGATTCCCCAAGCATCATTCCATCTGAAATGTCAAACACCTGCCGCAACAGAGAGATTCGCGAAATCTCCACATTCAGCCAAAGCAGGCTCCGCCGCGACCACGAAGGCCGCACAGACCCCCTAGTTTCTATTGGCGGATCCCCGCCATTGGGTTACAGAAGAAAAAACATTCTTCGCGCCCCCTCTTGCGGGACGAACTGGCGACCTCCCGCGGCCAGGCGATGGAGAACCGCCATTGGGGACTGACGGTGGGTGATCGAGGCCGAGAACCCATCTCTACGGTCCCCATACTCCAGTCAGTCCCCACGATTCGCTCCCTTCCTCGCCACAACCCGACAAGACCCTACTCCAACGGTTTGAGCACCACTCCCGTCGCCAGCTTGGGGTAGAAGTACGTGCTCTTGTGCGGCATGGCGGCGCCCTTCTGCGCCACCGCCTCCACCGCCGCCACGCCGATGCCCGGCAGGCAGGCCCCAAGCTGCGCCCGGCCAGCGCGACACGCCTCCAGCACCTGCTCGGTGTACGCGGTGTACTCGATGGCCGGGGCGCCTGCCGACCAGTTGCGGACGCCCTTGTCCACGATGAGCTTGTGCAGAATGGCCGGCGGCAGGACCCGCCACTCGTCGATCTGGTCCGGCGCCGCCTTGCGCATCGCGTCGAGTTCCTCCAGCCTGGCCACCCATACCGTCGCGCCCGTTCCGCTCACCAACACCACCGCCAACGGCCCCGCGTCGGCCAGCAGGCCCTCGACGTACGCGGCCGTCACGCCCGCGCCGCCGCGGTGCTTCCGCCACGAAAACTCCGGCAGCGCCGCCGCCAGGGCTTCCACCGATCCCTCCGCCCGCAGGTTGGTGAACAGCCGGTGCGTCGGCAGGATAAGCAAGCCGGGATCGTCGCGAGCCACCAGGGCAAACATCACGAAGTTCGCCTCGTGCGTCGGCGCGATCTTCTGCCTGGCCGCCAGGGCCGTCACGTAGTTCAGGGCCGTCGTGTACCGGTGGTGCCCGTCGGCGATGAACACCGGCACCGGCTGCAACGCTTTCGCCACGTCCGCCACCACGGCCGGTTCGGTGATCTTCCACAGCCGTTCGGCCACGCCGCGCATGACGCCCTCGGCGACGGGCCTTCCGGCGGCCGCGGCAGCCAGGGCCTTGCCCACGCGCTTGCCGGGGTCGTCGTAGAAGCCGAAGATCGGCGACAGCTGCATGTGGGTGTGCTCGGTCAGGCGCAGCCGGTCGGCGAGGGGCCCGGCGAACACGTGCTCGTGCGGGATGACGTCCCTGCCAAGTTCGCCCGCACGCACGCCGCACAGCATCGCCCGCCGGCAGTACGTCCTGCCGCCCCACGGGAAGCTCTGCTCGTACACGTACAGCGCGGCCTCGGCGTCCTGCGCCAGCACGCCGCCGGCCTTCCACTCCCCCAACTTCGCCGCCGCCGCCGCATACTCGGCATCGGGCCCCAGCTCCTTGGGCGGCACGTGCGGCATGTCCACGGCCACGATGTTCTGGGCGTTGCCGGCCAGGAACTGCGCCTTTTCGGCGCCGTTGAGGATGTCATACGGCGGGGCGATGAGCGAACTGATGTCGCGCTGTGCGTACCGCCATCCGCGAATCGGTTTGATGTCCATGGGCAGGAAGTGTCGAGTGTCGAGTATCGAGTGTCAAGCCTTTGGCACCGGCTGTGTCCCTCACCTTCGCGATGCCGCGGGACGCCGCACAGCCGCCCCGCCGGACGCGAAGGACTGTGCGTACACGCCCCCTTCTCGCGAGGAACGCCCTCTGGGCGGGTCCGGACACGACCAAGCCGTGTTCGCCGTAAGGCGCCGTCACGAAATAACTTGTTCACGTTTCCCAGGTGGCACAGGTCTCCGACCTGTGCTGCACAGTTTGGAAAGCTGTGCCACCAAGACTGGTTTGCTCAGGTTATTTCGTGACGGACCGTAAGAGAGGGCGTGTACACACGCTTTGCTCGCGACGGTCGGGCGCCGGCCGGGCGACGGCCCGCTGCCGCCTCGACGATCCCGTCAACCCCCGCAGGCCCTTTCTCCTGTTCGACTGGCGTGAACGTCCGCGAACCTACGGCAGAATCCCGATCACCGGCAGACCGCCCGTCAACGGCAGGGCGTACTGCACGAACTTGTCGGTCACGCCGTTGCCGGCCTTGTTGATGAATTCCCTCGGCATGTCCTTCGTCTCGCGGGCGACGTCCTTCAGTTCGGCCCGGAAATAGCTCACGCGGTAGCGAGCCCCCTTCTCGCGTTTCATCGCCACCGAGCCGTCGGCAAAGCCGGCCATCGCCAATTCCACCGCCTGATGCCCGCACGATCGGGCCTCGGAGGCGTCCACCGGCGAGGCGAAGCCCGGGAAGCTGCGCTGGAGGTAGCCGAACGTGTCGGCCCGCACGCGGAGTTTCTTGCCTTCCAGCCGCGTGCCCAGTTCGGCCTTGACGTAGTCGGCCAGGAAGTCGCCCAGCGCGCCGGATCCCGAAAGCTGCACGTTGCCGTGCGAATCCCGCTCTACCTGCCGGCCCAGCTTCTCCGCCAGCAGCGCCGCGATTGGCTTGTGGTCGGCGTCCGCGATCCCCTCGGAGACGGCGATCTGGCAACGGCCCAGTTTGCCGTACACCTTGCCCACGTCGTCGATGAACTTGTCCAGCGAGAACGGCGTCTCCGGCACGTACACCAGGTGCGGGCCGTCCACCTCGTCCTGCCTGCCCAGGGCCGACGCGGCCGTCAGCCACCCCGCGTGCCGGCCCATCACCACGTTGATCTTGATGCCCGGCAGCGCCGCCGAGTCGCGGTCGTCGCCCATGAACGCCGAGGCGACGAACTTGGCGGCCGAACCGTAACCCGGGCAGTGGTCGGTCACTTTCAGGTCGTTGTCGATCGTCTTGGGAATGTGAAACGTGTGCAGCTCGTACCCGGCGGATCGCGACAGATCGTTCACGATGCGGGCCGTGTCGGCCGAGTCGTTGCCGCCGATGTAAAAGAAGTATCGCACGTCGTTCTTAGCCAGCACGTCGACGATCTTCTTGCAGTACTCCGCGTCGGGCTTGTCGCGGGTGGAGCCCAGCGCGGCCGCGGGCGTCGCCGCCACGCGTTCCAGCAGCGGCTTGGAGACCTTCCGCAAGTCGATGAAGTTCTCGTTGATGATCCCGCGGACGCCGTGCCGGGCTCCGAAGATGCGCCCGATGGCCTTGAACTCGCGAGCCCGCTCGGCCACGCCCACCAGCGACTGGTTGATGACGGCGGTCGGCCCGCCGGATTGTCCGATGATCGCGTTGCCTCTTGTCGCGTTCGCCATTACCTGCTCCTTTAGCTGCCAGCTATCAGCTTCCAGCTACCAGCGAGAACCGGGAAGGACCTCTTCGGTCTCTTGCTGGAAGCTGGAAGCTGGCCGCTGGAAGCTTACTTATGGTGCGCCAGCATCTCCCGCTCGATATAGGTCGTATCCCACTGGCCGGCCTGGAACCTCGGATGCCCCAAGACCTCCTTGCACAACGGGATGGTCGTCTTGGTCGGGTAGATCACGAACTCCTCCAGCGCCCGCCGGGCCGTCGCGATCGCCTCGTCGCGGGTGGGCCGGTGGACGATCAGCTTGCCCACGAGGCTGTCGTAGTTCGGCGGGATCGCGTAGCCCTGGTACACGTGCGAGTCCCACCGCACCCCCAGGCCGCCCGGCGCCACGAATGCCTCCACCCGCCCCGGGCTGGGACGGAAGTTGTGCTCCGGGTCCTCCGCGTTGATGCGGCACTCGATGGCCGCGCCGCTGGGTTTCACGTCGCTTTGCTTGAAGTTCAGCTTCTCCCCCGACGCGATGCGGATCTGCCACCCCACCAGGTCCAGCCCCACCACCATCTCCGTCACCGGGTGCTCCACCTGGATCCGCGTGTTGACTTCCAGGAAGTAGAAGTGGTCCTGCCGGTCGAGCATGAACTCGACCGTCCCGGCCGAGTGGTAGCCCACTTCCTTCGCCAGGCGGACCGCCGCGGTGCACATCGCCTCGCGCACGGCCGGGGCCAGCCCCGGCGCCGGCGTCTCCTCGATAAGCTTCTGACGGCGGCGCTGCACGGAGCACTCGCGCTCGAACAGGTGCACGATGTTCCCCGCCCGATCGCCCAGGAGTTGCACCTCGATGTGCCGGAAGTCCTCGATGCACTTCTCCATGTACAGCCGGCCGTCTTTGAACGCGGCCTCGGCCTCGGCCTGGGCCTGGCGGAAGCTGGATCGCAACGTGGCTTCGTTGTGGGCAAAGCGGATGCCGCGTCCCCCGCCGCCCGCCGCCGCCTTCAGCGCCACCGGGTAGCCCAGCTTCTCGGCCACGACGACGGCTGCGTCCACGGTTTCCACCGACCCGTCGCTGGACGGCGCCGTCGGCACGTTGACCTTGCGGGCCAGCGCCTTGGCGGCGATCTTGTCGCCCAGCACCCGCATCGCCTCCACGCCGGGACCAATGAACTCGATCTTGCAGTCGCGGCACACCTCCGCGAAGTGCGCGTTCTCGGCCAGGAAACCGTATCCGGGGTGAATCGCCTCCACGTCGGCGATCTCCGCGGCCGCGATGATCCGCGGAATGTTCAGGTAGCTGTCGGCCGACGCGGGCCCGCCGATGCAGATCCGCTCGTCGGCCAGGTGCAGGTAACTGGCGTTGCGGTCGGCCTCGGAGTAGACGGCAACCGTCTCGACGCCGAGTTCCTTGCACGCGCGGATGATCCGGAGAGCCACCTCGCCACGATTCGCGATCAAGATGCGGGTGAACATGTTCGCCTTCCCCCCTATGCCGGCCGCACGCGGAAGAGCACCTGCCCGTACTCCACCGGCTGCGCGTTCCGGACGCAGACCTCCGCGACGGTGCCGTGGCAGTCTGCCTTGATCTCGTTCATGACCTTCATGGCCTCGATGATGCAGACGACCGTGTCGTTGTCGACGCGGGCGCCGGTGGGAACATAGGGGCCGCTTTCGGGGCTGGGAGCGGCGTAGAACGTGCCGACCATCGGGCTGCGGACCTCCAGCAGCGTCTCGACGGCCGGCTCTGCCGCGGGCGCCGGCGCCGTTGCGGCAGCGGCGGCAACGGGCACGGACGCCGCGGGTCCGGGAATGTACGCTGCCGGTGCGCCTCCACGCTTCAGAGCGATCCGCCGCTCATCGTCGTCCACTTCCATCTCCGTCAGGTCGTGGTCCACCATGAGCTGCACGAGTTGGCGAACCTCATCCAGAATCGCCGACTTGGCGACCCGAGTTCCGCCCTTCGCTGCCTTTCGGGCCATGGGCTTTCCCTTATCTGTAGCTTCCAGCCGCCAGCTTCCAGCGGCCAGCCAAACTCGGCAAGCCCCGTGCGGCGGCCGCTCTGAGGCTTCTAGCTGGAAGCTGGTAGCTGGAAGCTGGACGCTTCTCTTGACATCCTCGACAGTCGGCGACAGCCTTCCGCCGCCACCAGCACATCGTCCTCGATCCGCACGCCGCCGACGCCAGGCAGGTAAATGCCCGGCTCGACGGTCACCACCATCCCCGACCGCAGGCGGCCCTTGGCCAACTTGCCCATCGACGGGGCCTCGTGAATCTCCAGCCCAACGCCGTGCCCCAGCCCGTGCAGGCACTCCTTGCCGTACCCGGCCGACTCGATCACTTCCCGCGCCGCGGCGTCCACCCGCCGAAGGCCCGCTCCCGCCTTCACGGCCGCGATGCCTGCCTGCTGAGCACGCCGCACAACTTCGTAGACCTCGCCCAACTGCGGCGGGATTCTACCGGTGAACACCACTCGCGTCAAGTCGCCGCAGTAGCCGTCCGCCTTGGCGCCCCAATCCACCAGCACCGCATCGCCCGCCTTCACGCGCGTCCCGCCAGGCCGGTGGTGCGGCAGCGACCCGTGCGCCCCCGTCGCGACGATCGTCTCGAACGACGCACCCTCCGCCCCGTGCTGCCGCATCCGGTACTCCAACTCCGCCGCCAGCTCGCGCTCCGTGCGACCCACCCAGCCCTTCACTCCCGCCGCCAGCATCTGCTCGAACGCCCGTTCGCCGATCCGGATCGCCCGCTCGATCGCCGCCACCTCCGCCGCGTCCTTCACCATCCGCGCCGATGCCGCGGCGTCCTTCACCGGCCGCAGACGCTTGCCCTTCAGCGCCGCCGCCATGGCGTCGTGCTGCACCAGCGTGACGTTCTCCGGCTGGAAGCCCAGCCGCCGCACGCGGCGGCCCTTAAGGGCGTCGCCGACCGCCGTGCTTATCGCCCCCCGCCGTACGTGAACGTCGATGTCGCCGCATTCCCCACGGGCCTGCTCGTCGAACCGCCCGTCGGTCAGCAGGCAGGCCCATTCGCCCGCGACGAGCAGGAAGCTGTCCTCGCCGGTGAACCCGCTGAGGTAGCGGACATCCTCGCTCTTGGTGACGAGCAGGGCGTCGACCTTCGCCCGCCGCAACTTGCCCGCCAGCCGTCGCCGCCGTGCCGCGTACGGAGACTCCTTCGCTCTTCTCGGGTCTGCCATAGCGCCAAACGATACGCCCCCGCCGCCCCGCCCGCAAGCACACGCCCGGCGCCCCCTGGGCGCGAAAAACTCCCGCCGGCCGACGGGAGTTTTCTTGGAGAACGTGACTCCCAAGGGGTCAGGCCCCCCCGGCGCGAGCTTCTGAAAAAAGCCCGCTGGCCAGCGGGAGTTTCTCTGGCCCGCAAGATCGCTCAACCCCGCCTACGCCTTGATCTCCACGCGACGGCCCTTCTTCGCCGATTCCACGGCCGCGAACACCATCGCCAGCGAGCGGATGTTGTCGTGGCACTGGGTCTGGGGCTTCTCGCCGGTGCGGAGGAACTTGAGCATCTCGCGCAGCGCCCCGTGCATGCCGGTGAACTTCATCGGGCTCTTCGCCACTTTCAGCGGCGCCTTGGGCCGCATGAAACCTTCCTTGCCCACCACCACCTCGCCGCGCGGCTCCTCGCCCGCCGCGTAGATCAGGGTCCCCTTGTCGCCGATGATCCGCCAGTCGCCGTCCCAGCTCGTGTGGCACCCCTCGGCGCACCAACTCCCGCGGTACGTGAACACCACGCCGTCGGACATCTCGAAGACGCACGTCGCGGCCACGTCGCCCTTGTACCACGAGCCCGCCGGGCTGAACTCCTTGGCATACACGGCCGCCGGCTCGGCGCCCGTCATGTACCGGCACATGTCGAAGTGGTGGATCGCCATGTCCAGGATCAGCGGGCTGGGCATCTGGTCGCGGAAGCCGCCGAAGTGCGCCCCGATGTAGAAGTCGCAGTTGATGGTCGTCAGCCGCCCGATCTTCCCGCCCGTCACCGTCCGGCGCACCTGGTCGTGCTTGGGGTTCCACCGCCGCGACTGGCTCACCATGTACAGTTTCTTCGCCGTCTCGGCCGCGGCCACCATCTTCCGCGCCTCGGGCATCGACGAGGCCATCGGCTTCTCGCCGATGACGTGGAAGCCGGCCTTCAGCGCCGTCGTCGTCGCCGCACAGTGGGCCTCCGGCACGGTGAGGTCCGCCACGAACTGCGGCTTGTGCCTGGCCAGCATCGCCTTCAGGTCGGTGGACGCCTCGGCCTTCAGGCCGTGCTCTTCGATCCGCTTCCGCGCGGCTTCAATGCGAAGGTCCACGATCGCCGCAACCTCGACCTTCTCCTTGGCGAGGGGGCCAATCCAAGCCTTGAAGATGCCTCCCGCCCCGACGATAACGCACTTCTCGCCAGCCATGCCGGTTCTCCTTTGTTGGATGTACGAAGGCGAAAGACTATCCTCTGCCGCGGTGAAAGCAAGATGCCACAGCGAACCGGCGGTGATCTGTCCGATCCGTCCGATCCGTCCGATCCGTCCGATCCGCCGAATCGTCGCGATTGTCCGCGTGTTTAACCGCTAAAGGAACCAAGGAACAGCCATGACGCCAACCAGGAAACTTGCCCTTACCGTCGCCGCGGCGGTCCTCGCCGCCTCGCCCTTCGCGCTGGCCCTCATCAACCCCAGCTTCACCCCAGTCGATCTCGTCAGTCAGTCCGACGTCATCCTCCGCCTGGAGCTTGGCTCCCCAGGCGACGACGGCGCCACGACCGTCAAGGTCCTCCGCGCCATCAAGGGCAAGCCCGCCGCCGACCTCAAACTCGTGCTCGACACCACCCACGAGAAGGTGACCAAGGAGTTCCGCCGGGCGGTGGGCGACCGCAAGATCATCCCGGCCCTCATGCTCGCCGGCGACTTCTCCTCGGCCAAGAAGGAGGACGCCGCCGACGCCGACGCCAAGCCGGTGGGCGCCCTCCATGTCGACACCACCTTCCTCGGCTGCACCGAGAACGCATGGTTCGCCCTCGTCCGCCGCGACGACGGGGTTCTGCGCATCACGGCCGACACGCTGGACCTCAAGACCGTATGGGCCGGCAGCGACGCCATGCTGGAGAAGGCGTTCGAGCACGCCATCGCCGACCCGCGAGCCGATTTTCCCGTGGCCACAGGCGCCGCGTGGGGCAAGGAAGCCATCGGCCCGAAGGTTCCAGGCAAAGCGAACGGAATCCTGGTGCTGGACGGCGCCCGGCTGCTGGTGCTCAGCGACGCCGGCGACCGCATGTTCGCCGTGAAGAAGACGGGAACCGACGTCGCCCTGGAGGATGTCACCGCGGCAAGCGGCCTGTCGGCCAAGTCCCGCTGCGGCGCCGCGGGCGACTTCACCGGCGACGGCAAGATGGGCCTTGCCCTCTGCGACGGCAAGGGCCTCAAGATCGCCGACCAGGTGGTTACGCTCCCTCTCGAAACCATCGCTCTCGCCACGCTGGATTGCGGCGGACGCGCCGGCCTGATCGCCTCCACGACGGCCGTGCCGCATCTGGTCGCCTTCGCCGCCGACGGCAAGGCCGCCGCGACACCCGTTGCCCCCGCGGCCGACTGGCCCGGCGCAAAGCTCGGCGCCGCCGGGCCGTGCTGCGTCGCCGATTTCGACGCCGACGGCCTGCCCGACATCGTGCAACCGTTCGCCAAGGGCGCGCTGTTCTACAAGGCGCTGGCCCCCGGCAAGTACGCGGCCCCTGCCGTCGCCTGCGCCGCGGCGCTTGCGGTCCCCGCCTCCGCCGAGGCCGGCGACTTCGACGCCGACGGCCTGCTCGACGTCGCCGTCGCGACCTCCGACGGCTGCGTCCTGCTCATCAACCAGGGCGGCGGCAAGTTCGCCGAGACCGCCGCCGAGGCCGGCGAGCTTCCCTACAAGATGCAGCCCCACGCCATCGCCGCCGTGCCGTGCGAGATCAACAACGACGGACGCCAGGACCTCGCCGTCGCCTACGCCAAGATCGTGCCGCAACTGTTCTT
>CAYWTX010000278.1:0-7902 GCA_964461295.1 uncultured Planctomycetaceae bacterium | reverse complement strand
TTCCTGCCCAGCCGTCCCAGCGCGACGTGGGTCGTGCTGTTTCCGTGCGTGTTGCTCGGGGCGGTGGCGTTCTCGCTGGCGGCGGTGACGTGGAGCCGGCGGCGGCTGAGGCGGACGCTGCTGGTGGCGGGGGCGGTGCTGTTGGTGCTTCCGGCCGCGGCGGCGGCGTTCGAACACGTCTACCAGAAGTCGCGGTGGAGCTTCGGCGGCGGGCGGCAGGACGTGGCGATCGTGATCGACGGTTCGGGGTCGATGTCTCTGGCGCACGAGGGGCGGACGAACTTCCAGCGGGCGGTGGACGAGGCCCGCATCGTGCTCGCCGCGTGCGCGCGCGGCGACGGCGTGTCGGTGATCGTGGCCGGCGCGTCGCCGCAGGCGATCGTCTCGCGGCCGACGACGGACCGCCAGGAGGTGGAGGCGGCGCTGGCTGGCGCGACGGCCGGGGGGGGCACGATGCGCGTGGGGCCGGCGCTTCAGCTTGCATCGGCGGCGCTAGGCGAGGGGGCCAACCCGGCGCGGAAGATCGTGGTGATCACGGACGGGCAGGACGCGGGGTGGGACGTGCGTGCGGCGGCGGCGTGGCGACAGATCGGCTCGGGGTTGCGGGCGCACCCGGTGCCGCCGCAGATCATCGTGCGCGTGCTCGGGGCGCCCGCGACGTTCCGCAACCTCGCGGTGACCGACCTGACGTTCGGGCGGCGGATCATCGGCACGGACCGGCCCGTGGAAGCGGCCGTGCGAGTGGAGAACACGGGCACCGAGGTGCTGACGGGGCAGGAGGTGCGGCTGCTGGTGGACGGCAAGGCGGCCGGCGAGGCGAAGGTGGAGTCGCTGGGGCCCAACGCGGCCGAGACGTTGCTGTTTCGCCTGCGGCTGGAACGTGCGGGGCGGCATGTGGTGACCGCGGCGCTGGCCGAGGCGGATGACATGCCGGCGGACGACTCGGCCCAGCGCGTGGTGGATGTGCTGTCGGAGCTTGGGGTGCTGATCGTGGACGGGGCGCCGTCGAAGACGGCGTTGGCGGGCGCGGCGGACTACCTGGCCATTGCGCTGGCGCCGCCGCGGGGGCCGCTGGCGGCGATCGAGGCCGACACGCGCGCGTGCATGATTCGCCCGCGGACGGTGGCGGCGACGGACCTGGCTGACGAGAAGGACCTGGACCGATACGCGGTGGTGATTCTGGCGGACGTGCCGCTGCTGCCGAAGGCGGCGGCCGACGAACTGGCGGCGTACGTGCGGCGCGGCGGCGGGCTGCTGGTGGCGGCCGGGAAGCACGCGTCGGCGAAGTTCTACAACGCCTGGCAGGATGAGGCGGGGCAGGCCGTGCTGCCGGGCCGGCTGGTCAAGTTGTGCGGCGGAGGCGGCGAGCCGCCGGGCCTGGCGCCGGGCAGCCTGACGCACCCGGCCGTGGCGAAACTGGCGGACGAGCGGAACTCCGACGCGGCGCGGGCGGCGTTCGAGACGTACTGGCAGATCGAGGCGGGCGAGGGGCAGACGGTGGCGGCGCGTCTGGCGGGGGGCGAGCCGCTGCTGCTGGAGCGGCGGCTGGGCGGCGGGCGGGTGATGCTGGCCGGGTGCGGACTGCACACGGCCGGCACGAACCTGCCGGCGCTGAAGTGCTTCGTGCCGCTGATGCACGAACTGACGTACCACCTGGCGGCCCGGGCGGCGGCGACGGCGAACGTAAACGCGGGCGCGGAGGTGGTGGTGGACTTGCCGGCGACGCGGGAGAAGGCGCCCTCGGCGGCGTCAACCTCGACGCGGACGGCGACCCCGGCGCCCGGGGGAGTGAAGACCGTGGCGCCCGGGGGAAGAAAGGCCGCGCCGCCCGCCGCCGGCGGGCGTTCACCGGAAGGGACGAGGACTTCCGCTTCGACGACGAGTGCGCCTTCGACGCCGGGGATGTACGCAAAGGGCGACGAGGTGGTCGTGCTCACGCCCGGGGGGGGGCGACAGGTGGCGACGGTGCTCCAGGATGGCGCGAGCCTGCGTCTGCAACTTGCCGAGGCGAGGCAGGGCGGGGTGTACCGCGTGATGCTGAAGAGCGAGGCTGCGGCCAGGTTCGGGCCGCTGCTGGACGGCAACGCGGTGGCGATCGCGGTCATCACGCCCGGCGGCGAAAGCTCGATGGCGATGCTGACCGACGAAGACCTCGCCGCCGCTCGCGGGGCGCTGCTGGAGTCGGCCGGCGAGGGCGTCGAGCCCGACAAGACGCTGGCGCGGGTGGACTCGGCCGCGGAATTGGTGGCGGCAGTGGCCGGCGGGGTGCCGGGCAAGGAACTGTGGCAGTACGTGGCGGTGGTCCTGCTGGCGTTGCTGCTGGCGGAGATCGCCCTGACGCGGCACATCGCGGCGGGAAGGACAGCGGGCCAGGCTGGGCCGGTTCCGTTCGGGCAGCAGGCCGGCGACGCGCCGGCGTTTCGGAAGCGGAGAGCAATGGTCAATGCCAAATGAGAAACGCAGCGAACCCGGCGAGCGGCTTCGCAACCCAACAGAGCCGTCCCTTAGGGACGGTCGGATGCGAATGAGGGACCGTTCCCGACAGCGGGCGGGATGGAGGCGGTCCCTGGTCCGCGGGCGGCCAACGCCCAATGAGGAACGCAACGAACCCGGTGAGCGGCTTCGCAACCCAACAGAGCCGTCCCTTAGGGACGGTCGGGTGCGAATGAGGGACCGTTCCCGACAGCGGGCGGGATGGAAGCGTTTCCGGCCGCGGGCGGGCGGGATGGAAGCGGTCCCTGGTCCGCGGGCGACCGTGCCGACACGGCACGGCTCTGATGGGAGTTCGCGATGGCGAGGTCCTTCGCGGGCGAAGCGGTCCCTGGTCGGCGGGCGACCAACGCCCAATGAGGAACGCAACGAACCCGGCGAGCGGCTTGGCAACCCAACAGAGCCGTCCCTTAGGGACGGTCGGATGCGAATGAGGGACCGTTCCCGACAGCGGGCGGGATGGAAGCGTTTCCGGCCGCGGGCGGGATGGAGGCGTTCCCTGGTCGGCGGGCGGGATGGAAGCGGTCCCTGGTCCGCGGGCGACCGTGCCGGCACGGCACGGCTCTGATGGCGCCTCCCTCAGAAGTCGCACAAAGGCCCACAACGGGACGACTGCACATACCGGCATCTCAGCCACGGCGGGGCGTCGAGGATTCAGCCGGGGGCGTAAGCTTCCCGGTAACCAGGCAAGTGGACACAGAGCCCCGAAGGGACGGTGCCGCCTAAGGACCGGTCCTGGCGTTTTCGCCATAGGAACGATACCTGCCCGCTCGTTTGCGGGATAAACTCGAAGAAGCAATGGATGTCGGAAGCAGTCAATCTGTGAGCTTGGTCGCGAAGCTGTCCGATCCCGTGGCGGCGGGGATGCTCTTTGGCGCCGTGGGGGCGTGGGCGGTGCTGCACCTGCTGAGCGGACGGGTGCGCCGTGCGTCGGCACACGCCTGGGCGGCGCGGGCGGGCATGTTCGCCGCGCGCGTCGCGGCCGCCGGGGCGGCGATGCTGCTGGCCGCGCAGCTCACGGGCCGAGGCGTCCTGCTGGCGACAGACTGGCCGGTCTGGCCGCTGGCGGCGGCGGGGGCCGTGGCGCTGGAGACGGTGCTCAGTCTGTACCGGCTGGAGCGGCAGACGGCGGGGCGGGCGGCTGGGGCGGCCCTGGCGACGATGCGCGGCGTAGCGGTGCTATTGGTGGTGGCGATGCTGGCGCAGCCGGTGGTGAGGCGCCAGGAGACGGAGGGCCTGCCGCGGTACGTGGCGGTGCTGGTGGACGAGTCGGCGTCGATGCGGGTGGCGGACAGCCAGCGGACGCCGGCGGAGAGGCTTCGCCTGGCGGGGGCGCTGGGCGTGGCGGGCGCGGAGCGGCGTCACCGGCTGGATCAGGTGGAAGCGCGATTGGTGGCGCTGCGGGAGCAGTTGGCGGCGATGGGGGAGGAACTGGTTCTGCTGGGCGGGCAGGGGGCGGAGGCACGGGGGCGCCTTCTGGCGGCGCGGCGGGCGGCGATGGAGCGGAGCTTCGCGGGCGGGGCGAAGCTGGCGGAGCAGCAGGGGGAGGCAATCGGAAAGGTTCTGGTGGACGAGCCGGACCTGCCGGGGGAGTTGGGTTCTGCCCTTCGTGAGGCGAAGGGCGAGCTGGCGGCCGGGGTGCGGGACCGACTGATGGAGTTGGCGGAGATGACGGGGGCGGGCGCCGAGGCGGCGCTGGGCGAGCGACAGGAACGGTTGGCGCAGGGCGTGCGGAAGGTGGGCGCGTCGCTGGCGGATGTGGGTCCGCGCCTGGCGGCGCTGGGCGAGAAGCTGGACGCGGCGGCGTACGCTGCCCTGAACGACGCGACGCGGAAGGCGGTGGACGAGGTCGCGGAACGTACGCGATTGGAGTTGGCGCGGGAAATCCTGATGGGCGGCGGCGGTGCGACGACGTCGAAAGATCCCGAGGGACTCTGGTCCCCGGGCTTGGGGGTGAAGGGAGGTGGGAGCGTTTCCAGGGATTCGCGCGGACTTCTGGCGAGGCTGAGCAAGGGCTACGAGGTGAAGGTGTACACCTTCGCGGGCAGGTGCCAGGAGGCGGATGCGGCGTCGTGGCCGGCGCCGAAGGTGGATGGAAACCAGCAGGAGAAGCCGGCGATCGCGCCTTGCGACGACCTCCAGGGGACCGACGTCGCCGGCGCGCTGAACAAGGTCATCGCCGACATGGCCGGCAAGCAGCTTTCCGGCGTGGTGATGCTCGGCGACGGGAGGCACAACGCGGCGGAGCGGGTCGAACCGCCGGCCGGTCAGCTCGGCCTGCGGAAGTCGCCGGTGTGCTCGATCGTGATGGCGCCGCGGCGGGCGCCGCGCGACGCCGCCGTCATCGGCGTCGAGGCCCCCGAGAGCGTGGCCGAGGGCGATCAGGTCCAGGTCGAGGCGGAACTGAAGCTCGACGGCCTGGCCGGCGCGGCCGTGTGCGTCGCGCTCTACGACGGCCCGTCGCGAGTGGACCCCAACGCCGCCCCGCGCGTCGTGGTCGTGCCGGTCGGCGCGGACAGCTACCGCACGAGCGTGCAGTTTCGCCACACGCCCAAGGGCGGCGGCATGCACGCGTACTCGGTCCGCATCGACCCGGTCGACGGCGAGGCCGTCGCCGCCAACAACGCCTTCGCTTTCGCCGTAGGCTCCACCGGCCAGCGCACGCGGCTGCTGCTCATCGACTCCCGCCCGCGGTGGGAGTTCCGGTACATCAAGAATCTTTTCGCCGACCGCGACCGGGGCGTGCAGCTTCAGTACGTGCTGCTGCACCCCGACCGCATCGCCGACGCCAACGCCCGCCCGCCGGTGCATGCGTCGGCCTCGCGAGCGGTGGGCGAGGTCGAGGCGACGGCCCTGCCCGCCAGCCGCGACGAGTGGAACAAGTTCGACGTCATCCTCCTCGGCGACGTGGAGCGAGCCGATCTGACGGGCGAGCAGATCGACACGCTGGCGCGGTTCGTGACCGAGGGCGGGCGGACGCTGATCGTGATCGCGGGCAGCGACGCGATGCCGCACGCCTACGGTGGCACGCCGCTGGCCGACGTGCTGCCCTTCACGTTCCAGGCGACGACGCAGCCGGCGGGCGGCGGCGGGCCGACCGACGGCTTTCGCGTCGCCCTGACGGCGGCGGGGCGTCGAAGCGTGCTGATGGCGCAGGACAACGACCCGCGCAAGAGCGAGGAGGTGTGGGCGTCGTTTCCGGAGATGACGTGGCGGCACCCGACGTGTCGCGCCAGGCCCGGCGCCACCGTGCTGGCGTACGCGCTGGGGGCCGGGGCGCCGGGGTTCCTGCTCGCGAAGGGAAGCGACGCCAACGGAGGGGCCGCGGAGCCGCGGCGTGCCTCCGCGGATGCATCCGACGAGGACGCGGCCGCCCGCGATGAGCAGATCCGCCGCTACCAACAGGACAACGCGCTGATCGCGTTGCAGCAGACGGGGGCCGGGCGCGTGCTGGCCCTGGCGTTCGACCACACCTGGCGGCTGCGGTACCGCGTGGGCGACACGCACCACCACCGTTTCTGGGGGCAGGTGCTGCGCTGGGCGGCGTCGGAGAAGTTGCAGGCCGGGACCGAGTTCGTCAAGCTGGGCACGGATCGCACGCGGTACAGCCCGGCCCAGAGCGTGCGGGTGCGGGCAAGGATCGTACGGCGCGACCTGTCGCCACTGGCGAGCGAACGCGTGTTTGCGGCCGTGACGCGGGACGGCGCGGCGGCGGCGCGGCGGCAACTGCTGTACGTGCCCGGCTCGCACGGGATGTACGAAGGCGAGTTGCCGGCCCTGCCCAGCGGGGCGTACCGCGTGACGCTGGAGTCGCCGGAGATCGGGGCGATCCTCGAGCCCGACGGCGTGAAGAGCGTATCGACGGAGTTCTCGGTGGACCCCGCCGGCGGGCCGGAGCAGACGGAACTGTCGGCCGACATGGCGCTGCTGCGCCGGTTGGCGGAGGCCACCGGCGGGGTGGTGGTGGGGCCGGAGGAGGCATCGGCGGTGATGGCGGCGCTGGGGCCAGTAAGCAGTTCGCGAACGGAGGTGCATGAGACGCGGCTGTGGGATTCCTGGCTGCTGCTGGCGGCGATCATCGTCCTGGCGACTGGCGAGTGGCTCCTGCGGAAGAAGAGGGGATTGACATAGGGCCGGGCCGGGGCAGCGATGAAAACGGCCCAGCGCGGACCGAACTGTCGCCCTCGCGGGATGTCAACGGAGCCGTGCCGTGTCGGCGCGGTTGCTTGCGAATCGGGGACCGCATCCATCGCCTGCACGCGTAGGCGGTCCCGGCGACGCCGCATCGACTGTCGCGTTGGCCGGTCGGTCCATAGCGGCTCGCGGCGTGTTAGAGGCTTGAACGTGTAACAGAGAAAGGAACTGCACATGATTGCCCAGCGGGTCATCCAAGCGGTCGCTGTCTTAGGGGCATGCTCGTTGCCGGCTTGGGCCGCCGACGCCACCGTGCTCGGCCCGCAGGCCTCGTGGCGGTACTACATCACGGCCAAGCCCGACTCGCCGGACGCCAAGCCGCTGCTGCCGGCGGGCGAGTGGGCCATGCCCGAGTTCGCCGACGGCGGCTGGGCGGCGCAGGCGGCGCCGGTGCCGGGGCGACGGCAGATGAACGCGGAGTTGATCTGTCTTCGGGGGCGTTTCATGGCCGAGGGGGACGGCAAGGGCGACGGCGCGAAGCTGTTGCTGGCCTATCGCGGGGGGGCGGTAGTGTACCTGAACGGCACGGAGATCGCCCGGGGCGACATGCCCGCGGGCAAGTTGCAGGCGCTGGCGCCTGCGACGGCGTACCCGCGCAGGGTGTTCGTCACGCCGGACGGCGAGGCGCTGCTGCGCGATTACGGCGCCAAGGCGCCGCCGCCGGAACTGGCTGACCGGTACGAAGCCCGCGTGCGCAAGCTTGGCGCGGCGCTTCCGGGCAAGCTGATCCGCAAGGGGGTCAACGTTCTGGCTGTGGAACTGCACGCCGCGCCGATACCGGCCGACCTGCCGCCCGTGGGTCGAGTGGCGTGGGACACGGTGGCCCTGGAGTCGGCGTCGCTGACGGCGCCGGCAGGCAGCGGCCTGGCGGGCGAAGCGGCCGCCACGTCCCCGGGGGCCAAGGGCGGGTTGGTCGTGTGGAGCGCCAGCCCGCTGGAGCGGTGGGGGCACGAGATCAAGGCCGTGCCCCCCGCCGGCAAGCCGGCCGCGGCGCGGGCCGTGACGGGCGTGGGAGGCATCGCGGCGGTGCAGATCTTCGTGGCCGGGGCGGGCGAGAAGCTGGACGTCGCGGTGGAAGGCCTGCCGGGCAAGGTGCAGGTGCGCTACGGGCGCGGTGGCGGCGAGTACGTGGGACTGTTCGATCGCCCGGAGCCCGGGGCGCCGGTGCAGGCGGTCTGGCTGACGTTGACGGGTTGGGCCCCGGGGAAGTTCAACGGC
>CAYWTX010000277.1:0-10727 GCA_964461295.1 uncultured Planctomycetaceae bacterium | reverse complement strand
TTCCGCGGGTTGTTCGTCATGATGCGGAGTTGCGTCAGGCCCAGATCGCGAAGGATCTGGTTGCCGACGCCGTAGTCCCTCCGGTCCGCGGCGAACCCCAGGTGCAGGTTCGCCTCCACCGTGTCCATGCCCTTCTCGATCTGGAGTTTGTACGCGCGGAGTTTGTTGATCAGGCCGATGCCGCGGCCCTCCTGGCGCACGTAGACCAGGGCGCCCTTCTTCTCGGCCGCGATCCGCTCAAGGGCTGTGTGGAGTTGCCAGCCGCAGTCGCACCGCAGGCTGCCCAGCACGTCGCCGGTGAGGCACTCGCTGTGGACGCGCACCAGCACCGGCTCCTCGTGGGCGATCGGTTTGCCGTCGGCGCCCAGCTTGCCGACGCCCCCCATGCAGATGGCCAGGTGCGGCTCGGGATCGACCACCGAGGTGAACGCGATCACGTTGAACGTACCCGCCGCGAGCGGCAGTTCCAGTTCCACCGCCCGCTCGATGAGCCGCTCGCTCCGCAGGCGGTGGCGGATCACGTCCGCCACGGAACACATCCGCAGGTCGTGCTCGGCGCAGAACTTCTCCAAGTCCTCGCGGCGCGCCATCGTCCCGTCGTCCTTCATGACCTCGCAGATGACGGCCGCGGGGCCGAGGCCCGCCATGCGGCACAGGTCCACGGCGCCCTCGGTCTGCCCGGCCCGCACCAGGCTGCCCCCCGTGCGCGCCCGCAGCGGGAACACGTGCCCCGGACGCACCAGGTCGGCGGGGCGGGAGTGCTCGTCGGCCAGCAGGCGGATGGTTCGCGCCCGGTCGGCCGCCGAAATCCCCGTGCTGACGCCGACGGCGGCGTCGACGCTGACGGTGAAGGCCGTGCCGTGCAGCGCCCGGTTGTCGGACGTCTGCATGTGCAGGGCCAGCGCGTCGGCCCGCTCCTCGGTCAGCGGCGCGCAGATCAGCCCGCGTCCGAACCGGGCCATGAAGTTCACCATGTCGGGCGTGACCTTCTCGGCCGCACAGACCAGGTCGCCTTCGTTCTCGCGCGATTCGTCGTCCACAAGGACGATCATCCGCCCTTCGCGAAGGTCCTGAAGGATTTGCTCAAGGGATTCGATCATGCTTGTTCCCGCCGCCGTCTTCCAGCGGCTTGGCCTCGACCGCGGCGAAACTCAGCCCAAGCCGCGTGTAGCTGATTATAGCCCAGATGCTCAGCGCCGCCACCGCGGCGCTGGTCGCCTGCACGCCCCACCAGCCGGCGTGCGGCACGAGCCGCTCGACGTCCGCCGCCAGCAGCGCCCAGCCCACCAGGACGCACTGCCCCGCCGTCGAAAGCTTCCCCGCGCGCGTGGGCGTCACCCTCAGCCGGTCGGTCACCAGGTACACCACCACCACGCCGATCACCACCCACAGGTCCTTGCCCACCACGGCTACCACCACCCAGTTGGGCAGCACGAGCTTCTCCGCCCCGGCCTCCGCCAGCGACGCCGACGACAGCAGGAACACCGAAGAGATGATCAGCGTCTTGTCAGCCAGGGGGTCGAGGATGGCGCCCAGTCGCGTCTTGAGGTCCAGTCGCCGGGCCAGCACGCCGTCCAGCACGTCCGAAAACGCCATCACCACGAAGATCGCCAGCGCCAGGTGCCGCGCCCACGCCCACGACTGCTGGTTCAGCAGCAGCACGATGAACGGGCCCACCAGCATCAGCCGAACCAGGCTGATGCGGTTGGGCCAGTTCAAGGCCTTCCACAGGTTGATCGTGTGGCGCATGGGTTGGTCGCCCGGTCTACCCACTACCGCGTCTTCAGTTCCGCGTGGAACAGCCAGGATCCCAGCAGCAGGATGGCGCCCATCGGCAGCGACACCAACACGAACAACAGCCCGTACTGGTGGAAGTACGTCCCCTTGGCCGCCGTGGCGGTGGGATCGTCCCCGGCCGTCGCCAGCGCGAAGATCGTGAACAGGGAGAACCCCAGCAGCAGGCAGCCCACGACGGCCAGGATGGGGACCATGAACTTCTTGTAGTGGTGCGATTGCACCCTGCGCATGGCAACGGCGGTCCTGGCTGCGCGACGCACCGGGCGGGGGAAGGTCGCCGCCTGGGAGGCCGCGGCGGGCAAGCCGTTGCCCGCGCCGTTGCCGG
Source organism: uncultured Planctomycetaceae bacterium (assembly GCA_964461295.1). Classification (GTDB taxonomy): domain Bacteria; phylum Planctomycetota; class Phycisphaerae; order SM23-33; family SM23-33; genus CAYWTX01. Next base: position 8,605 of record CAYWTX010000277.1, on the reverse strand, counting down.
AGCGTAGTCCGGCCAGTTCGCCCAGCGCATCGTCGGGCGCCGGCTCGCCCGCTGCCAGACTGCCCAAGGCCTGCTGTGGCGGCGTGGCGACGGCGACGTGCTCCATGGGGCCAGCCGGCGCAGCGTCGTTCCCGGACGCCAGGGGCCTGCCTGAGGCCAACGCTTCCAGGGCGTTGGCATGTCTGCCGATGTCATCCTGTGCCCGCGCCATTCGGTCCCTTCCGTCGCCGCTTCTGACAGAGCCACTATACGCCCGGTTGCGTCCGTCCGCCAGAGGCTTTCCAAAGGGACCAGGGGAAAGGCAGCAGGCAGCAGCACCGCCTGGGAATCCGTGCCCGAGCGAACCGTCTGGCAGCGCGCAGACACGGAAGGAACAGGGACGTGCTCTCTCGTCTGGCTGTCGCACGAGCGTTCGCCCGTCAAGCAGTCTCCCGGCCGGCACGGCTGCCTGCTGCCTTCCAGCCCTACTGCATCGACAGCACGGCCAGGGATTGACGTAGCCGCCGCTGGATCAGCATGCCGTTGTAGTGAGGTCCGGCCGCCACCTGCAAGGCCCGATTCCGCCGCTGCAACTTGGCCAGGTGGGCGCCTGTGGGACGCGGGGCGGTCTCAATGGCGTCCCTCAGGGCGTAGTCGTTGAAGTGCCTGCACTTGCCGTGGCCCCATTCCTCCCGCGGCTCCAAGCTTGCCGCGCAACGCGTTCGTGCGTTCAGACAGCATCCCTTGCACTTGCCGATCGGCCGCTCCGGACAACGATGCTTCATAGGACGTGTCTCCTCTCTCTGACAATTATACAGCACGAAGTCGGGCGAAGTTCGAGATGGCCTGGGAAATGCCGTAACGAGGGAAACGTGGAGACCGTAGCAAAGTTACAGGGATTCTGGGGATTCGGGTACCGCTCAGAACACGGCGAACGAGGAACAGTACCGGTTTGCCCGCTTGCCCTGGGCTGTCGAATCTCAGCCCTTCAGGCTGAAGATGCCGGTAACGCTGCTACAGCGTCGAAATGCGGGGGTGTTCGGCGGTCCTCCTATCTCCCGCCGCCCGGCGATATACTGCCCGCATGTGGAACCGCGCTGCCCCCGCCGAGCGGACTTCGCCAGGAGAGAACATGCAACCCATCGCCCCACATCACCAGCTCGCCATCGACAGGACGATCGAACGGTTCAGCGCCGACCCGCACGTGCGGGCCGTCGTGCTGGCAGGTTCGATCTCACGCGGGATGCAGAAGGAGAACTCCGACGTCGACGTGATCATCCTGCTGGACGACGAGGGGTACGAGCAACGGCGGCGATCTAACGTGCTGTCCGACTGCGTGTTCGACCTGTGCGACTACAAGGGCGGTTACGTCGACATGAAGTTCCTCCCGAGGGATTTTCTGGTCGCGGCGGCTGAGCGGGGGAGCGAGCCGACGCGGCATTCGTTCCTCGGCGCGCGAACCGTGTTCACCCGCGACGGCGAGATTGACTCGCTGCTACAGCGGATCGCCGTCTACCCCGAGCACGAACGCGATGACAAGATCCGGTCGTTCTACGCCGGGCTGCAATTGTGCTCGGGTTTCTTCTGGGGCGAGGCTCGCAAGCGAAACGAGGCGTACCTGCGAGTCCGCACCATGGCGGACATCGTGCTCTTTGGCTGCCGGCTTGTCCTGGCCCACAACCGAGTGCTGTTCCCCTGCCAGAAATGGATGCTGGACGCGCTGGACAAGGCGTCCGAGAAGCCGGAGAACTTCCGCGGCCTGGCCGAGACGTTCCTCGCGCTGTCCACGGAGGAGAGCATGAAGGCATTCGCCGGCGCGGTCAAGGGATTCCGCGATTGGGGCGTCGGCAAGGACTGGCGGCCGATCCTCTCGCGCTACGTTGAGGACCACGAGCAGTGGTGGTGGCGTCACCGGCCGAACATCGCGGAGTGGTAAGCGACGGTCGGTGTGCGTGTCAGATCAACTCCACCAGTTCCCCTGGTCGCTCGATGAGCGCCTTGGCGCCGCTGGCGAGCAGTTCCTCCGCGGGGCGGAAGCCCCACAGGGCGCCCACGGGGAACATCCCGGCCGCGACGGCCGTTCGCATGTCCGTGTTCGTGTCGCCGACGTAGAGAAACTCCGTCGGCGCCAAGCCGAGCTGGTTTGCGATGGCCACGGCGGCTGTGGGGTCGGGCTTGACGATGCCGTCGGGACCGACGCCCTTGACGGCCGCGAACGACCACCGCGGCAGCAGGCGGCGGACGGTGAGCTGGGTCATGTCGTCGGGCTTGTTGGACAGCACGGCCGCCTGGACGCCGCGGCGGGCGAGTTCGTCGAGCAGATCGGCGATGCCGGGGTAGGGGCGGGTCTTGACGTCCCAGCGGCGGGCGTATTGCTCGCGGTAGAGTTGCAGGCAGCGCTGCACGGTCGGCTCGTCGCGACGGTCCTCGGGCAGCGACCGCAGCGCGAAGTTGCGCGCCCCGTCGCCCACGAAGTACTTGCATTCGGCCACGCCGCGCGGCGGGAAGCCCATCGCGGCGAGCACGACGTTCATCGAGTCGGCCAGGTCGTCGATCGTGTCCAGCAACGTGCCGTCGAGGTCGAAGAGAACGGCTCTGTACATCACTACTCCTTGGGGTGCCTCTTGGAGTTGGCAGGGGCATCTTGCCCATGCGTTTCGTGGGCGTCCCGCCCATGCCACCTGCTCCGGTCCGCCTTGGCCTTTGGCGGGTCGTTGGAAGTCTTCCGCGGGCCTATGCCCCCGGCTGGATCCCGATCTGCCCTTCGGGGCGAAGAGGGATCAAGTTGCTTGGGCGATTCTCTCACAGGTTCTGAACTGTTACCAACACGTAGCACTGGCCGCGGGGCCGTTAGGCGGCCTTGCGCGTGGCGGGCACGGGTTTCCTGGCCGGCGCGACCCTCCTGGGCTGCGAGGCGGGGGAACTGGCGGGGTTGCCCGGCATGGCCGCCAGGAGCACAACGGCGTCGCCGTACTTGCCGTCGCGGCGATAGTGCACCTTCACCTTGTCGCCCACCTTGTGCTTCCGGATGGCCGCCGTCAGTTCGCCCGGGTCCACCACGCGCTCGTCGTCGATCTTCACGATCACGTCGCCGGCCCTCAGCCCGGCCTTGTCGGCGCCGCTGCCGGGCACGAGGCCCGCGATCGCCACGCCGTCGACGGCGGCTCGAAGCTGGATGCCCAGGTACGGCTGGCCCCTGACGGCGCCCATCGCCGGCGGCTTGAGCTTCACGACCCAGTCCTCCCAGTCCTTCTCGACGAGGTCCAGGTCCTTGCCGAAGACCTTCTCGAACGCGTTGGCGCCGGTCTCGTCCTTCGCGAAGCCCTCGACGTAGGCGTCGTACCACTTCCGCAGCAGCCCCTTCTCGTACAGGTACATGAACATGTACCGGCCCTCGGGATACGCGTACATCGCCTTCTGCATGAACTGCGGGTGCGACATCCGGACGAATTCCTCGAACTTCACGTGCTGCCTGCTCCGCACGAAGTTCTGTAGCATGTTCAGCCGGTTGTTGTGCTCCGGAACGGCCGCGCCGTTCTCCATCTCCGAGCTCTCAAACAGCGTCGCCAGGCCCTCGGTCACCCAGATGGGATGCGCCTGCCCGCGCCCGTCCTGGTCGGCGAAGTGCATCGCGTGGGTGAACTCGTGGATCAGCACCATGCCCACCGACCTGGCATACAGAATGGTGTTCTCCCGGTTGTAGAACCCCCCGATCGCCGGACCCCAACGCCATTCCTTGGGCACCACCACCGTCAGGTACTCGTCGAACTGGTGCGTGAACAAATCGCGCCACTGAGCGGCCGCGTAGGCGCTCAGCCGGCGCCGGAGATCCTCCAGCGTCTGGCGATCGACGTCGGTGGCGAACACGAGCTTCATGTCGTGGTCGATGCCGTAGAGATAGCCCTCGCCGAATTCGTCCCTCAGCTTCGCGTAGATCTTCTCGGCCCGCTTCTTCTGGTACTCCTGCCGCTTGCCCAGGAGGTCGCGGTAGCCGGGCGTCTGTCGGATGGCCACCAGGTCCTCGTCGCGCTCCATGTGGCGGAAGCCCACGTAGCCCAGGTCCGCCGCCTTCATCAGCCACTGGACGGCCTCTTCCTTCTCGCCCAGCCGGCTGTGGACGCACGCCAGGTTGTAGTGGGCCGTGCTGTTGTTCGGGTCGATCTTCAGGATGTCCCTCAGCATCGCCTCGGCCGCGGAGAACTGCTTGTTCTTGAAGGCGCCCGCGAGTTTCTGGTTGATGGCGGCGACGCGGCGGGCGCGCTCCTGCTCGTCGTATCTGTTGGCGCTGGTGGTGCGGGTCCTGGTCGAGCTGGCGGCTTGGCGCATGCGATCGATGAGCCGCTTGAAGGCGGGGTCTTCGCGCAACGGCTTGAGGTCGTCGTCGCGCTGGGCGTGGTCGGCCTCGCCGAAGCCTTCTCGCACGGCCCGCAGCAGGCTGACCATCGCGTCGTCGTTGCGGCCCTGGCGGGCCTGCACGCACCCGAGGTTGTACCAACTCTGCGCGTCCCGCGGGTTCAGCCGCAGGATCTCGACCAGGACGCTCTCGGCCTCGGCGAACTGCCCTTCCTGGTAGTGCGCCTCCAGCTTCTTCTTCAGTTCGGCCAGGCGATCGGCCTGGGCGGCCGCGTCGGGCCTGGCGGCGGGTTTGCCCGCCGGCGCGGCAGCCTTGCCGTTGCCGGACCTGGTGGGGGGGGCGGCCCAAGCGAATGAAGACAGGGCAGCAACGATACCCACAACGAGCAGCGACCGTCCCATGGCGAACTCCGTCTGGCTGAGAGTGCCGCAAGGCAACAACGCACGTATCGGTAGTATAACGATTCGCGGAGGCGTCTATTCCAACCGTTTCCCCTTCGCCGGCGGCATCGCGGTAGAATGCCCGAACCGAGCCGCGTCGTGCGGAACGCCCCGTCGGGGTCGACGCGGCCGCCTCCGGCAAGCCATGGCGTTCGCGATGGGGCGCCCAAGGCCGGGAAAGTCGCAATACCCGGCCTCGTGCCGCGTTAATCGGATTGGAACATGGGAAGCCAACAGTTGCGTGCCTGGATTGCCAGCGCCCAGGTGGGCGATCCGGAAGCCTACCGGGCGCTCCTTGAGGCCTACGGGCAACGGCTGTACGGCTACTTTCTGCGCGCGACCGGAAGGCACCACGACGCCGAAGACCTTCTCGGCGAGTTGATGGTGCGGCTGGTCTCAAAACTGAAGAGTTACGACGACCGCGGGCGGTTCGAGCCCTGGCTGTTCCGCATCGCCGCCAACATGGTGCGCGACCGGATTCGCCGCGTACGATCCAGCCCCGAACCGGCAAGCCTGTCCGCCGAGGGCGACGGCGGTTCGAGCCTGGGCGACAGCGTGCCGGCGCCACACCAGGACGCCGGCGGCGGGCTGCTGGCCGAGGAGGCCTCCGTCAAGCTCCAGGCCGCGTTGGCGAGGCTCGACATCACCACGCGGGAGATGATCATGCTGCGGCATTTCGGACAGATGAGCTTCAGGGAAATCGCCGACCTGTTCGATTGTCCCCTCGGCACGGCCCTGGCCCGCGTGCACCGCGGGCTGAAGACCCTTCGCGACCTCATGGGTGTTGGCGATGCTCACTGACCCACAATACGAGCGGATCGCGCGGTACCTCGACGGCGAGGCCGTCGAGTTGTCGGCCGAGGAACTCTCGGCCGCGAGGGAAGTGCGCGCCGGCGAAGAGCAGGTGGGCGCCCTTCTACAAGACCCATGCCCGGACCGGCTAAGGCAGCAGCGCCTCCAGCGGGTCGTGCGCCGCGCCGTGCTCGGCGATGTCCAGCGGGACGAGGAGACGATCGCGCCGCTCCTGGACGCCCACGTTTCATCCCTCCGCATCGAGCGAGTCGTCCGACGGGCGATGCTCGGCGACGTGCAGGCCGACCAGGCCGTGCTGGGACCGATGCTCGACGTCAAGCTGCCGCCGCGTCGGATCGATCGAATCGGCCGCCGCGCCATGCTGGTCGAGGTGCGGGCCGACGAGGCCGCCATCGCCGGGCTGCTCGACGTCGCCGTGCCGCGAGGGACCCTCGAACGGGCGCATCGCCGCCTGGCCGCGGAGCTGATGCGCCCGCGGCGCCGCCTGATGCGTCTGGCGGGCGGGGCAGCCGCCGCGGCCCTCGCCGCCGTCGCGCTCCTGGCCGTCATGCTCCAGAGCGAAGGGCCGGGGCCGGCCGGGCCGGGACCCGGACCGACGCAGATCGCCGTGGTGCAGCCTCCGCCCGAGCTCGTTCCCGCCGCTCCAGGCGCCGCCGAGGACGCGGCCATCGACAAGTTGGCGGCCGAGGTGGAAGACATGGAAGTCGACATGCGGACTCCGCCGGCCTGCGTTTCCATGGATTTGCGGATAGAGAAACTCCAGAATGAAGTTCGGGACCTCTGGTTGGAGCTGCCCTCCTCCGTCGGCGATCCCCCGGGCGCTCCTTGAGAACGTGATGATGAAGAGAAACCTTGCGGTTGCTGTTGTCCTTTCCGCCGCGGCGGTCGTCTCCGCGCAGGTCGCCGCCGACCCCAACAGCGGCGGTGCGGGCACGCCTTCGCGCAAGCCGGTTGCGGCCTCCCAGCCGGCCAGCCAGTCCGCTTCCGCCGTCGCCGGGCAGTCGAGCATCTTCCTGGTCCCCGGGGAACTCACCGCCCAGCAGGAGAAGGAAGTCCTCGAGTATCTCAAGGACAAGCGGGCGGACAGCTACAAGCAACTCCTGGACCATCAGAAGAAGAACCCCCAGAACTACCAGGTGCTGCTGAGATCGCACTGGTACTCGTTCGAGCAGCGTAAGCGGCTCCCCCCGGCCGTGCGGGACGCCCAGGACGTGCTCCAGTCGATCAGTTACACGAAGATGTGGCAGCTTGCCCGCGAGATCCCCAAGACCAAGGACGCCCATGCCAGGCAGGAGATGGAGCGGCAACTCCATGAGTTGACGGCCCGGCGATTCGAGGCCGAGCAGGTCATCCGCGAGCAGCGCATCCAGCAGATCATGGAGCAGGCGAAGCTGCTGGAGGAGGAACTGAAGCGCCGGGCCGCCAGCCAGGACCAGGTGATCCGCGAGCAGGTGGAACAGTTGCTACAGAACGCGGCCCGAATGGCTGAAACCATCCCCGCGAAGCCGCCGACCTCCCAAGCCGCTCCGGCCAGCCGGCCCGCGGCCGGGGCCTCCGGAGCTTCTCCCGCCCCGCACATCCTCAACGTGGCGGACGTGCGGTAGGTGACCCGAGGTCCGTTTCGCGCTTGATAGGGCACTTCTGGGAGGCAAATTATCCTTGCGGGAAGAAGGGGGGATGATTATATCCATGGTGCAAAGTAGGAGATCGACTATGGAACGACCTGCAGAGCAACTCCAGGGAATGACTCTTGAGGGAGGGTGGCGGGTCTTGGAGAGGATCATACCGCCCAAACTTGCCACAGGAGGGTGTTTCTCACGCGGGTACATTGTCGAATCAGCGAATGGAACCCGCGCATTTCTCAAAGCGATGGACTTCGTTGCTGGTCTTCAGAGCCCCGATCCAGCCATGGCCCTCCAAGCCATGACTAATGCCTACTTGCATGAAAGGGCACTTTGTACTGAGTGTCGCGACAAGCGACTTAGCAAGATCGTCAACATCATCGCCGATGGCAAAGTCTCTGTCCAACCAGATGATTTCCGAACGGTTGTCCAGTATCTGATATTCGAGTTAGCCGATCGTGATCTGCGATCTCAAATGCACTTGGCTCAACGGTTTGACTTAGCATGGGCCCTTCGGTCGCTGCATAATATTGCCGTAGCGATTCAGCAATTGCATGCCATAGGAATAGCCCATCAGGACCTGAAACCATCAAACGTGTTGGTGTTCTCTAAGAAAACATCCAAACTTGGCGATTTAGGGCATGCATCGGTAGGTTCCACTGCGTCTCCCTTAGAAGGTCGACAATTTGCCGGGGACCCAGGATACGCACCGCCCGAACAGCTTTATGGCTATCAACCTGAGAATTGGATGACGAGGCGTCTAGCTTGCGACCTCTACCTTCTGGGTAGCATGATCGCATTTATGTTTACAGGGGTGAGCATGACCATGGTTCTTGCCGCGCGTATACCGGAGCCGCTTCTTCCGTCAAACTGGACTGGTACTTATGACGAGGTCATCCCGTATCTAAGAGACAGGTTTGGAAGTGCTATTGACGAAGTGATGCTGAGTGTTCCCAGGGAGATAGGCGCGGAACTTGAGGAAGCTTTGCGTCAGTTGTGCGATCCGGATCCTTCGTTGCGGGGGCACCCTTTGGAGCGGCGTCCGCATCACAATCCCTTTGACGTTGCTCGGTATGTTTCTCTACTAAACAAACTGGCCAAAAGAGCGGAAGTCGGATTGATTGGAGATAGCTAATTGTCCGCAATCCCAGAAGACAAGCAACGACAGGTTGTACCGCGATGGCGAGCGTTCCACTCAAGAACCTCGCTTACAGAACTGCAATGTGCGTTGTCCAAACGAAGGAGCCCAGCCCCCCTTTCTGTCGAAGCGCTGAAACAGTCGATCGAAAGGTGGAAGGCCAGCGGAGGTGTTAGGTCACTGCTGTCCAAGATAATCGCGGCGTAGTGTCCTGCCTGGCTTTTCGGGGGTGATTGTCCTCGGATTCCTGGGTTTTGGA
>CAYWTX010000276.1:0-17023 GCA_964461295.1 uncultured Planctomycetaceae bacterium | reverse complement strand
CGGAGGACGCGAGGAAGAAACCTCTGTCTTCCCTTTGCGTCCTTTGCGTCCTTTGCGGTTGCTCTTCTTGTCTGTCGCCGGTTCGGGTGCTAGGCGGGCATGTCCTTGCGTGCCGGCTGCTTGACCAGGAAGGTCACGATCGCGGCCGCGATGAGCAGCCCCGCCGAGCAGTAGTACGCGAAGTTGAAGCTGTGGGTCCGGTCGTACACCTTGCCGGCGAGCAGGGCCAGCATGAAGCCGCCGACGCCCCAGGCGGTGAAGACCAGGCCGTAGTTGACGCCGAAGTTCTTCAGTCCGTAGTAGTCCTTGGTGATCGACGGGAACAGGGCGAGGTTGGCGCCGTAGTTGGCGCCGATGAGCGCCGACAAGACCGCGAGGACCACCGGGTGGGCCAGTGCGCTGCCGGCCTTGGTCTGGCTGAGCAGCACGATCATCACGGCCTGGATCACGAAGCAGATGAACAACGTGGTCTTCCGCCCGATCCTGTCGGACATGGTGCCGGTGATGATGCGCCCGGCGCCGTTGCCGACGGCGAGGCAGGCCACGAGGATGAAGCCGAGGTTGATGTTGGCCTGAATCTTGGCGATGGCGGCAAGTTTGGCGATGACCATCAGCCCCGCGCCGGATCCGCACGCGAACATGAACCACAGCACATAGAACTGCCAGGTGCGAAGGATTTCGGTGGGGGCGAAGTCGGCCTTGGCGGCAACCGGCGACGCAACCGTTCCGGTTGGAGCGTCCGCTTTCCTGGCCGGCTCGGCGGCGAACCCCGCCGGCGGGGCCTTAAGGATCTGCGCCAGCAGCATCACGACGACGAGGAAGCCGATGCCCAGGTAGAGCATCGCGCCGCTGACTTTCACCGTCTCGATCAACCATTGCGACAGCGGGGCCGCGTAGACGCTCGCCAGGCCGAAGCCCGACACCACGATGCCCGCGATCATGCCTGTCCTGGCCTTCGGGAACCACTTCACGGCCGGCGGCGTGGCCGAAGCGTAGCCGAAGCCGATGCCCGCCCCGGCCAGCACGCCGAAGCCCAGGACGTAGCCCATCGGCGAGGTAGTGAAGCTGGCGATGATCATTCCCAGGCCCACCAGCAGCCCGCCGATCGTCGCCGTGATCCGCGGGCCGATCTTGTCCTGCATCCGCCCGGCGGGCACCATCACCAGGCAGAACACCAGGCAGGCGATGGAGTACGGCCAACTCTTGTCGGCTTCGGACCAGCCCCACTCGGCGGGTATGCCCTTGCTGATGACGCTCCAGGTGTACAGGATGCCCAGGGCGAGGTTGATGCCCATGGCGGAGAACGTGACCGACCAGCCGTGATTCCTGGGCGGCGAGAGCGAGACAGCCGGTCCAAGCGTTGCCTGCGTCATATCTGGCTCCAGTTGGCGGGTGAAGAATCGCCCGCCTCACGGCAAGCCCGTCCGAAGCGGCTTGCCGTGAGGCGGCGTTCCTCCCGCTCGACCCTTCCGAGTCGAGGGCGGGTTGATTACTGTCTTCCTGCGACCAGATCGTCCACGACGTGCGGGTCGGCCAGGGTAGTGATGTCGCCCAGGCTCTGCTTGTCGACGACGCCCTCGGCGATCTTGCGGAGGATGCGCCGCATGATCTTGCCCGAACGCGTCTTGGGCAGGCCCTTGGCGAACTGCACCTTGTCGGGCGCCGCGATGGCGCCGATCTCTTTGCGGACGTGGTTGATGAGCTCCTTCTTGAGTTCTTCGCTGGGGACGATGCCGTCCTTCAGCGTGACGTACGCGTACAGCCCCTGGCCCTTGATGTCGTGCGGCATGGGAGCGACGGCCGCCTCGGCCACCTTCTCGTGGCTCACGAGGGCGCTCTCGACCTCGGCCGTGCCGATGCGGTGGCCCGACACGTTCACGACGTCGTCGATCCGGCCCATGAGCCAGTAATCGCCGTCCGGGTCCTTCCGCGCTCCGTCGCCCGTGAAGTATAGATTCTTGTACATGGTGAAATACGTGTCCACAAAACGCTCGTGGTCGCCCCACATCGTCCGCATCATGCCCGACCAGGGCTTCTTGATGCACAGTTTGCCGCCTTCGTTGAGGCCGCATGGTGTGCCGTCGTCGCGCAGCACGACGGGTTCGACGCCGAAGAACGGGCGGTTGGCCGAGCCGGGCTTGATGGTGTGGGCGCCGGGCAGCGGCGTGATGAGGATGCCGCCGGTTTCGGTCTGCCACCAGGTGTCGACGATGGGGCAGCGGCTGCGCCCGACCCTTTCGTAGTACCAGATCCAAGCCTCGGGGTTGATCGGCTCGCCGACGCTGCCGAGGACCTTGAGCTTGTCCATCTTGTACTTGGCGGGCCATTCGTCGCCCTGGCGGATGAGGGCGCGGATGGCAGTGGGGGCGGTGTAGAACTGCGTGATCCGCCACTTGTCGATCATCGCCCAGTAGCGACCCGCGTCGGGGTACAGCGGCGTGCTCTCGAACACCAGGCTGGTCGAGCCGTTGACCAGCGGGCCATAGACGATGTAGCTGTGGCCGGTGACCCATCCGATGTCGGCCACGCAGGCGTAGACGTCCTCCTCGTGGACGTCGAAGATGTACTTGTGGGTCATCGCGGCGTGCAGCAGGTAGCCGCCGGTGGTGTGCACGACGCCCTTGGGCTTGCCCGTCGAGCCGGATGTGTACAGGATGAACAGCGGGTCTTCGGCGTTCATGGGTTCCGGCGGGCAGTGGGCCGAGGCCTTCGCCATCGCCTCGTGGTACCACACGTCGCGTCCGGCCTGCATGGCGCAGGGATCGTCATTGCGTTTGACGACAATGCACTTCTCGATGGAGGGCGTTGCCTTCAGGGCCATGTCGGTGGTGGCCTTCAAGGGGACGCTCTTGCCCGCGCGGCGCGAGCAGTTGGCGGTGATGAGGACCTTGCAGGTGGAGTCGTTGATCCGGTCCTTGAGGCTGTCGGCGCTGAAGCCGCCGAAGACGATGGAGTGGATGGCGCCGATGCGCGTGCAGGCGAGCATGACGACAGGCAGCTCGAGCATCATGCCGAGGTAGATGCAGACGCGGTCGCCGCGTTTCACGCCCAGGCCCTTGAGCACGTTGGCGAACTTGCAGACCTCCTCGTGGAGTTGCTTGTAGGTGATCGTCGCGTCCTCGGTCGGCTCGTCACCTTCCCAGATCAGCGCGATCTTGTCGCCGCGCTTGGCCAGGTGGCGGTCCAGCGCGTTGTAGCTGACGTTGAGCTGGCCGTCGGCGAACCAGGTGTGCTTGACGATCCGCTTGCTGGTGTCCCAGGTGTACTCGCGAGCCTTGGTGGGCTTCTTCGACCAGTCCAGCAGGTCGCTTGCCTGCTCCAGCCAGAAGCCTTCGGGATCCTGGATGGAACGATTGTACATCTGCTCATACTGCTGGGGGCTCTTGATGTACGCCTTGGATGCCAACTCGGCCGGCGGGGGGAACTTCCGAGACTCCGTCATCAGAGAACTCATCGACTTCGCCTGCTCTGCCATGTCCTGCGGCTCCTTTAGAGTGTGAAAAGTGTCACAAAACTACGGCCCAATGGCTGCGCCGGAACTCCACCTCGGCACATCCTTCGGCGCCGGGCACACGAGGGGACTGTGAAAGAAAGCACATTGTGGGCAGGAAGGTCACGCGAGTCAATCGAAACCCGTGAACAAAGTCGAATCGACGTGTCGAGCCGCTGGCTTGACACTCGCCGCCTACTTCTCGACCTCGGCCAACTCGCGCCGGATTGTGTCATTCACTTTTCGCATCAGGTCGAGGTAATCGACCTGAGCGGCCGTGTAACGCTTGAAGACCTCGGAGGCGACGAGTTTCTCGTTGAGTCCGCGCAGGCGCTGCTTGTCGTCCACCTCGACGGGCTTGCCCTGTCGCTCCAGGTTGGCGATCTTCGCCACCTGCTTCTGGTAGTCCTCGATCACCTGCTTCAGGTCGGCCTGGCCTTCGAGTTCCTTGCGGGCCGTCCGCATCGCCGCGGCGGCCGGCGACTCGGCGATCGACCTTCCCAGACGCTTGGCCATCTCGATCACAGCAGCGCTCATTCATTTCTCCTGGGGCACGGGCTTCGCCCGGCCGAGTGGGGCCTCATGCACTGATCCAGCGGTATGATATACTCCCGGGCGAGGACTCGCCATGCATCAGGAACGAATGCGACTGGTCGCCGCCGTGGTGAGCGCTGCCTGGGCCGCGGTCGCGCCAGCCGCGCAACCGGCAGCGGCCGCTTGCCTCGCCCGGCACGCCAGCGACGTCGAACGCACAGGCGATGGCCCTTCGCCGGCCGGCGAAACTGGGGCTGGACATTCGCGGGCGGGTGGGCATCCCGGCCGTGAGCTTCGCGCGGCCGGAGATGAGCCCGGGTCTGGCGAAGGTGAGGGCGGCGGGCGAGGAGCGGCATGCGCGGGCAATGGAGGTTCCTCGAGCGGGTGAGGCGGCGCTGGGGCAGCGGCCCAGCGCCGAGATGCCGGGCTTCCGGTACGAAGGCGTGGAGGCCCAGCGCGAGGGTCGCGATGCGGAGATGAAAGGGAAGTCGAAGTGACGACCAGTTGATGCGTTGGGCTCGTTGGGATAGGATACAGTCGTGACGACACCTGAGCTGCTTAAGGAGTTGCGGGAGAGGCTGGCTGCTGCCCATGGGGAGCGGCTCCGGGGAATCATTTTGTACGGTTCCGAGGCACGTGGGGAAGCCGCCCCCGATAGCGACATCGATGTACTGGTGCTGCTTGACGAACCGGTGCACTTCGGGCGCGACCTGGAACTCAACCTCCATGCCTTGTTCCCGCTTTCGTTACGGTTGGGTAGGCGCATCAGTTGCCTGCCGGCCTCGGCCCGCGAGTATGCGGAGGGGGCGTGCCCGCTCTATTCGAATGCTCGTCAGGAGGGCATCGCGGCGTGAGTGACTTTGTCGCGGTTGAGTGGGAGCGGGCGTATCTTGCCCTCGGCTCTGCCGAGCAACTGACGCAGCGTGATCCGGAATCAGCCGCATCCCGTGCCTACTATGCGGCTTTCCACGCCCTTTCGGCTTTGTTTGCTGCTCGAGGCTGGTCCTTCAAGAAGCATACTGCCATCAGGGCGGCGCTCCATCGGGAGTTGGTGCATAAGGACCTGATTCCAAAGGCCACGGCGGAAGACTTCGATTACCTCCTCGACTTGCGGGGCACTGGCGACTACGGGAGCTTGGGCCGCGTTTCGCAAGAGGATGCCCGTATGGCCATCGAGAAAGCCAAGCGGTTCGTTGCAGCGATGGCTGGCCGCGCGGCAGAAGAGAAGCAATGAGGTCCGCGAACTGCATCGCCGTGTGCAGTTGGTCGCTGCGGGCGGGCGGGCCGGCGGAGCTGATCGAGCGGCTGCGGGCGGCGGGGGTGATGCGGGTGCAGCTTGCGCTGGACCCGCTGAGGCGAGGCGGCGCGTGGGCGGCTGCGCCGCGGGTGCTGGCCGACGCGGGCGTCGAGGTGGTGAGCGGCATGTTTGCCTGCGCGGGGGAGGACTACAGCAGCCTGGAGTCGATCCGGCGGACCGGCGGCGTCGTGCCCGATGCCACGTGGCGGGAGAACTGGCGGAACATACATGCCGACGCGGAACTGGCGGGGCGAATGGGGCTGAAGCTGGTCACGTTCCACGCGGGGTTCCTTCCGGAGAACGCGGGATCGCCAGAGTGCGCGAAGCTGCTGGACCGCGTCGGGCGCATCGCGGCTGTGTTTGCCGCCGTCGGCTGCGAGATCGCCCTGGAGACGGGCCAGGAGGACGCCGCGGCGCTGACTGCGTTCCTGGAGAAGCTTGGGCGAGACGACGTGGGCGTCAACTTCGACCCGGCGAATATGATCCTGTACGGCAAGGGAGACCCGGTTGCGGCGGCATACACGTTGGGGAGAGTGTCGAGTGTCAAGTGTCGAGTGTCGGGGGAAGAAACAGCCGAGGATGAGGACGAGGACGAGGAGGAGGAGGAGGAGGAGGAGGACGACGACGACGACCGAGAGGGGAAGCTGCCGATCACGAATCACGATGACGAGCACGACCGGGATGCCCCGGCCACGCCGGGCCGGGGCTTGGAGGGAAGACGCTCGGCATGTGATGCCCGCCGCTGTCTGGTGCGTCAGGTCCACGTGAAGGACGCCGTTCCGACGGCGGTGGCGGGCACGTGGGGGCGCGAGGCGCCGGTGGGGCAGGGCGCGGTGCACTGGCCGGCATTCCTCGCGGCACTGAATGACATCGGCTTTGTCGGCAACTTCTGCATCGAGCGCGAAGCGGGGGAAGATCGAGTGGGGGACACCAGAAACGCCGTCAGGAAGTTGGCGGAATGCACGGGATTCGCGGGATGAAGACAGAACTCTGAATCCCGCGTATACCGTGCATCCTAATATGGCGAAATTTATTTTGGCGGGCAGGCCGCCGGCGGGCCCTTGCCGCAGGCGGGGGCTTCGCACGCGGCGGTGACGGCGCCGGGCATGTCTTGGCGCGGGTTCTTCTTCAGCATCTCCGTGATGGGATCGAAGGCGTTGAGGATCTCCTGGTAGTCGGCGTCGCTGGTGTCGGCGAAGACGGCTTTACCGCACTTCTCCGTGCCCCCGGCCGACTTGGCCAGCGGGGCCAGCAGGAAGTAGTTCTCCCGCGGGTTGGTGAACCGCACGCGGCGCAGGGGCACGGGGGCCATGGCATTTCCCGGGGCGCCGGCCCTGCCGCCGCGCCCGGCGGCGGCGGGAGCGGCCTTGGGCGTGTGGCACTGGGCGCAGCGCCGCTTTGCCACGTCAGCCAGCACGCCGTTCAACGCCGGCAGCGTCAGCGCCCGCCCGCCGGGGAGGTCCTGGTGCGTGGTGGTGGCCGTGCCGTAGTAGGGGGCATTCACATCAATCCAGGTGATGACGCGCTGCTTGTCGTCGGCTGAGAGGCTCACGCGCGGCTTGCCGTCTTTGTCGGGATGGCCGGCGAGGACCATGTCGGCCAGCTTGCTGACGGGCGAGCCCCAGGTAAGCGGATCGACGTGCAGGATGTTGGTCTCCGTGCCGTTCATCGTGGAGATCCAGCTCACGTACGGGCTGCCGCTGCGCCAGGTGTCGCCGCCCATGCGGGCGAACTTCGAGTTCTCGTACGCCAGCACGTCGTAGGAAACATTGAACCACTGCGTGCGGTCGGCGGTGAGGTCGATGTCGTTGGGGTGCTCGCGGGCGTTGTGGCAACGGGTGCAGTTCCTGTCCAGCACCGGCTGGACGACGGCGGCGAAGTCAAACCCGCGCACGCCCCACTCCGGCGGGGTGAGTGCCCGCACCTTCTGGCTGGCCAGCGTGAGCTGCACCGGCTTGTCCGGCGAGCGAGAGGACCGCGACGCATGGCAGCCGACGCATCCCTGCACCTCGCCGGGCATCAGGTGCGTGAAGGTCCGCATCCGCTGCACGGCCCGGCCCTTTTCATCCAGCGGCAGAAAGTAGATCGGCTGGTTGGCGGGCACGCGGAACGCGGCCGAGCCGTCCGGGCTGACGTCCACGAAGCCCCACACCTTCTTGGGCGAGTAGGTGGCGCCGCAGCTCACGACGGGTCGCTGGAATCCGAAGCCGGTGCTTCGGCCCACCTCGGGCTTGGGCATCTCCTGCACCACGCAGATCTTCTTCACCGTTCCGCGGGCGATGGTCGGCTCCAGGCCGATGTACACGTCCTGGAGGACGACGGTGGCCCAGGGGTCGGGCTTGGCGGGCAGCAGCGTCGGGCGCACCGGCGGGCGAACGCGCGGGCGCAGCGGCTGGGGGTTGTAGAACCCCATGCCGCCGGCGTCGGGCTTGAGCACGACGGCCTGGCCCGTCGCGTCGTAGTCGCGCAGGAGGATCGTGCCCGAGTAGGACACCAGGAAGTGCTTGCCGTCCAGCGGATAGGGCGTCTGGTAGGGCCCGCGCGGGCCGTTGGAACTGTGCTCGACGCTCCCAATGCCGACATCGGGCGTGACGTTGCGGATCGATTGCTGCTCGTTGTCGCCGAACGTCACGTCGATCAGCCCGATCGCCCCGCGCAGCGTTCCATTGTGCCCCGTCATGGTGCACAGCACCAGGTGGCTGTCCGGCACGGCTCGCGCCTCGATGAACGTCGCCGGGCCCAGCACTCGGTTGCCGTAGAAGCCCGACAGGTTCGTGCCGTCCGGGTTGATCGCCCACAGGGCCTGGATCGGGATCGCCGGGCGGTCCACGTACTCCCATCGGCCGTAGATCAGCCGCCCGTCGTTCAGCAGCGACGGCGTGAAATCGTTGAGGTAGTTGGCGGAGATGCGGCGGACGTCGGCGCCGTCGGCCTTCATGCGGTGCAGCACGCCGCAGAGGGTGGTCCAGCAGTAGGCGACCAGCGGCGTTCGCGTGGAGAGGAAGGCGATGTCGCCGTCGGGCAGCCACACGGCGTCGAAGTTGTCGTGGTCGCCTGCGGTGAGCTGGCGGATGTTCGACACCCGCGTGCCGTCGGGGTCCAGGTCCATGCGGTAGATCTGGTAGCGGTCGGGCTGATTGGCGTCCGACCGCCGCCAGGCGACCAGCAATTCCTTCGCGTCGAACGACAGGTCGTAGCCGAGAACCTGCCCGTTGGCCGAATCGAGCAGCTGGGTCATCTTGCCGTCCGCCAGGCCGCAACTATACAGCCCGCCGCCGTTCTTCTGCCCCTCGGCGTGGTAGGTGTACACGTGGGTGCAGTTGATGTGGTTCCGCTGCACGACGAGCATCCTGCCGAAGCCGAGCTTGCCTTCCTTCATCGCGGCCGCCAACTCCGGCGATTCCTGAACGGGCGGAGGTTTCGCGATCGCGGGCGAGGCGGGCGCGACTGCCTTGGCGGGCTTGCCGGGTATGCCGGCGGGCGCGGCGGGCGCGGCGGGCTCTTTGGCGGCGATGGCGAGACGGATGCCGCCGGCGAGACACGCGCCGGCCACGAGGGTGGCGAAGACCCATCGGCGAACGTTCATGTTGTTCTCCCGGAAATGCGTGGACCTACCATGTTTCAACGACGCGGGCGCGCCGAAGTCACGTCGTTTCCAGTATGCAGCGAGTCGCCCACGGCGTCCCGCCGCAACCGGGCATGGCGACCCTCCGCGAATTGGCGGGCGGTTCGGCAATCGGCGCCGGCCCTTTCGCTCGCGGGCCGGAACCGCTAGACTGCGCCGCGTTCCGCCAACAGGAAAGGATGGCCGCCATGGGTAAGGTCCGCATCGGCATCAACCTCGAGTTCGTCCGCCACGATGACAAACCCTTCGAGTGGGCCGTTCGCAAGGCCGCCGAACTGGGCTACCAGTACGTCGAGCCCATGGTCCACTGGGGCCGCGAGCTGCTCAGCGAGGCCGGGTACTTCCACAGCGTCTCCATGCTGGATGACCCGCTTCGCGTGCGTCGGGCGTGCGAGCAGGCTGGCGTGAAGCTGTCGGGTCTGTCGGCGCACACGCCGTTGTGCAAGCCCGAGATCGGCGCCGAGTACCTCAAGCAGGCCGTGCGGTTCGCCGCCGAGTGCGGCGCGCCCGTGGTCAACACCGACGAGGGCCCCAAGCAGCCGTGGACCACGGCCGAGGAGGACCACGTTCTGATGCGCTACACCCTGATGGAGGCGGCCAAGGTCGCCGAGCCGCGGGGCGTGCTCATCGGCATCGAGCCCCACCAGCAGTACTCCAAGTCGCCCGACGGGCTGGACCGCATTGTCGCCCTGGTCCGCAGCCCCGCCATCGGCGTCAACTTCGACACGGGCAACAGCTACCTCGCCGGGCACGACCCGATCCGCTGGCTGCGGCGGGTCGCCAGCCGTCTTGTCCATCTTCACGCCAAGGACATCTCCGTCCAGCAATCGTCGGCCGAACGCGGCAAGGTCACCGGCACGCCGGTGGGCTGCGCCTGCGGCGACGGGGTGATCGACTGGGCGGCCGTCGTGAAGGTCTGCCGCAAGTTGAAGCGCGACATCGTGCTGTCCGTCGAGTGCGGGACCATCGACCAGGCCGCCCGGAGCATCGAACACCTGCGCAAGGCCATCCGCGGCGCATAGCGGCCAGCAAACCGGGGAGCGAACGAAGGCAACCGGGGACGCGCCCGAGGAACCACATGTCCGCGGCCGCGCGCGGTTCGCCCAGGGCTCTCCCGTTGCCCCTACGGCGTCCTGGGCGTCGGCACTTCTTCGTCGGCGAGCACGGCCGCCGCCGGCGTGATGGTCACGCTGTTGGGATCGCTCCACACGCCGCGGACGTGCAGCCGCGACAATCTCTCGGTCAGGCTCGCCAGCGTGCTGACCAGCGGGATGTGCTTCATCGCGTTCCGTACGCTCTCCAGCACGCGCACGGAGGCCACAAGGTCCATCTCGCCGCCGCGGATGTCCACCGTGGCGCCTTCCTCCACGTCCACTCGTCCCAGCCTCAGGCGCACCTGCGTGCGGTCCAGCACCACCCGCCAGCCGCGAAGCGTGAAGGAGGAATCCACGTTCGCGTCCTTCAGCGCCTCCGGCGCCGACAGCCCCGCGCGGGCGAACATCGCCGACGCGGCCGGCACGTTGCGGAGGTCCATCCGCTCGATGACGGCGGTGCCGCGTCCGCGGACGGCCCGCCAATCGGCGCCGCCGGCCTCGAAGCTGACGACGGCCTTGGACCGCCCGGTGTTGACCCCGCTGAGCGGCAGCCGCACCCGCGAAAGGTCCACGTCGCGCGCGGCGATCTGCCCGCGCACGTCCAGCCCGCCCGCCGGGGGCAACGTCGCCGACGCCGACAGGTGAACCCGCCCGCCGGCCACCTCAGCCGACAGGCCGGCCAATTCCACCCCGCGCTCGCCCAGGCGGAAGCCTTCCACGCCCGTCACGACCATCGACGCTCCCAGCCTCGGCTCGGCCATGTCCACCGACACGTCATACCGCCCGCCGCTTCGCCGCATGGCCAGCGCCGCCAGCGTCAGCCGGTCCACCGCCTTGCCGTTCTCGATCACCGCCAGCGTCCCGGCCACCCGCAACTCGTGCAGGTCCACCCAGTCGGCCAGGTCGGCCGGGAGCTTCCGCAGCGGCGGTGAGCAGTTGCCGTCGATCACGTGGGCGCTGAACGCGAAGCCCTCGGCCTGGACCGCCCGCAGGCGCGGGTGCAGTCCCGGCCAGTCGCCCGGGCGAAGCGTCAGCCGGCGCACCGTCAGCCACGTGCGCCCGGCGCCGTCGCGCAGGTGCGCGCCCTGCACCGTGGTCGAGCCGAAGTACGCGAAGTCGAGCCGGTCGAACGTGGCCGTGCCGTCCCAGTACTCGCCGATGCAGCGGTCGATCTGCCAGCGAGCGACGGCGGGGATGATCCACCACTTGCCCGCCAGGGCGAGCAGCAGGACCACCAGGACCGCGACGGCGCCGGCGCGCGCGGCGCGCCGCAGGCGCGAACGCGCCTTCGGCGACTGGCGAACCATCGCGTCCCGTTCCTTTCCCTGTTCCATGGATACCCGGAGTCGTCACGGCGTCGCGACCGCGGCTTGCGGGTCGCGGAACGTGGCTGCGCGGTCGACGTTTCGCCGGACGCAGGCGGCACGCGAAGCTCCAAGCGACGCCTGCAACGCTGACAGCCAGTGTACCAAACGGTAGAATCCCGGCCCATGGTTACGTTCGTCGCGAAGCTCGTGGCCCCAGTGTTCGTCGTCGTCGCGGGCTGCTCGGCGCCCTCGCGCCCGCCCATTGCGGTGGACACGACCGGCGTGGCGCCGTCGGCTTCGACGGACGACCTGGCACATGTGCTGGACAAGGCCGTTGACGCCCGCGGCCTGGTCTGCCCGCGGGCGTTGCGCTCCTGCCGCGAGCGCCTGCATCGGCAGTTGGCGGTCTTCGCCGTCACCGGCCCGACCGCCACGCCGCGGCTGGTGTCCGCCGGCGACGCGGCCGTGGCGTACTGGCACAACGCGCGGGCGGCGTGGTCGCTGGCGCTGCTGCTGGACAGCAACTGCCCCGGCGAGTTTCCCGAATCGCGGTTTCTGCGGACGCTGCTGCGGCTGGACGGGCGCACGATGACGCTGGAGGCCATCGACTCGGTGCTGGCCGGCGACGGGGACTTCCGCGCCGCGGCGGCAGCGCCGGGCGTGACCTACAACCGCGCTGCGCTGCCGCGCCGGCCGTTGACGGCCCGCGAAGTGCGTTTCGAGATTCGCGACCGGTTTGTGCGGCTGCTCGCCGACGAAGACCGGTTCGTGATCGACGTGGAGAACCAGCAGGTGCGGGTGCCCGCGGTGCTGTATCGGCATCGCGAAGGGATCCAGGCTTCGTACAACCGCGAGCATCGCACGGCAGGCGCGACGCTGATCACGGCGCTGCTGCCGTATGCGACCGGCTCGGCGCAGCGCCGGCTGCAACTGGCCATCGGCTATCGTGTGGTGCAGCGCGAGCCGGTGGCTCGAGCGGCCGTGCGGCGGGAGTAGCGGTGTCGATTTGGGCGGGCGCCGTGTTGCGGGGTGGGTTGTGACCGCGCGAGTCGCGGCGGGCATCTTGGTGGCCCCGGACCGCCAAGGCGATTACCATGCGGGCCAGGAGACCATCGGCATGACTCAGGTCGTATCGCCGCGCTGCGAGTATTTCGCTAATCCCTTGGGCCTGGACGTGCCCCAGCCGCGACTTTCGTGGCAATTGCAGTCCCGGCGGCGCGGCGCACGGCAGAGGGCCTACCGCGTGCTGGTGGCCGGGGACGCGCGGGCGTTGGCGGCTGGGGCGGGCGACCTGTGGGACAGCGGCCTCGTGGCCGGCGAGCAGTCGGTCGGGGTGGTCTACGCGGGCAAGCCGCTGGAATCGCGCCGGCGGGCGTGGTGGACGGTGCGGGTGTGGGATGATCGCGGCCAGGAGGCGCAGCTCGCCGAGCCGGCCTGGTGGGAGATGGGCCTGCTGCGGCGGGAGGACTGGCAGGGGCGGTGGGTCGGGGCGCCGCTGGTCGGCGGGCCGTGGTCGGCCAGCCCGTGCCCGCACCTCCGCAGGGAGTTTGTGCTGGGCCGCCCGGCGGCGCGGGCCCGGCTGTACGTCACCGCGCTGGGCATGTACGAGTGCACGCTCAACGGGCGGGCAGTCGGCGACGACGTGTTCTCGCCGGGCTGGACGGACTTCCACAAGCGAGTGCGGTATCGCGTGTACGACGTGACGGACCTGCTGCGGCAGGGGCCCAACGTGCTGGGCGCCATCCTGGGCGACGGCTTCTATTGCGGGCACCTGGAGAAGCGCAGCCGGCAGCTGTACGGCGACCGGCCGAAGCTTCTGGCGCAGCTCGAGATCACGGCGGAGGACGGTTCGAGCCAAACAATCGTTTCCGACGGCGCGTGGAAGGTGGGGTACGGCCCGCTGCTGGAGTCGGACCTGATCATGGGCGAGTGCTATGACGCCCGGCTGGAGATGCCCGGGTGGGACCGGAGCGGCTTTGACGATTCGGCGTGGCAGGCGGCGCGGGAGTTTGCCGACGAGGGCGCGGCCGTGGTGGCGATGGGGGGCCCGCCGGTCCGGCGGATGGCGGAGCTGCGCCCGGCTGGTCCGCCGCGGCGGACGGCGCGGGGGCTGTGGATATACGACCTGGGCCAGAACATGGTCGGTCGGGTCCGGCTGCGGGTCGCCGCCAAGCCGGGCGCCACGATCCGGCTGCGGTTCGCCGAGATGCTCGACGCCGACGGCGAGTTGTACACGGCCAATCTTCGGACGGCCCGGGCGACGGACTACTACACCTGCCGCGGCGGCGGGCCGGAGGAGTGGGAATCGCGATTCACGTTCCACGGCTTCCGCTACGTGGAGTTGGACGGCCTGGCCGGCGAGCCCGGTCGCGACGCCGTCACGGGCATCGTGCTGCATTCGGACACGCCGGCTGCCGGGGAATTCACCTGCTCTGATTCGCTGCTCAACCAGCTTCAGCACAACATCGTGTGGGGTCAGAAGGGCAATTTCCTGGACGTGCCCACCGACTGCCCCCAGCGCGACGAGCGCCTCGGCTGGATGGGCGACGCGCAGGTGTTCGCGCGCACGGCCGCGTTCAACATGGACGTGTGCGGGTTCTTCGCCAAGTGGTTGCAGGACATTCGCGACGCCCAGAACGCCGACGGCAGCGTGCCGTGCCTGGTGCCCAACTCGCACCTGGGCGGCGCCTGGCCCGATGGCGGGCCCGCCTGGTCCGACGCCACGGTGATCTGCGCCTGGACGATGTACCTGTGCTACGGCGACGCGGGCATCCTGGAGGAGCACTACGACAGCCTGGCCCGCTACATGGCGTACCTGGAGGCGTCCAGCCGCGACGGCCTGCGTGCCTTCGAGGGCTCGGCGGTCCGGGGGTTCGGCGACTGGCTGGCCCTGGACGGCAGCGGCGGCTGCGAGGGCGCCACGCCCAAGGACCTTATCGGCACGGCCTTCCTGGCCCACAGCGCCCGGCTCATGGTGCGCATCGCGCAGGCGCTCGGCAGAGGCGACGACGCGCGGCGGTACGAGGCCATCGCCGACCGCACATGCCTGGCGTTCCAAAGGAATTTCATCACGCCGGCCGGGCGCGTCGTCGGCCAGACCCAGACCGCGTACGTGCTGGCCCTGCACTTCGGATTGATACCTGATCGGCTTCGCCCGGCCGTCGTCGATTCCCTGGTGGACGACATTCGCCGCCGGGGCATGCACCTGGCCACCGGGTTCGTCGGCACGCCGTACCTGCTGAGCGTGTTGAGCGCGAATGGGCGAACCGACGTCGCATATGCCCTGCTTCACCAGACCAGTTGTCCGTCGTGGCTGTACGCCGTCACGCAGGGCGCGACGACCATCTGGGAGCGTTGGGACGGGTGGACGAGCGACAAGGGGTTCCAGAGCCCGGGCATGAACTCGTTCAACCACTATGCTTTCGGCGCCGTCGGCGAGTGGCTGTACGCGACCGCCGCGGGCATCGACGCCGACCCCGACCGCCCGGGCTACTGCCACGTCATCCTGCGTCCGCGGCCGGGAGGGCTGCTCACCCACGCCGCCGCGGCCCTGGCGGGGCCATACGGGCGGATCGAGAGCCGCTGGCGGCTGGACGACGGGCGGTTCGAATGGAACGTCGCCGTGCCGCCCAACTCCGTCGCCACGGCCCACGTTCCCGCCGCCGACGGCGCCGAAGTGATGGAGGGCGACGGCCCGGCCGAGGCAGCCGAGGGTGTGAAGTTCCTGCGCGTTGAGGATGGCGCGAGGGTGTACGCGCTGGGATCGGGCCGCTACCGCTTCCGGTCGTCACTTCCGGCAGGAGGATGATGGCGCCGTGGGCGTCAGGGGGCACCTGCGCTCCGATGCCGTACTGTCCCCAGCGGGCGCTACGCATTGGCGCCGGAGGACTGGTTCGCCCGATCCGGGACGAGCCGACGCCACTTGCGGGACAGGGGATGATCTGAGGTGTCGAGCCTTCCGGCAAGGGATTGTCGCACCTGCTCATCCGACATGCTCGCCCGCTCGCGGCGGCGCTTGGCCTGAATGGCGTTCTTCATCTCCACCGCGTCGAATGTCTTGTTCTTCTTCATGGTTCCGCCATCTCTCGGGGCGACCGGACCTCAATGCTCTTGTAGCCTTCGCGCAAGTTCACCGCGTTAAACCCGCGAATCCTCTGGTATTGAACGATATGCCGGAAATTCCAGCTCACGATCAGGTCCGCATCATGTACGCAGGCCATCGCCACATGCCGCGCATCGTCGAACGACGCTTCGCCAAGCACCCCGGCCTCGATGTAGGCCCGGGCCAGCCGGTCGGCTTCTTCATCCAGGTCGATCCGAACCATGCAGGACTCCGGCAAGTCCAGAAGCACTTGCTGGACCAAGGGCGGCGCCTCGACCAGTTCGTCGATGAGCAGCGACGAGACCAGCAGCACGACCTCGCCTTGCCGGGCCTGTTCCATCAGCGCTTGGCTGGCGTCGGCAAACTCCTCGTCCAGGCAGCCGCTGACGACCGAGGTGTCGATCTACACGCGCGTACACTTCACTCTTGTATTGTAGCCCCGATCGGGCGGCGAACGCCAGCGACAGAGGCGATGGTCACGACGTCCTCGGGCGAGGCGCAATGTCTCGTCCCCATTTCCGTGTCGAACATCGCGAGCTTCCCCCGCTGTCGTCCGCCCCACGTCGATCCTCCCAACGAACATTGGGATACCTACACCCCGATGCCGTACTGCCCCCAGCGGGCGTCCACCTGGCGGGCGCGGGCCTCGTCGAAGGCCACCGGACGGCGGTAGCCGGGCTTCCACGTCGCGTCGATCAGGATCGGCGGGTGCAGGAGCATACGATTGCCGGCCGGCTCGCGCCGCGCCGGATGCAGGTCCGCTAGCGGGCCGAACCGCGTGAACCAGCCCCACAGCATCAGCCGCGCGTCGTCCATCGGCACGTCCGGCCAGACCAGCACGTGGAAGAGATACTGCCGCGTGGCCGGATGCTCGGCCAGGGTCTGCCGCACGGCCGCGAGGTCCAGCCCCTCGCCCACCTGGGCGAGGAACCGGAGGCCACGGGCGTGTCCGAACATCTGGTGGTGGCATGCATGCATCAGGCGGGTATACTCAAGGCAGGAGAATCGATTATGTCTGCACGTACCGTTCGTTTCGCTGATCTCGTGGAGATGATCGACCGCCTGCCGCTTGACCAGCGAGAGAGCCTCGTGGACGTGGTGCGCATGCGCATGGCCGACGAGGAGCGCCGCCGAATCGCCGCCAGCATCCGGTCGGCCAGGCGCGAGCATAGCCGTGGGCGGTGCAAGCCGACCACCCCCGCCGAACTCATGCGGGAGATCCTCGCGTGAGTCACGTGCTCCTGCGTAGCACCGCGTTTGTGCGAGACTCCAGACGGATGCTGCGCAAGCGGCCGGACCTGGCGGAGCAATTGCTCCAGGCCCTTCGCCTGCTGGAAGCCGATCCCTACGCCCCCCGGCTCAAGACGCACAAACTCAAGGGCAAACACCAGAATTCGTGGGCCTGCTCCGGTGGCTACGACCTGCGCGTGGTGTTCTCCTTCACCAGGTACGGTGGGAAGGCGGCGGCCTCCTGGAGACCGTGGGAACTCACGACGAGGTGTATTGAGTTCCCAGGACCGGCGGAACGAAAGCGGGGTTCCTGCCGCACGACCTTGCCCCTTTCCGGCGAGCGG
>CAYWTX010000275.1:0-5677 GCA_964461295.1 uncultured Planctomycetaceae bacterium | reverse complement strand
CGCCGCCGCCAGGACGACCTGCACGCGGCCGGGCAGAGGGCCGCCATCGAGGACGTGCTGGACGCGATGCGGCAGCGGGACCACCGCGACCAGACGCGTTCGGCGGCGCCGCTGATCAAGCCGCCCGGCGCCATCGAGATCGACACGACCGAGTACAGCATCGAGGAAACCCGCGCGGTCCTGCTCCGCCACGTGGAGGCGGCACGGTGAGAGGCCTGCCCAGTTGCCCCAACCCGGTGCTGTATGCCCACTACCCCAAGGGCGTGCCCACCGCCAACCCGCTGTACTGGTTCTGCCGGCTGGGCCTGCGTCTCCTGATGCCCGCGTTCTGGAAGGTCCGCGTGCTCAATCGCCACCTGGAACCCACCGAAGGCGGCGCGATCTACATCAGCAACCACCAGAGCTTCCTCGACCCGATGCTGATGAGCTTCTCCCTTCAGCGGCCGATGAACTACATGGCCCGCGACACGCTGTTCCGCTCGCCACTGTTCCGGCGGCTCATCTCCTCGCTGAACTCGTTTCCGGTGCGGCGCGGCACGGCCGACACGGGCGCGATCAAGGAAGCGATGCGCCGGCTGAAAGGCGGCGGGACGCTGTGCATCTTCCCCGAGGGCACGCGGACACGCGACGGGGCCATCGGCCCCTTCCTGCCAGGGATCGCGACGCTCGCCAAGCGGGCGGCCAAGTGGGTCGTGCCCGTGCTGATCGACGGCGCGTTCGAGGCCTGGCCGCGAACGCAAAGGTTTCCGGGCGCCGGCAGCATCATCGTCCGTTACGCGGCGCCCATCCCGCAGGAGACGGCCTGCGGGATGTCGGCCGAGCAGTTCGTCAGCCACGTCCGCGGCATCATCCTCGACATGCAGCAGGACACGCGGCGGCGGATGGGAAGGGACAAGCCATGGGCACGAACCGAATCGCGCGCAGAAGTTTCCTGAAGGCAACGGGTGCTGCCGCGCTGGCATATGGCCTGACGCGGGCCGGGGCGGCGACGACGCGGCCCGCGGTCGCCAAGCCGAAGTTGAGTGCCCCGCCTGCCCGAACTCCTGGCCGACAGCGACTACCGCACCGGATACGTGGGCAAGTGGCACCTGGGAGACGAGACGTTTGCGCAGCACGGATTCGACGAATGGCAGGCGACCGAGGACGGCTACACCGCCTGGTACGGCAGGGACCGCGACCAGAAACTACGCAGCCAGCACTACTCCTGGCTCAAGGAGAAGGGCTACAAGCCCCATGCTTGAGGAATCGGCGCGCGTGCCGCTGCTGATGCGCGTGACTGGCAGAAGGCCGTGGGCGACAAACTCCCGGTCGGGCAACAAGAGGCAACAGGATGAAGAAACTGCTGGAAGGGCTCACATGGCACAGGCGGTTCATCACCCAGCTTGGCGCCATCAAGGCTGGGCTGGAGTACCTCGGCCGCGACATCTCCTGGCCATGGCTGTACGGCGGCACGGGCTGGGCATTCGTCATCAACACGCAGGGCCGCGAGTCCGACTGCTCGGGGCCGACGTGCTGGCGATGGCAGGAGCTCTTCCCGCTCGCGCGCAACCTGGGCTACGAGGTGGAGACCGGCGTCGACGTCGAATCCGCCAAGGCGGGCGAGCTGTTCCCCCAGCGGCAGCGCGAGGCGTGGGGTTTCGTCCGCTCGCGCATCGACGAGGGCCTGCCCTGCTTCGGCTGGCAACTGCACCCGTGGATTCCCGACCACTACACGATCGTCGGCTACGACGACGTGGGCTACTACTACTGCGGCTGGACGGCCGAGGACAAGCCCGCCGGACCGCGCCCCTGGCAGGAGTTGGGCACGACGGACGTGCGAGTGCTGGCCGTGTTCGCGGTGCGCCCTCTGCCCGCCCCGGCCCCGGTCGTGAACGTCGTCCGCGACGCCCTGGAGGCCGCTCGGAAGCTCGCCGACTCCCCTACCGGCGTCATCTTCGCGCCCAAGTTCGCCTCGGGCCCCTCGGCGATGGAGAACTGGGCCGCCGGCCTGGACGATGGCGTCACCCTGCGCGACCACCACGCCTACGTGGCGCAGGCCTGGCACGAGTGCCGCTGCATGGCCGTCGAGTTCCTGCGGGAGGCGAAGGCGCGCCTCCCCGGCCGGGCCGATGCGGAGTTCGACGTCGCGGCACGGCATTACGCCACTGTGCGCGACGCCCTAACCGAGGCGATGCGTCTGTCCCCCGACCGACCCGACCCGCAACGCAACTGGAAGGACACCTTCCATTGCGCCCCTTCCGCCGCCATCCTCCGCGGCGCCGCCGCGGCGGAACGCGAAGCCCTCGGTGCGGCCGGAGCGATCCTGAGCAAGTTGGGGTGAGGACGGACGAAGGTCCCCCCCCCCGGCGATTCTGACTGATCTGCCGCCAGTCGGCAGGGCAGTCGGAACCACCTTCAGCTCTCGGAACCGGCGAAGCCGAGATACTCGTCCAGCCAGTCGTCGGTGCGGAGAACGCCTTTGCGCTGGCGGAGGGCCAGGCGCTCCGCCCGCTTCTGGGCCACGTCGAACAGCCGGCGCGTCAGGCTCGACGAGATCTCGCGGTCCGTCGCCCCGAACCGCCGCACCGTCGCCTTCTGCGCGTGCGGGGCGTACCGGCCCACCACTTCATCCTGCACGCAGACGATCGCCTGCGCGCTGCCCGGATCGCCCTGCCGAGCCGATCGCCCGAAAAGCTGCCGGTCGATCCGGCCCGCCTCGTGCCTCTCAGTGGCCAGCACGTGCAGCCCGCCGAGTTCGCGCACGCCGCGGCCCAGCTTGATGTCCGTGCCGCGCCCGGCCATGTTCGTCGCGACCGTAATCCGCCCCGGCTGCCCGGCGCCGGCGACGATCTGCGCCTCCTCCGCGTGCCGCACGGCGTTGAGCACGGCGTGCTCCAGCCCGCGCCGCGTCAGCAGTTCGCTCAGGTGTTCGCTGGCGTGCACGCTTCTCGTGCCCACCAGGATCGGGCGGCCCGTCCTGTTCAGGCGCTCGATTTCCTCCGCCACGGCCGACCACTTGGCCTCCGGCGTGGCAAACACGCGGTCGGGCAACTTGCGCCGGATGCACGGGCGGTTGGTCGGGATCGTCAACGTCGGCAGGTGGTAGATCTGCCAGAACTCGCGCCACGCCTCGGCCGCCGTGCCGGTCATGCCGCACAACTTGCGGTACAGCCGGAAGAACCGCTGGAAACTCACGCGGGCGTACGTGTCCTTCGGCGGGTTCACCGTGATGGTTTCCTTGGCCTCGATGGCCTGGTGCAAACCGTCGCGCCACGTGCGGTCGGGCATGAGGCGGCCGGTGAACTCGTCCACGATGACAACCTTGTCCTCACTGAGGATGTAGTGCTTGTCCTTGAGGTACAGCTCGCGGGCTGTCAGGGCCTGCACGACCAGTTCCTCGCGCCGCCGCGCGCCAACCCAGATGCCGCCGAGCTCCTCGGCCGCTTCCTCGAGCTTCCGCTTGCCCGCCGGCGTGAGGTCCACCTCGCGGTAGCGCTGGTTGACGCGGTAGTCGCGGTCGACGACGAAGTCGCCGGCCATCGCGGCCGCCTGCACGAACGCCTCGACCTGCTCGGCGTTGGGGGCGTCGCCCGAGATGATCAGCGGCGTGACCGCCTCGTCGATCAGCACGCTGTCGGCCTCGTCGATGATCGCGCAGGCCAGGCCCCGCATCACCACCCGGTCGGTGCCGCTGCCGGCCCCGTGGGCGATCTTCATCAGCAGCGCCTGGGGCAGCCCGCGCAGGCGCCCCAGGGACAGGCGGTCGCGCAGGAAGTCGGCCGTCACTTCCTTGTTGGTGCAGTAGGTGATGTCGGCCTGGTAGGCCTGTCTGCGTCGCGGCTGGGGCATGGGTCCTTCGACGTAATCGACGCTCAACCCGCAGAAGTTGTAGATCTTCGCCATCCACTCCGCGTCGCGCTTGGCGAGGTAGTCGTTGACGGTGATGACGTGACAGCCGTGCCCGCGCCACCCGGCGATGGTCGCCGTGAGTGTCGCGGTGAGTGTCTTGCCCTCGCCGGTGGCCATCTCGGCGATGCACCCGGCGTCCATCGCCATGGCCCCGGCGACCTGGACGAGGAAGTGCCGCTCGCCGAGCTGGCGTGCGGCCACTTCGCGGACGAGGGCGAAGGCGCGGCAGAGATCCTCCGGGGTTTCGCGCCCGCGAAGGAACTGCTCGCGGAATCGCCCCGCCTCCTCGCGCAACGCCGCGTCGGCCTTGTCCTTGTAATCCCTCTCGTGGCGGAGGACCTGCTCGGCAAGGCGGAGGAATCGCCCGCGGCGAACGGTACCCCGCTTGGCGACGCCGACGGCGGCATCCCACGCGGCGTCGATGCCCTTGGGCAGCTCCACGCTGCGGGAGCGCGTCGCGAGCATCCGCCAGGTTGTGCTCGGCAGGACGCTCACGTCAGATGTGGAACCTCCGCTGAACGAGTTGCAGCAGCGATCGGTACCACTGCTGGGCCAGGGGCCTGGGCGGCATCGTCACGCGCATCACCACTCGCTGCCCGTGAAGCAGAGGCACGTGCCCCAACCAGACGCTCCCCACGTCCGTCACCGGCGCCGGCAAGGCCAGAACGTTGAAGATCCGCTCGGCCGCCTTCGTGCCTTTCTGGTCCTTCATGTCAGTCGGCACCGATCCGCCGGCCATCACGCTCAGTGCCGGCGAAGGCAGGTTCTTCGTGCCCGCCTCGACGATCTGCGTGATCCGGGCCGCCATCTGGCGGTCGTGGTCCGGCAGGCCCTTGATCCGCACCTCCACGCCCGCCGATTCCGAGCCGTGCCCGTTCACCTGCTCCATGAGCATCTGGGCCACTTCCTGACCGGCCGTGGCGCGAATGAACCGCTGCCCGCCGATCACGATGCCGACGGTCTTCCCGCGGTCCAGGAACGCTCCGGGCAGCTTGTCGGCGTCGGGGCAGACCCACTGGCCGCGAACGTTCGCCCGCACGCGCAGCGAGGCGATCTCCTCTTCCACGCGACGAAGCTGGTCGCCCATCGCCCGCAGCTGGCTCAAGACGATCTGCGCCTCGCCGACCTCGCCCTTGGCCTGCGACAGCCGCCGCTGCGCCGACAGGCGCACGATGTCAGCCTGGAGCTGGTCGCGCTGCGTGAGCAGGTCCATGCTCCCGGCCTCCAGCAGCGGCGCGCCGTTGGGCTCGACCTGGCGCCCCGACGGCAGCACCGCGGTGATGAAGCCCGGCGCCTCCGTGTACACCACCTGCACGTCGGCGGCGTCCACGACGCCTTCCAGACGGAACCGGTCCGGCCAGGGCAGGAAGCCCAGCGTGCCGATGATGGCGGCGACGACGGCGGCCGAGGAGATCATCGCCCGCCCGCGGACGCGCATAAGCTCGTTGCCGACGAACAGGTAATGCAGGAACTTCCCGATGGGCACGAACACCCAGGCGACGACGGCCGCGATGGCCATCGCCGCGCCCAGCAGGAAGAGCTTGTCGCACACGAACAGCAGGATGCCCACGCAGATGAAGACGCGGTAGGCCGTCGAAGCGACTCCGTAGCACACGAACCAGATCTTCTCGCCGCGGCTGTGGGCGGGGTTGCGCACGCCGCGCACCTGCCAGGCGTACTTCTTGACGAGGTAGTAGATGTACTGCTTGCTGCGCTGGGCGAGGTTGGGGATCTCGATCAGGTCCGACAGGATGTAGTACGCGTCGTAGCGCAGCAGCGGGTTGCCGTT
>CAYWTX010000274.1:0-3164 GCA_964461295.1 uncultured Planctomycetaceae bacterium | reverse complement strand
GATCTGCATCGGATTCTTCAGCCTGAAGGGCTGAGATATGACAGCCCAGGGCAACGCCCTGGGAACCCTACGCCAAAGTACGTCAAGCCCTGAAGGGGCGGGACAAACGCCGCGTGAGGCCCTTATGTCGCCCTTACAGGGCTGGTCATCTGAATCGCCACATCTCCCAGGGCGTTGCCCTGGGCTGTCATATCTCAGCCCTTCAGGCCCAAGAGGCGATGCAGGAACGGTCATGGACCCTCGGACCCGCCGCCTGCTGCATTGCGGGGCGGCCTGTGCTAGGATGTCCCCATGTCGCTGGTCCCAGTGGAACTGCCCGGCGAGTCGCCGCCCGCCGCGCCGGCGGCGGCGGGCCTCATCGCCGACGCCCGCGCGCGGATCGAGTCCTTCATCGAGTCGCACCTGGACCGGCCCATCCACGCGTTCGTCCCCAGCGATTTCCCGCTCGTGTACGCCGCCTTGTGCCACGTGGCCCAGCGGCGCCTGGCCACCGGATCCCTGCTGTGCGAATGGGGCAGCGGCGCCGGCGTGGTCGCCTGCCTGGCCGCGATGGTCGGCTTCGACGCCCACGGCATCGAGTTCGAGGCCGACCTCGTGGAACTGGCCAGGCAACTGGCGGGCGCGCACGGCGTGAACGTCGAGTTCCACCAGGGCAACTTCGTTCCGCACGGCGGGCAAGAGATTGCCGAAGCCGTCAGCGACTTCGAATGGCTGGCCGTCGGCGGGAACGATCCCTACGAGCAGATGGAGTTGGAGATCGACGACTTCGACGTGATCTTCGCCTACCCCTGGCCGGGCGAGCATCGCGTCGTCGAGCGGCTTTTCGAGCGTTTCGCCGCCGACGGCGCCCTGCTGATGACCTACAACGGCGAGGACGGCATTCGCCTGTTCCGCAAGCGATCGGGCAAGGGGGCCCGGCGGCGCGGGAGACCGGAAAGGTAGCGGGATTGCTCCCCCGATAGCGCGGCCCCGAGGGACCGCGGGCAGGAATGCCCGCGCCGCCTTCGCGCCATTCGTCCGCCTGCCCTACTCAATGAACCCCAGCGCGTAGCCCTCGTGCTTCCTGCCTTCGCGGGACGCCGTGGCCGGGCCGCGGAGCAGGTCGCCGCGCCGCGTCAGCCTCACGTCGTAACGGCGACCCTCGCCTTCGCCCGGCGCCGCCGAGATCGACAGCGACGTCTCCGCGCCGACCGTCTCCGCCTTCACCAGCTTCCAGCGGCCCTCGGGCATTGCCCAGCGGCCGTCCCTGCACGTCAACGTGAACGTGATGCCGCGCAGGTTGAGGAAGTCCTTGTCGTCGTCGGCGGTGAAGTCCGTGTCGGTCTGCACCGTCAGGTGCACCGTGCCGGCAACGGGCGCGGGGGGCTTTCCGGCCGCGGCGTCGGCCTCGGCGCGGATGTGCTCGGCCCGGGCGTTCACCAGCTTCAGTTCCTCCACGTTCCATGCGTTGGGCTTGTCGGCGAAGTCCACCAGGCCGCACTGCAACGGGGCGCTGGTGGGCTGCACCCACCGATACCACGTGTAGCCCACCAGGCCCGGGTGCCGGCACGCGCGCTCCATCGCCTTGTGCCCCGCGCGCAGCATGCGGGCCACGTCGGCCTCCAGCGGCCCGTCGGGCCGCGTGTGCGGAACGCCGTGGAACGGGTAGCCGTGCCAGGCGAACTCGCCGTTGAGAACCGGCATGTCGCCCGCACGCCAGTATATGTCCATCCGCTCGAAGAACTGGTCCTGGTAGTTGTTGGCCGACATCACCTCGAGGTACGGCCTCATGGCCTCCAACTCGACGCGGCTGGGCGGGCCGCCCCAGCGCACGCCCAGGATCATGTGGTTGGCGTCGTGCCGCCGCACGGCGTCGCACGTCACCCTCGCGTAGCGGTCCACAAAGTGCCGCACCCACGCCCAGCAGTCCTCGATGTACCCGGCCGTGTGCACCGCCCTGCCGGCCTGCGCCCACTGGCGCGGCGCGTCCGGGTCGGCGATCGCGACGCCCCAGGCCTTGGCGACCTCGCCCAGTTTCCCGCCGTGGCGGGCCAGCAGCCATTCCCACGCCGCCCGCCGCGCGGGCCGCCCGGCCTCCAGCGCCAGGCACCGCTGTAGCAGCGAGACGTACACGCCTCGCCCGGTTCCGGGCTCGCCCGTGACGAACTTGTCGGCGGCCGGGGCGCCGCGCGGCGGGGCGAAGCCGATCTCGTTGTCGAGAAAGTAGCCCACCAGCATCTTCGAGCCGCGCTGCGGCGGGCAAATCTTCCGGGCGTGCTCGTCGATCGCCTTCAGCCAGGCGCCGTCGAAGATGTCCGGAATGTCGCGCCGCGGGCCCTCGCCGATCCACGGGCGCAGATAAATGAAGTCCATGATCTCCGTGTACGCCAGGCCCCGGTCGAAGAACTCGCTGGTCGTCCAGGCCCCCAGGCCGCTGAAGCCCCACGCCCGCACGCGGGCGATCTCCTTGGCGACGAACTCGTTGGCGTCGCGCGGGTAGTTGTACAGCTTGTCCACGGTGGGCGCGTAGCCGCCCGGCACCGCCCGACGACCGCCCATCGTCCCCGCCCGGTTCACCGCGCAGACGCCCTTGTAGTAGAACGGCAGGCCGTTGGGGTCGATCAGCCACCAGTAGCCGTTGACGCTCCGCCCGACGCGGAAGAAGCCTTCCCGGCCGCGAAGCGTGGCCGGGTCGATGCGCACGGTCCTGAGCGCTGCCTCCGCGCCGGCGGCGCGGGCCTTCTCCGCCGCGGCGTGGCGGCGCAGCAGATCGGCGTCGGCCCCGGCCCCAGGCCGCGGCGGGAAATCGGGCAGATCCCCGGGCCCCAGCCTCGCCTGCCCGAAGGCCGGAACGCCGAGGAGGAGCACGACGAACAGCAAGGACGCAAACACGGACTGCCATCTGGTCGCCATGAGATGGTTCAACACCAGGCGATCGCGATGGTAGCCGGCCACCTTCCGCCGTCTGTCCGTGACTGCCGAAGCAGGTTTCCCTGCTCGCCCGCCTTGCTCCCGGCTGCCTTCTCCGCCCCCCGCGCGGTAGACTGTGCCCCGATGCCGGGCGTCCTTCACATCGCGTTGGCCCTCGCCGCGGCCGGGGGGCCGATCCTGCTGGCCCGATGGGCGGCCCGGCGCGGGCGGCAGGTGCCCTGGCCGCTCGTGGCGATGCAGTCGGGGGCGGCGCT
>CAYWTX010000273.1:0-8022 GCA_964461295.1 uncultured Planctomycetaceae bacterium | reverse complement strand
CGGGCCGCCCAACCGGCCCCAACGCTGGTGGCGACGGGGGCGTGAACGGTTACGTGCCATGTTTGCCGGGGACAATGACGCGGGGATGACCGGCTGCAAGTCTTTTGCTTGCAGCCGGCCAAGAAAACTCGGGGCGAGAGGATTTGAACCTCCGACCTCTTGGTCCCGAACCAAGCGCTCTAGCCAAGCTGAGCTACGCCCCGTCGCTATTCGGTTTTTCCGCGCCCTGTGCGGCCCGCGAAACGGCAAAGAGTCGTGCAGTATAACACGGCCCGAGTAAGAATCAAGCCCTGGCCGGCTGCGCTGTAAGCCGAGTTCTGTTCCCCCGTCGCGCGGGCAGGGCGGCGGGGGCGAAGGCCATTTCTCTGGGCCCGGCGTTGCCGACGGGCTCTGTCCCACAGGGACAAGCGGCCTACCCGCGACGGCTGGGCGGGAGCCACGCCATGCGTCGCTGCTTGGCCTTGCACCCGGTGGGGTTTGCCCTGCCGACCCGCTCACGCGGGTCGCGGTGCGCTCTTACCGCACCTTTTCACCCTTACCGGCGCCCGAATGTGGGCCGATCCCGAAGGAAGGCCCGATCGCTCGAGGCGCGATGGGATCACCCATCGTGCGGACGACGGGGTCCCAATCTGCGGCGCCGGCGGTATGTTTTCTGTGGCACTGTCCCGGCCGCGACGCGGGTTCCGCATCCGCGACGCAGCGGTGGGCGTTACCCACCACCGTGGCTCGCTGGTGCTCGGACTTTCCTCCCCTCGCCGGGCGGGGACAAGTCCCCGGGCGAGGAGCGGCCTTCCGCGCAGCCGGCCGGGAGGGATCATACCGCGCCGACGAACAAATGGCCATACTCTCTCTGACATTCCGCGATGGTGCGTGCAGAGGCCAACACAACCGATCTCCCAGCGACCGGCCGGCAGAACGGAGCCGCCGCCGACAAGTGCGTTTCGCCCGGTTGAGTCGAAGTCAGATGTGGTTGCCCCGGCTCGCACCGGCTCGGCGCTGAAGGCATTGCCGGTACGTCTCCAAAGCGGCCGGGAACGGCCCCAGTGCCCGCTCGAAGACCCCCAGCGTGTACGCCACGGTCATCCCGTAGTTGGCGATGGGCACGCCCGCCTGGCGGCAGCGATGGATTCGCGAGAGCATCTCGCGGCGGTTCCACATGCACGCCCCGCAGTGCACGATCAGCTTGTACTCGCTGACGTCCCGCGGGAAATCGTGCCCCTGCACCGTCGTGACCCCCAAGTCCCCCCCCACGTACTGCCTCAGCCAGCGCGGAATCTTCACGCGCCCGATGTCCTCGCCGATGGGGTGGTGCGAGCACGCCTCCGCGATCAGCACGCGGTCGCCCGGGCGCAGGTCTTCAATCGCCATCGCGCCGCGGACGAACTCGCACAGGTCGCCCTTGGCGCGGGCGAACAGGATCGAGAAACTCGTCAGCAGGATGCTCGCCGGCGTGTCGCCGGCCGCTTTGAGGAACCCCTGCGAGTCAGTCACCACCAGCACCGGCGGGCGTTTCAGGCGGTCCAGCGCGTCGCGTAGTTCTCGCTCCTTCACCACGATGCAATACGCGTCGTTGTCCAGCACGTCGCGGATCGCCTGCACCTGCGGCAGGATCAGTCGCCCCTTGGGCGCCTCCAGATCGATGGGCACGACGAGCACGACAAGTTCGCCGGCCGGCACGAGGTCGCCCACGATCCCCGGCGCTCGCAGGAACTCCTCCGGCACGGTGCGGATCAGGGCCTCTCGCAGGTCGGCAATCCCCTCGCCGCGCGGCGCCACCGTGAACACCCAGGACGACTTCCGCTTCTTCAGTTCGGCCAGCAGCGCCTCGCCCGGCTGGGCGAGGTCCGCCTTGTTGAATACGACGATCGTCGGCACGGCGCGGCCGGCAAGCTCCTCGAAGATCGACTCCTCGAACTGGCCCCACTGCCCTTCCGCTGCCACCACGATGCCCAGGTCCGTGCGGTCGAAGATCTGCTTCGTCCGCTGCACGCGAAGCTCGCCCAGCGCGCCGGCGTCGTCGATCCCGGCCGTGTCGATGAACAGCACCGGCCCGATGGGCAGCAGTTCCATGGGCTTCTCGACGGGGTCGGTGGTGGTCCCCGCCACATCCGACACGATCGACACCACCTGCCGGGTCATCGCGTTCAGCAGCGAGCTCTTGCCGACGTTCCGCCGGCCGAAGATGCCTATGTGCAGCCGAAAGCCTTTGGGGGTCTTCTGCATAGTCGCATTCCACTCATCTGCCGTCACACTCGCTGTGGGCCGCAGTGAACGCATCCAGTTCCTCGTGCCACGCAGTCGGATCGCTCGTTCCGGGCAACGTCGGTTCGCCAAAGAGCAGGTCGAGGAGGTATCGGGGCTTTCTGCCGCCGTTGAACATCGACTTGCTGCACGAGACGCAGTACACGATCACGTCGTCTGCCGGCAGGGCACGGGCTCTGGCCTCCATGCGAAGCAGCACCTCGTCCACAGGAAGTTTGCCGTAATACGAATCGCCGCAGCAGGCGCTTTGCCGTCTGGTCTGATCGGGCTCGACTACCGTGATGTTCATCCTCGCCGCGAGCTTCCTCACCGCGTCGTGTACGCGGGCTTGGTCGCGCGTCGGACAGGCGTCGATGATGGTCATCCGCGCGCCGCGGTAGTCGGGAAACGCGAAGTCGTCGCTCTCGGCAAGAATCTCCCACAGGCTGATCGTCGACGGATTCTCGTACTGACGGTATCGCCTGTCGCATCCGGGGCAGACGTTGATGACGCACTTCCCGATCGCCGCACGCGAAGTGTGCAAGCAGCACGTCAACAGAAGGTCCACATTGCCGAATCTGGCGCCGAGGTGGGCATGCGCCCTCTCGGCCAGCTCACGTTTGTACAGCACAAGTGCACATCCGGGAGCGAACAGGTAGTCCGGCATCCGGCCATCCCTTCCCATCACAGATACTCGCCGGGCTTGGTCGCCTTCGGCGGCGAGCCGAGCCGCATCACGCGCTCCGGGCTGACCAGTTCGTCAAACCGCTCCGCCGACATCAACCGGCAGCCCAGCACGATTTCCCGCAGCCCCTTGCCGCTGCTCCGCGCCTCGGCCGCGATCTGCGTCGCCATCTCGTAGCCGATCTCCTCCACCAGGGCCGTCACCGCCGCCGTCGAGGAGTCCACGTGCCGACGGCAGCGCGCCTCGTCGGCCTCGATGCCCTCCACGCACAGCCGTCGGAACATTCCGCACGCCCGCGCCAGCAGATCCAGGCTGCCCAGCAGGCAGTCGGCCACCAGCGGCAGGAACGGGTTCAGCTCCAGGCTGCCCGACGCACACGCCTGCGCGATCGCCTGATCGTTCGCCATCGTGACCATTGCGGCCTGGCTGACGGCCTCGGGGATCACCGGGTTCACCTTGCCGGGCATGATCGACGACCCCGCCTGCCGCGCCGGCAGGTGGATCTCGCCCAGACCCGCGTCCGGCCCGCTGGACAGCAGCCGCAGGTCCCCCGCCACCTTCAGCAGGTTTACCGCCAGCGCCTTCAGGATGCCGCTGACTTCCACGAACACGTCGGCGTTCTGCGTGGCCTCGACCAGGTTCTCCGCCCGCGCCAACCCCAGGCCCGTGATCTCCCGCAGGTGCTCCACCGCCCGGAATACGAACTGTCGCGGCGCGCCTAGCGCCGTCCCGATCGCCGTGCCGCCCAGGTTCACCACCCGCAGCCGCTCCTCGCACTTGTAGATCCGCCAGCGGTCGCGACCGAACGCCTCCGCGTACGCGCCCATCTCCCGGCCCAGCGTCGTCAGCACCGCGTCCTGCATCTGTGTTCGGCCGATCTTCACGACG
This sequence comes from uncultured Planctomycetaceae bacterium, assembly GCA_964461295.1. Taxonomy (GTDB): domain Bacteria; phylum Planctomycetota; class Phycisphaerae; order SM23-33; family SM23-33; genus CAYWTX01. The sequence goes on along the minus strand of CAYWTX010000273.1, from coordinate 4,208 downwards.
TGCGCGAACGCCTTCTCCTTCGCCTGGAACGCCTCCAGCAGCGCAACGACCTCCCGCTCCAGCACGCGGAGCGACTGGATCGCCGCCACCTTCAGCGCCGTCGGATACGTGTCGTTCGTCGACTGGTGCAGGTTCACGTGATCGTGCGGGCCCACCCGCTCGTATTCTCCCAGCGGCCGGGCGAGAAGCTGCAACGCCCGGTTGGCGAGCACCTCGTTGACGTTCATGTTCGTGCTCGTGCCCGCCCCGCCCTGGAGGGCGTCCACACGGATGTGTTCGTCCAGCTTGCCCTCGATCATCTCCTCGCACGCGCTGCCCAAGGCCGCGAACGTCGCCTCGTCGAGGAACCCCAGCTCGTGATTCGTCCGCGCGCAGGCGAACTTCACCGACCCGTACGCGCGGATCAGCGCCGCCCGCACCGGCCTGCCCGTCAGCGGGAAGTTCTCGATCGCGCGCTGCGTCGAGATGCCCCACAGCGCCGTCGCCGGCACCTGGAGCTTGCCGAGAAGATCGTGCTCTGTCCTGTAATCGGTCATGTTCCGTACGGGAGAAAGGGTCCACGGATTCCACAGATTTCACCGATGGAGAAGCTCCCGTCCCGTATCTGTGTAATCTGTGCAATCTGTGGATGCTGCTCTCAGAGTTTGTGAAAGAATCGGAACTCGATGTTCTGTCCGCATTCGACGCCTTCTGCCGCCCCTTTAGGGCTTCTCGCCTAATCCATTGTCTACCGGGGGCTTACGCACCCGGCCAAATCCTGACCGCCCCTTCGGGGCGAAGAGGGATGGAACTGGTCGCGCAATTCTCTCACAAACTCTCAGAAGTACAAATCCCGCTCGCCGACGTTCCGGATCCGTTCCAGGTTGCTGACCAGCGCGTCCCTGCGATCGCCCGCCGGCATCTTCGCCATCTCCGCCGCAATGGCCTTCTCGCCGGCCTCGCGGGTCGCCGGCGACGCGTAGTCCACCAGGTACTCCATCAGCGTGGTCAGCGCGTTGGGCATGCAGAACTTCTGGATGAAGCCCGGGATCGCGAACTCCATGAAGTGCTCGCCGGTGCGGCCGAGGCGGTAGCAACTCGTGCACCAGCTCGGCACGTAGCCGTCCTCGAGCAGTTGCCGCACCACCTCCTCCAGCGGGCGGATGTCGCCCAGCACGAACTGCTCGCGCTCCACGCACTGCGCGTCGCCCGCCTCCGTGTACCCGCCGATCTCGATGCGGCTGCCCGCGTCGATCTGCGACACGCCGAAGCCCAGCACCTCGCGCCGCAGTTCCGGGCGCTCGCGCGCCGTCAGGATCAAACCCGTGTAGGGCACGCTCAGCCGCAGGATCGCCACCAGCCGCTTGAAGTCGTCGTCGTCCACCATCCACTTGCCGTCGAGTCTCAACCCACTGGCCGGCCGAAGCCGCGGGAAACTGATCGTGTGCGGACCCACCCCGAACCGTTCCTGGAGGAACAGCGCGTGGCGCACCAGACCCAGCACCTCGTACCGCCAATCGTGCAGGCCAAACAACGCCCCGATCCCGACGTCGTCGCACCCACCCTCCATGGCACGGCTCACGCCGTCCAGCCGGTACAGGAAATCCGCCTTCCGCGTCCCGGCCGGGTGCATCCTCGCGTACGTCGCGTGGTGGTAGGTCTCCATGAAAATCTGGTAGGTTCCGATCCGCGCCTCCCGCATTCGCCGGTAGCCGTCCACGTCCAGCGGCGCCGCGTTGATGTTCGCGCGGCGGATCTCGCCGCGACCGTTCCGCGTCTCGTACACGCTCTGGACGCACCCGGCCATGTACTGGGCGTCGTACGCCGCGTGCTCGCCGAACACCAGGATCAGCCGCTTGTGGCCCACGCCCTCCATCGCCTTGACCTGCTCGCGCAGTTCGCCATCGCTCAGCGTCCGCCGCACGGCCTCCTGGTTGGTCCGCCGAAATCCGCAGTACAGGCAGTCGTTCACGCAGCGGTTGCCCACGTATAGCGGGGCGAACAGCACGATCCGGTTGCCGTACACGTCCCGCTTGAGCTGCCGCGCCGCCGCGAAGATCTCCTCCACCAGTTCCGGCTGATCGGCCCGCAGCAGCACGGCTGTCTCCTCCACCGCCAACGGCTCCTTCGCCATGCTTCGCGCGATGATCTCGCGCACTTCCCGCTCCGACGGCCGCGCGCCGTCCAGCAGGCTCTCCAGGTAGCCGTCGTCGATAAAATCGACGCCGTTGGCGCCGTACGTCATTGCAGCCAGGGCACACATCGAGAACACCTCACGTGCCCGAAGCGCGGGCCGCCAGCCGGTGGGGCGAGTCGCCTCGCCCCGTCCCAACGGTACGGCCCGCGGCCTCGATGCGCCGCTTCATAGCACCATGATAGGCCTCGTCGTCGTCGGCCCACATCTTGCCGGGGTACAGCTCGTACAGCCGCCGGTAGTTCGCCGGCGTCAGGTTCGGCATGATGACATTCGCCCCGCGGGCCAGGGCCAGTTCGTATCCGCTCCGGCGGTCCAGCGTCGCCAGGGCAGTCGTGCCCGGAATGTTCGACAACGGGCACGCGATGCGAGCCAGCGCCACTACCTTGTACGTCATCTCCGGCGTGCCGGGAACCTGGTTCGTTCGCCTCTTCGCTCCCGCGCGCGTCCTGGGATCCCGCCTTGAGACGGGACAGCGAACATCGCCCAGCGGCGTGTGCGGATTGGCGATGAACGGCCCGCAGCCGATCATGTCCAGGTCCAATTCGGCCAGCATCCCGATCCCGCGCGCCAGGTCGTGGTACGTCTGGCCTGGCACGCCGATCAGGATCCCGCTGCCGATCTCGAAGCCCGCTTCCCGCGCCAGCCGCAGCACGTCCAGCCGGCCCAGCGTCTGCCCGGTCCGCGACGGATGGATGCGCCGGAGCAGTTCCTCGTCGGCCGTCTCGAACCGCAGGAGGAACCGGTCCGCGCCCGCTCGCCGCCAGAGTTCCAGCGCTTCACGCGGCCATTCGCCCACGCTGAGCGTGACGGCCAGGGGCGTCTGCGCCTTCACCCGGGCGATCACGTCCGCCAGCCAGCGGGGGTCCATCGCGGCGTCCTCGCCGGATTGCATCACCAGCGTGCCGTAGCCCAGTTCGACGGCCTTGCGGGCACAGGCGAGAATCTCCTCCGGCTCCATGCGGTATCGCGTCAGCGCGGCGTTGCCGGCCCGCAGCCCGCAGTACAGGCACTGCCGCGAACAGCGGTTGGAGAACTCCACCAGCCCCCGCAAGTGCACCGCGTCCCCCACGTTCGCCCGGCGCAGGTCATCCGCCCGCCGCCAAAGCTCGTCGAGCTTCGTCTCGTCGTCCTCCCGCAACCACCGGATGATCTCCTCGCGAGTCACACTTCCTCTTACAGAAACGCAACTACGGCGCCCAAACGGGGCATACCCTTCGACAATCGAAGATCGACAATCGACAATTCCTAGTTCCCGTCGGCGCGTCTCCCCATCACCACCGTGAACGTGCTACCGACGTTCGGTTCGCTCTTCACGCTCACGTCGCCCCCGTACAGCATCGCCAGCTTCTTCACGATCGATAGCCCCAGCCCCGAACCCATGATGTTCCGCGTCTTGTCGTTCCTGATCCGCACGAAGTCGCCAAACAGCCGCGCCGTCTCCCCGGCCGTCATCCCGATCCCCGTGTCGCTCACGCGAATCGTCACGAACTGGGCGTCGGCCTGCACGGCGACGTCCACGCGCCCGCCGTCGCGATTGTACTTCACCGCGTTGGACAACAGGTTGTTCAGGATGATCTCGATCTCGCCGCGGTCGGCATCCATCTCCGCCGGGCCCCCCGCCGCGATGGCCACCTCGATCTTCCGCTGCGCCGCCTGCGCCAGCACGCCCTCGCGGGCCGCGACGGCCACTTCGCGCACGTCCACCTGCGCCAGCACGCGCTGCTTCTGCCCGCTTTCGATCCGCGTCAGGTCCAGCAAGTCGAGGATCAGCTTGCGCATCCCTTCCAGCCGCACCAGGCTCCGCGAGATCGCGCCGTCGTACGCGGCCATGTCGCCGCCCGCCGCGCGGTCCTTCATGATCTGAAGGTACCCCTCGACGGCGCCCAGCGGGGCCTTCAATTCATGCGCCAGCACGGTGATGAACTGGAAGCGGATCTTCCGCCGCTCCTCGGCCAGGTGCTTGGCCTGCCGGGCCAGCACCACCCGCCCCGCCGCCTTCACCACCACGTTCTTCAACTCCCCCGGCGTGAAC
>CAYWTX010000272.1:0-3172 GCA_964461295.1 uncultured Planctomycetaceae bacterium | reverse complement strand
GCGCGGGCTTTGCCCGCAACTCAAGGCAGTCTGTCACGGCGGGCCATGCCGTAAGCGAGCACAGCGAGTTGCTGACAAACGCGTTGCGGAACCGCAGCCCTCCCTTCGCTTACCCCAACAACGCTTCCACGTGCAGGTCTTTCGGCGATCGGCGCTGTTGACGAACTCGGCTTGTGCGGCGATGCAGCCCGCCGCCAACCAGGGCGAATCGCGGCCCGCAGATCCATCAATTGCGCCAAGAACGGCAAATCAGGCAAAATTGTGAAAGCCATGGCGACGGGCTTCCGATACTAGGTGGGTGCGGTTCCTGGTCGGGACCTGGGCATGCCATTCCGAGATCGCTCGGGGCATCCCTTCCGCTTGCCTGAGGCACGATGAACTACGCTCGCCAAATCGTTCACGTCCCTGTTCTTCATGCCCCGGCGGACATGGGCAGCATGGCCGAGGAGCTGGCGTCGGCCATCGTCGATCGCTTTGGGCGCCGGCATTGGGAGGGGTATCTTGCCCTGCTGGAGGACTTCTGGCAGACCGTCCGGGCGGAGCTTGAGGGGCTGGCTCTGGACTATCGGCAGGTGGACCTCTACCAGGACGGCCTGCCCGTTTGCGGCAAGGAGCTTGAGATCGCCGGGAAGGCGGCCGCTGCCGGCAGCCAGAATCACCAACTGCTTCTGGCCCTGGTGGCCCGAGGGGCGACGTTGATGGGCACCGAAGACCCCCGGCTTCTGCTGGAGGAGTATCGTGACATGAAGGCGGCCCTTGCGGAGCGTTCGCGGGCGGCCCAGTCGCCCGGGCAGACCGGCGAAGGGGCGCGATACAAGCGGACGCTGGCAAGACGGGACGCCTACATTGCCCGGCGGATCGGCGAATCGCTTCGGCCCGGACGGACGGGGATACTGCTTCTCGGGATGATGCACGACGTGGAACCGTTTCTGCCGAAGGACATCGTGGTGACTCGTCTTGTCCCACGTGGCCTGGCGCGAAGGGAAGAGGTGAGGCCATGGCCCCAGCCAAAGTGACCGGCGGAGCGAAGAAGGTTGCCGAGATCGTCCTCAAAGTGGCCGAGGCGGGGCCCAAGGATGTCGGGCGGGGCATTGCCCGCCTTGACCCGCAGGACATGGCCAAGCTCGGCGCGTCGGTGGGCGACATCGTTGAGATCAGGGGCAAGCGGTCCACCGTGGCCAAGGCAATGCCCACCTTCCAGGGCGATCGCGGGAAGGGCATTGTCCAGATCGACGGCCTGGTGAGGGGCAACTGCCAGGCCGGAATCGATGAGAAGACGGCGATATCGAGGGTGGAGGCGCGCCCGGCCGAACGCATCGTGCTCTCGCCCGGGGAGGCGCTGACAGCCATGGGCGCCAAGGCGGACACGAAGTACCTCGGGCGCCTGCTGGAGGGATTGCCGCTGGTGGCCGGCGACACGGTGCGGGCGACGCTCTTCGGCGCCCGATCGCACGATTTCACGGTGTTGAGCGCCGCGCCGTCGGGGCCGGTCCTTGTGCATGCCGCGACGGTCATCACGGTCAAGGAGGAGAAGGCGGGCGAGTCGAAGGGCCTGCGGATCTCCTACGAGGACATCGGCGGCCTGGGCAAGGAGATCCGGCGGATCAGGGAGATGGTGGAACTGCCGCTCAAGTATCCGCAGGTCTTCCAGCGTCTGGGCATCGACGCTCCCAAGGGCGTTCTGCTCTACGGGCCGCCGGGGACCGGCAAGACGCTGATCGCGCGGGCCGTCGCCAACGAAACGGACGCCTATTTCGTGCACATCAGCGGGCCGGAGATCATGGCCAAGTTCTACGGCGAGAGCGAGGGCAAGCTGAGAGGCATCTTCGAGGACGCCTCGGCCCACGCCCCGGCGATCATCTTCCTGGACGAGTTGGACGCCATCGCGCCCAAGCGCGAGGAGATGGGCGCCGAGAAGCAGGTCGAACGCCGAGTCGTCGCGCAACTGCTGGCCCTGATGGACGGGCTGCACAATCGCGGGCAGGTGCTCGTCATCGGCGCGACGAACATTCCCAACACCCTTGACCCGGCCCTGCGCCGCCCCGGGCGGTTCGACCGCGAGATCGAGATCGGCATTCCCGACGCCAACAGCCGGCTGGAGATCATCCATGTCCACAGCCGGGGCATGCCCCTGGCGAAGGACGTGGACCTTCATCGCCTGGCGCAGATCACGCACGGATTCGTCGGGGCCGACCTGGAGGCCCTATGCCGCGAGGCGGCCATGGCGTGCCTTCGCACGATCTTCCCGAACATCGACTTCGCCATGGAGGACATTCCGTACGAGCAGATCCTGAACCTCGAGATCCACATGGACCACTTCCTGGAAGCCTTGAGGGAGATCGAGCCGTCGGCGATCCGCGAAGTGTTTGTCGAGGTGCCCGACGTCGGCTGGGACGACGTGGGCGGGCTCGACGACGTCAAGCGGGAGTTGACGGAGACGGTTCAGTGGCCCCTCCGGCACGCCGAGCTGTTCCGGATTGCCGCCACTCGTCCGGCCAAGGGAATCCTCCTGACCGGGCCTCCGGGAACGGGCAAGACGCTCCTGGCCAAGGCGATGGCGCGCGAGAGCAAGGTGAACTTCATCTCGGTGAAGGGCCCGGAACTCATGAGCCAGTGGATCGGTGCCTCGGAGAAGGGCGTCCGCGAGGTGTTTCGCAAGGCCCGGCAGGCCTCGCCGTGCATCCTGTTCTTCGACGAGATCGAGACGCTGGCGCCGGTCCGCACGGCGGAGGATTCCGGCCAGATCTCGCAGAGGATCGTCAGCCAGCTGTTCCGCGAGCTCGACGGCCTGCAGAGTTCCCTGGGAGTCATGATCCTCGCCGCCACCAACCGGATCGACCTCATGGAGCCGGCCCTGCTTCGGGCGGGCCGCTTCGATTCCATCATCGAGTTCCCGCTCCCCTCGAAGGAAGAACGGGTGGAAATCCTGCAGATGTTCCTGCAGAGCCTGCCGTTCCGCACCGAGGTGGGCTCGGTGCAGGTCGCGACCGACACGGTGAGGCTCGTCGGGGACGTGTGCACGCCGCTGCAGGTGACGTCGACCCTCGCGCTGGATCCGGTCGTGTTGCGCGCCTTCGGCGTGTCCGAACCGGAGGTGTTCGAGGCCGTGCCGGCGACCGCGGACAACCCGAACGACCAGACGAGCGCCTCCTTCAAGCACGACGTGAGCGTG
>CAYWTX010000271.1:0-1793 GCA_964461295.1 uncultured Planctomycetaceae bacterium | reverse complement strand
GGGGTGGGGGGTTAGCTACTCCTCGCCAGTTAGCTGACGCTTTCCCAGAGAGTTTTGCCGCACCCCCTGGGGTCGGTGCGGGGGGGGTAGCCCCTCCATCGCCACCTCGTACATCGCCAGCAGGTTCTCCAACTTGCTGCTGTTGTCCAGTTCGGTGGTGGAGCCCATGAAGTAGCGCGGGCAGGCGTCGCGGATGGCCTGGCGGCAAACGTCCCGGACCTGCTCCGGCTTCCCGTGCGAGAGCAGTTGGCTCATGTCGATCCCGCCGGCCAGGAACAACCGCGGGTATTTCCGCCGCACTTCCTTGAGGTTCATTCCGGCCACGGTCTCGATAGGGTTCAGGCCGTCGATGCCCGCGGCGACCAGGTCGTCCATGGCTTCCATCAGGTTTCCGTCGCTGTGGAACAGGCACTTGAACCCGTGCTCGTGCCAGGCGTCGTTGAGCCGCTTGAGCAGCGGGAAGAAGTCCCGGCGCAGGTATTGCGGTGAATGCAGCAGCCTCTCCTTGCAGGCGATGTCGCCATACGTCAGCACGGCCGGCGAGAGTTCCAGGTCCGCCACGGCGTGACATTCGGCGATGTTGCACTCTGTGGTGGCCTCCATGGCCTCGGAAATCGCGCCGCCGTCCTCGGCCTGCACGTAGGCGAACAATTCCATGCCCAGCCTGTGGCGAACGTCGTCCAGCCCCACGCCGTGCACGGCCAGCAGGTTCACCGTTTCGCCCAGGAACGACTGCGTGCGGAGGAAGTTGCGGTGGTATCGCTCGCGATGCCCGGCGGGGTTGCCGGCAATGGCCTTGGCGGATCTTCGCTGGTCAGCCGTCCACTTCTTGAGGAACTCGATCGCGCCCTTTTCGTCATCAAACGGCCGGCGGGCGACCCACGAAGTCTTCTCGGCCGGGCTGGTATGCCAGACGAATCCGAAGGCGTCGGTCGAGTCGCCCTCGACGATGGGGCCGAAGCCGACGTTGCGGGTCATGTCCAGGAAGTTGCCGTTGGCCCGCGCCGCGATCTCGTGCAGTTTGGCGCGAGTCTGTGCGTCGCCGGCCAGCGGCGGCAGCGCCTGGCCCGAGAAGTGCACGAATGCGGCATCGCAGAGCAGCAGGTCGTACAAGGGCACGCGGTCGGTTTCCTGGCCCGCCAGCGTTCGCAGCACTCGCTCACGCTTCGTCATTTTGTTCACCAAAACCTCCGTTGGAAACTACCGACGCGTCCTGGTTCCCGTGCCGCCGCCCTGTCCGTGCACCTTCTTTGTCTGAAACCAGGTTGCGTCTCACAAGTGTCCGGTTATACTGATAGGACATTTGACCCGGAGGGGCGGGACCGGGCGGCCGGGAGGGGGTGGGGGGTTACCTACAGCCGCACCACGCTCACGTCCGTCCGCCCGCCGCGGGCGGCGTTCCACGACACCCACCGCCCGCACGGCGAGCTCAGCGGGTGCGGATGCGTCAACTGCCCCGGCAGCGTCTTCCACTCGCTGCCGTGCCGGGCGATCACCTCGATCCGCGGATCCTCGCGGTCGTAGTACACCCATAGCAGCAGATCGCTCGTGAGATTGCCGTCCAGCACCCACGCCGGTCGGCCTGGCTCGGCCGCGCTGCAATGCCCGTAGTGCACCGCATGGGGGAAGGCGATCTCGCGGACCACCTCGCCGTCGGGGCGCATCGCGCTGAAGCACCACCCGCTGGCGTTGTTGGCCTCCTCGCTATTCCGTGTGGGTAGGGTAGCCGACGGCCGGGAGGTCGAAGTCCAGCTTACCGGCGATCAGGTACACCATCGTGATCAGGTAGCGGC
>CAYWTX010000270.1:0-3824 GCA_964461295.1 uncultured Planctomycetaceae bacterium | reverse complement strand
CAATGCCCGCCAACGCCGCGAAGGTCTTGTATTCGCCGCCCAGCGCGAACGTCATCTCGCACCGCGCGTGCATTCCCAGGCCGCGATCGTACGCCTTGCCGCCCATCCGCAGCACGTCGCCGCTCACGCACCGGTCCTTCCGCCACGTGTACGCTTTCTCGAAGAAGCCCGTCTCCCTCGCCTCGACCGGCTCCAGCGACGCCAGCGACGTCACGCGCCCGCCGCCGCCCAGTCGGATGGCCGCCACCTTCGCCGCGTCCACGCTCAAGGCGCCCAGGCTCGGCGACTCCACGCGGCAGGTGCGCCCCGCCAACTCCACGCTCGCCAGTGCCAGGCGGCTGCCATCGGCCATCTCCACCACGCCCTTGGCTTCCGCGGCCGGCTTGGCGCCCACTGGCGTCGCCATCTCGATGATCGGGATCGTGTCGGACGCGGCCGAGTCGTCCGCGCCCTCGTAGCTGTACGAAACCTTCTCGCCGTCGGCCGAACCGAGGATGCCGCTGACGGCGACCCATTGCCCCGTCGCCGGGCTGGTAACCAGGATGTCCTTGTCCCCGCGCACGAGCTTCAGCGACTCGCGACGCCGGTCCACGTCCGCCGGCGTCTCGTCGGCCCGCGGCCGCAGCAGCCGCAGCACGCCTTCGCACGGCAGGTCCACCGCGGCGGCGGAGAAGTCCACCGCCGCCTTCACCCGCATCCGCCCCTTCTCCTCGCTCACCTTCGCGTCGCGGATGCCCAGATGCGAACCGTCCTCCGCCACCAGCACGTGCTGCGCCTTGCGGGCCATCAGGTCCTGCACGTCGCGCCCGCTGAACGTCACGGCCACCACCTCGCCCAGCGGCACCGTCTGCTGGCCGGCCTTCGTCCTCACCCGGACCACCGTCGCCGTCAGGGCGACTACGTCGCCCTCGACGCTCTTGCCGTCGACCGTGGCGACCACGTCGGCCCGGCCCGTCCCGGCCGACAGCAGCAGCGCCGCCAGCCCGGCCGCGACCGCGACCGATCGTCTCGGAGTCCGTGAAAGAACTTTCATCCCGGGCGCCATGCTACTTGGGCTTCTCCGCGCCGCCGTTACCGCCGCCGCCGTTCGCGGCCGCCGCCTCGGCAATGTTCCGGTAGTACGCCTGAAGCATCCCGCGGTATCGCTCCGGGAACGTTCCGTAGAACGCCTCCAGCAGTTCCTGCTGTTCCCGCGGGCGCAGCTTGCCCCAGTCGTCGCTGCCGACCTTCGGGGCGTCCTCGCCACTGAGGTCGATCTTGTCCACCCCGCCCGCCTCCAGCTTGCCCGTCTCGGCACCCAGCACGATGGCCTGGCTTCTCTCCAGGAACGGCCGATCCTCATCCATCGCCAGCATCATCATCTGCTCCAGCATGCCCATCAGTTCCTCCTGCGCCTTCTGCGTGGGCTTGCCGCCGTCCTGCCGCGCCAGCCGGGCGTACACCTCCGCCGCCTTGCGGGCCCCCACCCGGTACGGGTCCACGGCCGCCAACGCCTGCACCTTCTCCGCCAAACGCATGCTCTCGCGGTCGATCATGCAGTCGCCGAACCGGATGAGCGTATTGCGGTGCATCGGAAGGGCCACGTGCGGGCGGTCCGTCTCCTCGTAGATCGCCGCGGCTCGCGCCCCCGCCATGGCCGCGAACGTGAAACTGTCCGGCAGCTTCTCGAACACCACCTGGTAGCCGACGACCGTCGCCTTCATGTCCCCCCCGCGCCCCACGCACTCGGCCCACAGAAACTTCGTCGTGGTGTATGACAACGGCGCCATCGTGTCATGCTTGTACCGCTGCTTGATCCCCACCTTCTCCCGCATCAGCGGCTCCCAGGCCTTCGCCGCCTCCGCCCACTGCCCCTTCACGTACAGCTCCCATCCCTTCTCGAACGTCTCGCCCTCCTTGCTCAGCCGCCCGCGAGCCTGAAGCGCCGCCAGCGCCTTGGCGAACCGCACCACGTTGTCGGCCGGCGTGTCCAGCGCGCCCTTGTGCAGCGCCTCGCAGACCTTTTTCAGGTCGTCCGGGTCGTACGAGGCGTTGTTCTCCAACTCGCGCTGGAACATCAACCGCTCGGCCGCCAGACGCTCGCGCCCCGTCGGCGTCAGAAGCGCCGCACTGGGGTACTCCAGCGGCGCCACCGGGCGGCTGGTCGGCATCGACGTCGGCCCCGGCTGGGTGGCAGCCGGCGGCTTCTTCGCCGACTGGGCCGGCGCCCCGCCGGCGCCCGCCAGACACGCTGCGGCCGCCGCCGCGATCAATAACAGGTTCGTTCTCATGTTCGGCCTCAACGTTTGGGATCGGGATTCAACATCTCGTACAGCATCGTCTCGATCATCAGCGTGATCTGCCTCTCCAGGGCCGCCATCTTGCCAAACTCGGCCTTGAGATACTCGCCGGACGCCTTGCCCGCCCCACGCCCCGCCTCCAGCTCCTTCGTGTGGTCGTTGATCTCCCCCTGAAGCATCAACAGCATCCGGATCATCGCCACGTTGTCGGTCGCCCCCGCCGTCGGGTTGCCGAAACCGTTCTCACCCCACTGCGGCGGCGTGTCCAGCGTGTCCGACTGCGGCATCATGGCGTTGTACATGCCTTCCAGCCAGTCGGAGATCTGCTTCTGAATCTTCTGCGTCTTCTCCGCCCCGTCCAGGGCGATGAGCCGCTCCTTGCTCATCCCCGCGTAGTCCTTCACCCGCCCCAGAATCAGCGGCACCACCGGCGGGAAGGTCACGATCGCGTGCGCCCGCATCGCCTTCTTCATGAACGTTTCCATCAGCGTCAGCTCGACCAGAATGTGCCCCTGCGCGCTGGCCGTCGTGACAAACCCCAACTGCTCCGCGCGCCGATACGTGCCGTCCGGCAACTTCTTGCCCCATAGCGCGATCGTGTCGGCGTTCACCCGCTTCTGGTTGATCGCCAGCCGCTGGAGAATCGCCACGAACTGGTCGGCCATGTCCTTCTCGGCCAGGGTGGCGAAGCCCTGGAACAGCGAGTCCATCATGTATAGCGCCTGGGCCAGCAGCTTGAGCACCTCGTTCTGCTCCACGTTGGCCGGCGCCGCCTTCTCCTGGCCGAGGAATCCCGCCGCGGCCGTGCCGCGCTCCGACGCCTTGCCCAGCGTCGCCATCACGTCCGTCGTCAGCACATTCGAGCCGCCCTTGTCCCCGGGCGCCAGGCCGGGCACCTTGCCGTTGGCGATCATCGACAGGGCGTCGGCGATCTCGACCTGCTTCCTCTGCTGATCGGCATACCGCGGGGTCTCCCGCAGGCTGCTGATCTCCACCATCGCCGCCCCGAACCGCTGCTGCACCAGGTCGATCAGCAGCATCCACCGCTCCTGCTCGACCATCGTCGCCGGCTTGTCGTACCCGCGAAGCGCCGCCAGCACGGCTGGAACTTCCGCGACAGGCTCCGCGTCGCTCGCCCCCGGTTGCGACGTCGGCCCCCGTGCCGGCGCGTCCCCGCCGCCGCGAGCCGGCGGCGAACCGCCGAAGAATCCCCGCACCACCAACCCCTGCTCGCGCGGCTTCTTGTGCATCTCCTCCTGATCGTCCACCGGCGCCAAATCGTCCGCCATCGCGTCCAAAGCCTGGAACCGACCCAGCAACTTCTCCTGCGCGGCGATCACCTCGCTCATCGCCGACGAGCCCTTCAGCTTGCCCATCGTCTTCTGGATGGCGGCCCCCGCCTCCTTCAGGCACAGCTTCGCCTCGGCGGCCGCCACCCGGGCGTTGTCCAGGTTGTCCTCCGCCAGGGCCTTGGCCGCCTTCTCCAGCTCGGCGATCATCTTCGCCACGCCGGCCTCGCACCCGGCCGCCTCGGCCGCCGCGCCG
>CAYWTX010000269.1:0-36768 GCA_964461295.1 uncultured Planctomycetaceae bacterium | reverse complement strand
CCGCATGCGCCCCGCGTAGTCGCGCAGGTCCTGATAGGTGTACTTATCCTTGTACCAGCCCGTCCACGCCTCGCCGTCCTTCACCGGCGGCAGGTTCATCGCCTGGTAAGGCCACTCGAACCGCGCGCTCCAGTTGAACGTGAAGTTCATCCGCCGAAATGCGTTCGCGTCGATCTCCCCCGCGTGCCGGGCGTACGTTCCGCAGCCGATCTGCGCCGCCGTCGCCGGCACGGCCGGCTCAAAGAACTTCGCATAGCGCTGACGCATCCACCCCAGGCCCTCGCGCCAGTCGCCCCCCTGAGGCACAAGGTCCACCGTGATGCGATACGGCACCTGCCCGGCCGCGGTGTTCCCTGTCCGCGACAGGCGCAGTTCGCCCTTGTCCGTGCAGCCGATCTGGACACCGCAAATGCGATCCTCCGGGCTCATCGCGACGCTCAGGCCCACCGCGCCGTCGTCCTCCAGCACACTGGCCAGCGGCATCACCACGCCACTGGTCGAGCCGATCCCCGTCCCATAGGGAAAGCTGTAGTTCGCGAACGCCGCCGGCTTGAGCACGTCCAGTCCTCCATCGGGATGCTTGGCCCACGGCGCCCAGAACTTCACGCCATCGACGGCCGGCCATCGCAGTGCGAAGACGGCGTCCGGGACGGGCTTCGCTCCCTTGTCGTCCGTCCATTGCGCCACCTCCATCTGCCAGCGAACGCTTGTCGGCGTCGGCATGATCCTCTCGGTTGTACTGAACGTCTGGCCACCCGCCTCCCAGGTGCGTTTCACCTCCGTCCCGCCGTCCCTCGTCGCCTCCACAGCGCACTGGGTCACCTTGCCGTTCGGGCAATCGAAGCCCCCCGTCGCCGCTCGCCGCCAACTCGCCCCCGACAATGAAACCAGCTTCCCGTTGGGATCAACCTCCACCGTCAACCGCGGCGACTGCACCTTCACCGGCGCCGACGCGCCCGACGACGCGCCCGCCAAACCCATCAGGCAAACCACCGTCAGCCCCGTCTTCACCGCCCGCCAACTATCCATTCTCAGACTCATCTTTCGTCCTTTCCATCCGGCCTACCCGCTTCAGCGGCGTAGGTTCCGGTCCCGCTTCAGCGGCGTAGGTTCCGGTCCCGCTTCAGCGGCGTAGGTCCCGGTCCCGCTTCAGCGGCGTAGGTCCCGGTCCCGCTTCGCGGCGTGGGTCCCGGTCCCGCTTCAGCGGCGCAGGTCCCGGTCCCGCTTCAGCGGCGCAGGTTCCGTCGCCATGCCCTATGCCCGCAGCATCAACACACGCTCCGCGTACTTCTCTATCTTCTCCGCGCGGACTCGCACGCCCAGCCCACTCCCCCCCAACACGCCAAGGCGCCCGCCGTACCCCAACCGTAGCGACGGCCTCGCCAGGTCGTCCGCCAGCAACAACCGGCCATAGTTGCCTTCGACGAACCGCGGCCGCGGGGCCACCTCCAGCAGCCGCCGCTGCGCCGCCGACAGGATCGCGCTCTCGCCCACCATGCACCCAGCCGTCCACGGCACGCCCTTCGCGGCCGCCAGTTCCGCCAGTTCCAGCGCCGCCCGCAGCCCGCCGTTCTTGCTGATGCGAATGTTCCACCAGACGCGGTCCCCCGCCCCCGCCAGCAGCGCCCGCGCATCGTCCATCGTCAACAGCGACTCATCCGCCATCAACGGCAGGACGCACCGCTTCGCCAACTCCGCCAACTCCGCCGCCCCGCAGAACGCCGGCTGCTCCACCGCACACACACCGAGCAGTTTCACGGCCGCCACGCGCCGCGGCGTTTCCTCGGCCGACCATCCGCCGTTCACATCCACCCGCAGCGTGCACCGCCCCGCCGCCAGCGCCCGCCCGATCTGCCGCCCCACCACGCGCAGGTTCTCCGCGTCCACGTCCTCGCCAAAGCCCAGCTTCAGCTTGAAGTCCCGCATCCCGTACAGCCGCATCAGCCGCAGCCGCCTGGCCGTCTTCCGCGGATCGGCCGAGCCGAGCACCCCGCTAACACATGCGTCGATCCCCGGCTGCGCCGTCCGTCCCAGCACGGCCGCCACGCCGCCGGCCCCGCCGCCCTGCGCCATCACGTCGATGATCGCTAACTCCACCGCGCACGCCGCCGCGTGGATGCACCGCCCGTCCGCCGCCTTTCCTGGGATTGGCGACAGCAGGTTGGGGTTCCCCTCTTCTCGTGATCGTGACTCGTGATCGTGATCGGTTTCTTCCCCTCCCGTTCCCGGTCGTCCTCGTCCCCCTCCTCGTCCTCGGTCGTTTCCCTCTTCCGTCACCGCGGGCCATATCACCTTCTCGATATCCCCCGCCACCGACTCGATGGTCTCGCCGGTGACGTACTGCCGCGGCAGCGTCTCGCCCCATCCGGCTCGCCCGTCGGCCAACTCCACGCGCACCAGCACGGCCTCCGCGACGTTGCGCGTCGCGGCGGCGTGCGCGAAGCTCCGCATCGGAATCGCCGAGCGATAGACATCGAGTTGAGCAATCCACGCGGTCATGTTCGTTGTCGGAGGAGCTCAACAACGGCCGGTTCCCGCCGCCCCTTCAGGGCTCTAGGATCGCCGGCATCGGTTCCCAGGGCTTCGACCCCGTCAGGGGCCTCATCGGCCTGGGCTGTATTCGCCCAACCCCTCGGGCTAAACAGAAGGTTGGTTGCACGGCCGCAACTGCCGTCGCGCACCCCCTTCATGGCCGCTCCCGCGCCGCTTCACTCCGCCGGCACGGCGTACACTTCCACTTCCGTGTAGCGGTTGAGGTCGTCGCCCGTGTTGCCGTTGGAGTACAGCCGGACGAACCGGCTGGTCACGCCCTTGGCGTCGATCAGCAGGCCTTCATTCGTCTCAAAGAAACCCCATTCCTCGCCGATGCCCTGCCCGGCCGAGTTGTCGTCGTCGTTGTTGTAGATCGTCTTGACGGAGTCGATGAAGTCCTTGTCCTTGGCCACCTGCACCACCACGTCCTTGTAGACGATGGGGTTCTTGTGCTCGTGCCAGACCACGACGGCGTAGATCTTGAACGGCTTGCCCAGGTCCACCTGCACCCACTGCACGCCGGGCCCCAGCTCGACGTACGCGTCCTCGTTGGCTTCCTTGTTGCCGTCGGTGACCATCGTCACCTTGCCGATCACCGGCTCCATGTCCGACGCCGCCACGGGCTTGCCGGCCGCGACGTTCACGGCGCCCTTGGGGGCGTAGAAGGGCGGGCGCGGCTTGATGGGCCCCTTGGTGATGATGACGCGCGTGCCGGGCGGAACGTTCTTGGGCGTGCCGGAGAACCGCGGGCTGGGCAGTTTCAGCGGAATCGCCTCGCTTCCCGGCGGCGGGGGCGCCGTCACGGCCGCGTTGCCGCCGCCGGCGTTTGCGTCGGTCGTCGTCACGTTCGCGCCGCCCTTGGCCTTGTCGCCGTCCCTGGGCTTGTCGCCGCCGCAGCCGCTCAGGCCCGCCACCGCACACACCGCCATCCACAGTCCTACTCGACGCATGCGCTCTTCTCCCGTGCAGTGTCCTGCTTGGTTTCGCCCGCCGCCAGGGCAGGCGGGCTGTACCGCTCCGCCCACGCGCGGGTCACGTTACCGGTAACCAGCGTCCGTAGCGATCCACGCCGCGCGACGACCGCGTGATAGAAATGTACCACAGCCACCAGCCCCAGCAGAAGCGAACTGTAGCGATGAATCTCGTTCAGCGTCTCCAGTCCCTCCGGGCCCAGCAGCGGCAGCATGCTGAACATCACCGTCAGCACCACCGGCAGCGACAGCACCAGCATCAGCCAGTACGTCGTCCGCACGCCCGCGTCGAATCGCCCGCCGGGCGTGCTGCACTCCGCACACCACAGCACGGCCGCCGCGGCCGCGAAAAACGCCATCGCCCCGCCGACGGTCACGTGCAGCATGAGGGCCAGCCCGGCCAGTTCACGCCCGACGATCGCCAAACCGATGCCGCTGGCCATCAGCACCAGGATCGAGCCCGACAGCCCCCACAGCACCAGCCGCTCGATCGCGCCGTACCGGCGGACCAGGGGGGGGCCGCCCCTCAACGGACCCGCCTTCGCCAGCGCCGGCCGCGCACGCAGAACGTAATGCGCCGCCATCGCCACGGCCAGCACCGCGAAGCCGCCGATGGCGGCCAACCGGAAAATCGTGTCACCGTTCATTCGCCACGGCCTCCCGCCGCTCGCCGGCCTATGCGAACCAGCGCCGTGCGGAGATTCGGCAACCCGTAGGCCAGCAGGACCAGCAGAATCACGCCCGAGAACGTGAAGCCCGTCAACTTCAGCCACGGGCGGAAAACGAAACTCGACGCGAACAGCCTCTGATAGCCGGCGTCCGCGCCGCTGAACTCGCTCATCGCGTGCAGGGCCGGGGCGCCCAGGTCCGCCACGCCCATCGCCGCCACCCTGCCGAACAGAAAGCCCGAGTCGGCCGAGTGGCACTGCACGCACCCATCCGCGCCGCCGCTGCCCAGCGACTGGGCCGCGGGACGAACATCGTGGCCCATCGCCCAGAGGTAGGGCTTGGCGGCTGCGTCGCCGGCGGGGCTGTCCATCTCGCTGAGCTTGCCGTTCTCGGCGTGGTAGACCTTGCCGCCGGTCACGTACACGCTCCTGCCGGCGCCGGGGGCCTTCTCGGCCAGGATGCCCAGCGTTCTGGCGATCTTCTCCTCGTCGGGGGCCTTGGGCTTGCGCCCCTCGCCCACGCGGTACAGCCAGCCCGTCGCGTCGATCACCTGCGCGGGCGTCAGCGGGCGGACCTTCGCTCCGTCCAGCCGCGCCCAGAACGACGGCCAGAGCGCCCGGTGCGGCGCCCGTTTGCCGTCGGGACCCTTGGCGAACACCGGCTGCTGAATGTACGGGGCGCTGTTGGGGCCCAACGCCATCGCGTGGTAGCCCAGGCCGTGGGCCATGCTCGTCTGCACGAGCAGGGGTTTCTCGGCCGGCATGGGGCCGGCGTGGCAGGCCGTGCAGGAGAGCTTCTCCATGTGGACCCGGGGGATTCCCAGGTGCCTGGCGCGCGGGGCCGCGAGGTGGCCGCCTTTCCTCAGGTCCACGCGCCGGGCCGACTCGTCGCCCATGTGGCAGGAGCGGCAGGATCGCTCCGCCGCGCCGGGCGTCGGGTCGCCCTCGTAGTTGCGGGTGATCCTGTGATCCAGGCCGTTGCGGTGGCAATCGCCGCAGGCCATGCCCTTGGCCAGATGCACGTCCTTGTACTGCTGCCACTCCTGGGGGCGCTGAGCGTCCACGGTGAAGGCCGTGTGGCAAGTGTAGCAGCGGTCGGCCGTGCCGCCCCCCGGCACGTCGAAGAACACTTCGTTCTTGAAGTTGAACCGGGAGCGGTCGTAGTGGACTCTCGGCACCCATCCGGGCAGGTCCGGCTGCGTGTTCCACTCGGGATCGAAGTTGCTCGGCAGGCCCTTCACGTTGCCTTCGACGAACGCCAGGCCGCTGGCGGCCGTGCCTGCCCAGCGGAAGTTCTGCCTGGCGACGTGCTCGGCGAAATGGTTCTGGTCCTGGCGGAAGTCGGCGTTGTGGCAGGCCAGGCAATTGACCTCCAGGTTGCCGGACACCTCCCATCGCCCGCCGGGGTCCGCCGCGCCGATCGGGCGCCTCTCGCCCACGCCGCCCCCCGGCCAGTTGCGCCCGAACGTCAGCATCATCTGCCAAGCCGTCAGGCCGACCTGCTCGGGCTTGTACGTGCCGGCCCACCCGCGCGCGGTGACCGGAAGCTGCGTGCCCGTGGCCACGTCGGTGAGAATCCAAGGCTCGCCCGGCCGGCCGGCCGGCGTGTTCGGCTCGCCGGCGCTGAAGTGCCAGCCGGCGGAGATCTTGTCGTAGTTGTGGCAGTACCCGCAGGTCTTGCGCTGGCTCATGGGGCGGACGGGGTTGTCCACGTCCGGGCGAATGGGCGCGCCTTCCCCGTCGAACAGCGGAATGCGGTGGACCGACCTGGCGCGGCTGAGGTCGGGCGAAACCGCCCGCACCGGCGTGTCGGCAAAGGCGATCGGAGCGCACGCAACGAGCGCCGCGACCGCCATCGCGGTTCTGCCCCCGAGCGGACTCGCCAACCCGCAATCCGCAATCCGCAATCCGCAATTGCGCAAGAACCCGCGACGGGCTCCCAACGCGATTCGGTGTTCCATCGTCCCAAGTCCCATGCCCAGGTTTCCCTTACGCCTTGAACTCTTCGGGCTTGAACTCAAGCCTTCGCCCGGCCGCGACCGCCTCGTTCACCCGCAGCACGCTGACGGCGGTCTCGTAGCCGACTTCGCCGGAGCAGTTCAGCAGCTTGGCGTCGCCCTTGCGCACGGCGTCGAAGAAGTTCGCCAGGTGCGGCATGTGCTCGGTGGTCGGCTCGGCCGGCGGTGGGATGGGCGGGTAGTAGCGGCCTGGTTCGGGCGTCGAGTGCCCGATCTTCAATTCCTCCTCGATGCTCTTCTTGGCGGCGCCGCTTTCCTTGGCCTCGTACTTGGCGAGCTTGGCCTTGAGGCTGTCGACCTCGTTCTTCAAGTCGGCCAAGCTGGCGTTCTTGGCGGCCACCGCGTCGGCGAGTTCCCGCTCCCACGGGGCCATCTCCACGGCGTATTCGCGCCGGATGCCGCCCTTGCCCAGGCCCTCGCTGATCACCAACGAGCCCTCGCAGCCCATGAAGTTCTCCTGGTAGCCGCCGTGGCTGCTGGTGGACAGCAGTTGGTAGAAGCCGCGCACCGGGCGCGTCTCGCCTTCCCACGGGACGTCCCACTCGTACACGGCCAGGACGTTGTCGTACCACTCCAGCCCCTTGTAGTTGTCGATTCCGCCGCTGGCCAGCACGCTCTTGGGCATCGCGCCCAGGAACCAGTGGAAGATGTCGATCTGGTGGCTGCCGAGGTCGGCGATAGGCCCCCCCGAGAACTTCTTGTACCACCGCCAGTTGCGGAACCGCTCCATCGTGTCGTACCCGTGCCTGGCCAGCGTGGCCGCGTCGATCTCCGTTTCCTTCTTCCAATCCTGCTGAAGGATCTTGTGGCGGTTCCAGTTGGCGCTGACGTGCGTCGGCCGGCCCAGGGCCTTCAGCTTCCAGATGTAGTTGTGGGCCATGTGGTAGCGCGGATTGCTGCGGCGCTGGTGGCCGATCTGCAACAGCTTGCCGCTCTTGCGGGCCGCCTGCACCATCGCGCGGGCGTTCTCGACGGTGTTGGACATCTCCTTCTCGCAGTAGACGTTGATGCCCTTGTCCAGGCACGCGATGGAGTGTTCGTGGTGCACCCAGTCCGGCGAGGCCACGATCACCGCGTCCAGGTCCTTCAGCTCGCCCAGCATCTCCTGGTGCGTCGCGTATTCCTTCGGCTCGTGCTTGTAGGCCTTCAACAACCGGCTGGTGTAGCCGCGATGGTACGGCCAGATGTCGCAGACGCCCTTGAACCGCAGGCCGGGAATCTTCACGCAACTGCTGAGCAGCACTCGGCACTCGTTGCCGGCGCCGATCACCGCGCAGTTCAGCGTCTCGCTCTTCAGCGTCTCGGCCCGGACGATGCGCGGCGCAGTCACCAGCGCCGCTCCCACCACGCCCGCCGCCTTGAGGAAGTCCCGTCGATGCATCTGCGCCTTCGCCCGCATGGCAACCGTCGAATCCATCTCGCCGCTCCTATGCTTGAGTTCCCAGCCCGCGATGCGGTATGCCGACTCCCGCGGCACGGGAAAGCCCGGCAATATACTACATCCCCGCCCCATGCGCCCAGGAAACTTCTACACCCATCTTGAACACCGCAATGGCGCCCAGGTAGCCGCCGCTGACGACGAATGTGGTCCATCCGATTCTCGCGTGCGAGGGGCCATGCCGGGGCTGGCCCCATCGTGAAGGCGCCTCCCTCGCTTCGCTGGCGCACGAAACCCCTCGGAGTTCCTGGATGGATCGCGTCGAAGCCAATCCGAACGGCGAACCGGCGGCTGTTCGTCTTGCATCGCCCCCGCCCCGCGCCCTACCATGCGCCCATGAGCGCCAAGGCAGACCGCTACGCCGTCTGGACAACCGCATGGGGACCCGTCGGGGCCGTCGCCTCCGACGCCGGCCTGACCCGCTTCGTCCTGCCCCACTACACGATGAGCGACCTCGACCAGCTCCTGGCCTGGGAGCACAAAGGCGCCCGCCGCGACGACGCCTCCTTCGCCAACCTCATCGACCTCACTCGCCGCTACTTCAACGGCGAGAGCGTCGACTTCCGCACCGTCGCCTGCGCCATGCCGGCCGGGAAGGGCCTTCATGCAGCCGTGCTCGCCGCCTGCCGCGAGATCGCCTACGGCAGCACGGTCAGCTACGGCGAACTGGCTCGCCAGATCGGCCAGCCGGAGGCCGCGCGGGCCGTGGCCGCATGCCTGGGCAAGAACGCGATCCCGCTGGTCATCCCCTGCCACCGCGTGACGTACTCCGGCGGCGGATTGGGCGGTTTCTCCGCCCCCGGCGGCGTGCAGATCAAGCAACGCATGCTGGAGTTGGAGAGCAAGAAGAACGGATAGGACGCGGAAGCGACGGCGCCGAGGCTGTCCCCCCGGTTGACATGAACCGGCGACCGCATTGCCCGCCGGGACGGAGCCGGAGCGACACGCCACGGCTCTGCGGCAATCCGCGAACCATCGGTCTTGCGTTCGCCTTACTTCACGATCCGCAGTATCTCCCGGAACGCGTCGCCCTCCGCGACGCGGAGCAACTCGAACAACGCCATCTCCACGCTGGTGACCGCCGCCCCCGCGGCCGCCATCCTCGCGATGCCGACGTCGCGATTGCGCGCCGTGCGCGACGACACCGCATCGGCCACCACCTGCACCTCGTGCCCCATCTCCAGCAGGCCCAAGGCCGTCTGGTACACGCAGACGTGGCTCTCGATGCCGGCCAAGAGAACCTGCTCGCGCCTGGACTGGCCGAACGCTTCCATGAACGCCGCTTCGCCGCAGCAGGAAAACGACGTCTTTGCCGCCGCCGGCCGCGACAGCCACTGCGCCACGTCCGGCACGGTCGGCCCCAGCCGCGAGGGGTTCTGCTCGGTGTGCACGACCGGCAAACCCAGCACGCCGGCGCCCCGCGCCAGCCGGCTGCACGCGTCCAGCATCGCCTCACGCTCGTGCATGGCCGCGGCCAGCTTCTCCTGCACGTCCACGAGAACGACCATCGTTTGAGTTCGGTCCAGCATGGACGGATTA
Source organism: uncultured Planctomycetaceae bacterium (assembly GCA_964461295.1). GTDB lineage: Bacteria > Planctomycetota > Phycisphaerae > SM23-33 > SM23-33 > CAYWTX01. The sequence goes on along the minus strand of CAYWTX010000269.1, from coordinate 27,602 downwards.
CCTCTTCTCTCGCAGCACGGCCGTCGCGTGCCCCGCATATACGCCGCGCAGGTCCTTCGCGTACGCCTCCAGGATTCCACGCCCCACGCCGTCGCTGTCGCCCAGCCGATACAGCGCCCGCGCCAGGATCAGTTCGCGCAGCGTGGCCGAACGGTCCGTGTCGCCCGGCTCGTGGCGCCAGTAGCCCGTCATCTGCGGCTTGGCCAGCAAGGCGGCCAGCGGTTTGGCCGCCGCGGGGTCGCCGATCATCTCCAGCGCCTCGCCCAATGCCCGGTGGTGCGAAAACTCGCTCGTCGCCTCCAGCAGGGCCAGCTTGGCCAGCAGCACCGGCACGGCCTTGCGGTCGCGGGCGTGGCCCAGCGCCAGGATCAGCGTGTCCAGCCGGCTGAGGCTGAAGCCGAACTGCCCCATCCCTCTGAAGTTCCAGCCCTTGTCAAGCTGCACCGTCGCGGCCACGGCATCCGCCACCGTGGCGGCGCCTGTCGCGTCGCCCATGACCGCCAGCACGTGAGCGTAGGTCAATCTATCGGCCGGGGCCGTCGCGGCCGCGTAGGCCTTCCTCACGAGCGGCAGGGCCTGCTGGGCGTGGGCGAGCAGGACTTCGGCGCCCTGGTACTTGCTCCGCACCGACTCGACCGCCTCGGCGACTTTCTCCGTCGCCAGCGGCCAACTCTCCCCGTGCTCGAGCACTTCCCGCGGCACGCAGCCGAGGTCGACAAGCTGCTTCTGGATGGCCTTGACGTCCACCTTCCGCGTCGCGCCGTCGAGCTTCGCCGCGGCCGCCGCCGCCAGGCCCGCGGCGTACCCCTGGTTCTGCAAGTCCGGCTGCATGCGAAGGATCGGCATCGCGTCGCGGTGGGCGCTCATCCCCAGGCCGATCACCAACACGCCGTCCAGCCCGCGGGGCAGCAGCGAGCGGTAGGGCGTCCACGCCGTCAGCCCGCCCGTGTGCGGCGGGGCCAGCACGAACAGCGGGTCCACCGTGTAGCCGTGGCTGTCGTAGTTGCTCTTGGACATGCCCACCGTGTCGGCGAACGTGCGGCCGGCGAAGACGTCGCCGATGGTCACGATCGCGTCGCCGACAATCCGCCGCCGCTCGCGGGTGTCGATGAGCGTGCCCATGTCGAAGGAGCCGCGGAATTGGCGCCGCCCCAGCACGTACATGCGCCACAGGTCCAGCATGTCCGACTCGTCGGCGAACGTGTAGTCGGTGTTGGTGTAACTGGCCCCCAGGTTGCGCGGCGGCAGGCCCGTCCCCTGCACGGCCAGCAGCGGCCCCTCCACGAACGTGCAGGCCGCGCCGGCCGAGGCCGCCACGTCCGCGTTGCCCGTCGCGTCGATCACGGTGCGCGCGAGCACCACGCCTCGCCCGGCCGGCGTGGCGACGACCACGCCGCGAACCTTGCCCGCCTCCACCACGGCGCCGCAGCCGATCGCGCCGAACCACACTTCCGCCCCCGCCTTACGCAGCTCGCGGCGGTAGTACTCCATCTTCGCCTCGACTCCCGGACCCGACCGCCTCGCCGCCGGCTTGGCCGCCCCAGGCGTCGCCGCGCCGGCCGGGGCCGCCGGTGCGACCTCGCCCACGCCCTTGTCGATCTCGGCCGTGAAGCCCCCGCGGTAGCCATGGTAGTACTTGCCGATCAGCCCCAGCGTGCTCACGCCGCCCAGGCCATGCTGGTACTCCACCAGCAGCGTGCGGGCCTTCTGCCGCGCCGCCGATATCCCCGCCGGCGCGCCGCTGGTGCCCCCGCCGATCACCACCACGTCGTATTCGCCCAGCACCGGCACCTCGCGCATGCCCGACGGCACCGTCTCGATCGCCCTGTCCGCCGCGCGGAGACCCGTGAGGGTCTCCTTGATCTCGCATCCCGCCCTCGGAGCCGAAGGCCCGCCCCCCGCGGTTTGCTTCGAGGCGCCGTCCCTCACGCACACGCCCTTCGACGCCGCCAGGGCCTTCGCCTCCGCGCACGCCGCGATCCCCACCCGCTCCCCAATCGCCATGTACTCAACTGGGCGAACCATCTTCGCCGCCGCATCGCGGCTCATGTCCGCGCGAGCGCTCAGCACGTACAGCCGCTCCACGCCCTGCGGCCGGAACGCGTCCAACTCGGCCTTCGCCGCCCCCGGCCAATCGCCGCCGGCGCTCTTGCGCCCCGTAATCGCCGCCGTGGGCAGGTACGACATCAACTCCGCCGTCTGCAACTGCCCCGGATGGAACGTCGCGTCGCGTGCGGCCTGCTCGGCCGCCGCCAGGGCGCCGAACGATTCATCCGCCAGCGGCAGTTCCAGTGTGTACTCCAGCAGTCTCACGCCGCCGGCGGCGGCGCCCGCCGCCGCCGGTTTGCCCGCCATCGGCCCGCCCCAGCCGGGCGCTTCCCGCTGGCGTACCGCGGCGACGCCGTCGCCCTTGCGCGCCTCCCCGCCGATGACCACGAACCCCAACTTCTGCTTGCCGCCCGCGTGGGCAGACAGCTTCACCCCCGCCAGCCGCGCCGCCGTCGCGTGCTCCGTCGCGTCGATGACCACCTTCGCCACCACCGCCTGCCGTCCAGCCCGGTTGGCCATCACGATCCCGGCCGGGCTGCCCGCCTCGTCGGTCAGCACGTCCGTCACGAAGCAGCCGAAGAGGAATTCCACCTTCGCCTCGATCAACGCGGCGTCCAGCGTCGCCTTCACCTGCATCGGCGTCACCAGGTTCGCCAGGTCTCCCGCGTTCCCGTCCCTCCGCGCGGGCGTGAAGACCGCCTTCGCCAACGCGGTGGCTGGCTTCTCCCCGTCCTCCAGCCACAGCCGCAGCGTCCCTGCCATGTCGTCGCCCACGTATGTCCGCGGTGCGGCCAGGAACACGCTGGCCCCGCCCTTGGCGGCCGCGATGGCGGCGGCAACGCCGCCCGTGCTGCCGCCGACAACTACCACGTCCACCTTCCGCACGACGGGCACCTGCCGCGCCGATTCCGTCATCGTCGGGCCCGCCAAGGCGATCGTGACAAAGGCCAACAACACACCGAGTCCGGTCAGGCAGCTCGCGATCATCGCGGATTCTCCAATCGTGGTTGCGTCCGCCGCGACGCGCGGCGGCTTCGGGAACTTGAACACCCCCTCGTCCCGACCGTTTCCCGTTTTCGCCCGGACCAACTCCAAGGGGCAGGCCATTCGAGGTCCCATGTTCGCGGCAACCGGGCTCCGGGGGCCGGGGCCCGGGGCCGGGTCCCGGAGACCGGAGACCGACGCCGCTGAAGCGGGTCGGCCTCGCTTACCCCGTTGTCGGTTCCGATCTCCGGGTTCCGGCGTCCGCTCCCGGAGACCGACGCCGCTGAAGCGGGTCGGCCTCGCTTACCCCGTTGTCGGTTCCGATCTCCGGGTTCCGGCGTCCGGGCTCCGGGGCGCCGCTGTCTACACCCCCGCCGGCTTCGTCGACGGCTCCTCGGGCGGAGGCAACTCGCCCGGTCGAGGCAGGCGAATCGCCGGCGCGCCGTTGGCATCGGCGGCCGGGGCGCCGAAGCGGGCATCCTCGATCATCTTCACCCAGCGAGCCACCTCCGGATTGTCGCCGTGCCGGGCGGCCGCCACATCGATGTACTTCATCGCCAAGGCGTAGTTCTCGGCCAGGTAATAGCACCTCGCCGCCTTCAGCGCCCCCGGCGCGCCGTGGCCCGGCAACTCCGACGCGGCCGCGAACGCCTCCGCCGCCTCGCCCGGCTTCTTCCGCAGCAGCAGAACATCGCCCAGGAGCATCTGCAAGGGGCCCGTCTTACGCATCGCCAGTGCCTTGCGGGCGGTCTCCTCGGCCTGCTGGAGCTTCCCGCCCGCCTTCTGCGCCTCGGCCAGCATCCCCAGCACCTGCGTGCTTCGCGTTGCCCCTTCCTTCATCGCCTCGCCCAGCAGCGCCTCGGCACGGGCGAAGTCGTTGGCCCCCATCGCCAACTCGGCCAGGCCGCTCAGCACCAGTGGCGAGCGCTGCCCGCCCTGCTCGGCCTTCGTGAGGTACTTCTCCGCATCGCTCGCCCGCCCGCGCCGCAGCATCTCCATCCCGTATGCCGCCCACACCCGCGGATCGCCCTGCGGACTCTCCGCCGCGCGGCTGTAGTACTCCAGGTAGCCGCCGTCGCCCCGCAGCCGAAGGATGTCGCCCTTCAGCCACAGCCCCTCCCCCAACGCCGGCGCCAGCGCCAGCAGGTCGTCGACGACCTGTTCGGCCTCCTTCAACCGGTCCATCCGCATCAGCGCCTGCGCCAGGATCGGCCGGACCAGCACGTCCCTGCCGTCCTGGAAGCGGACGTGCGCCAAGGCCCGCGTCGCGATCTGTTCGTAGGCATTGCGGCGCAGCGTCTGGCCGCTGTCCGGCAGCGAATCGGCCTGGTTCAGCGCCTCCTCCAGCACCTTCCGCGTACGCTGGGCGATGCTCGGCCCCGTGTCGCTCGGAACGTCCCGCGGCGGCTTCCACGGCGGCGACACGGCCACGTAGATCGTCGCGCCAATGACAACCACGGTTGCCGCCACCAGCAACCGCGTTGCTCGTCCGGTGGGTTGCCTGCCAGTTGCGCTCGACAATCTGTTGCTCCACCTTCGGACCTGCCCGCCGAAGCGGATAGGCCTGCCCGCTTCAGCGAGCTGGTCCCTGCGTCCCCATCAGTTCGCGCACCGCCGCGCCGATATCCCGCGACCGCATCAGCGTTTCGCCCACCAGGACCGCCGAGACCCCCGCCTTCGCCAGCCGCTCCACGTCCGCCGCCGTGCCGATGCCCGACTCGCTCACCACGCTCACGCCCTCGCCGGCCAGTTCCGTCAGACGCAGCGTCGTGCCCAGGTCCACATGGAACGTCGCCAGGTCGCGGTTGTTGATCCCCAGCAGGCTGTACGAGCGGTGCGGGAAGCCGATCATCGACCGCACGCCCAGCAACTCCTCGGCCCCGTGGACCTCCACCAGCGCCGTCATCTTCAGCTCGGCCGACAGGATCATCAGGTCCATCAACTGCCCCTTGGGCAGCGCCGCGGCGATCAGCAGCACCGCGTCGGCCCCGGCCGCGCGAGCTTCGTAGAGCTGACAGGCGTCGATCAGGAAATCCTTGCGGAGCACGGGCAGGTCCACCGCCGCCCGCACCGCGCGCAGGTACTCCAGGCTTCCTTGAAAGTACGTCTCGTCGGTCAGCACGCTGATGGCCGACGCGCCGCCCGCCTCGTACTGCTTGGCAATCGCCACCGGATCGAAGTCCGCGCGGATCACCCCGGCCGAGGGGCTGGCCTTCTTGACTTCCGCGATCAGGTTCATCCGCCCGCGCGGCCTGCCCGTCACCGCGGTGAAGAAATTCCGCGGCCTGGGCGCGGCCGCCGCGGCGGCTCTCAGCTCGTCCCTGCTGGAACGCGCGTGGAGAGCCCCCACCTCCCGACGCTTGGTTTCGAGAATGCGGTCCAGTATAGTTTCAGGCACTCCGGCACTCCGGCGGGCCGTGGGCCCGCAGTTTAGCCACGGTAACAGGGCGGCTTTGACGATGTCAAACCCATTGTCGTTGTCGAGCATCTCCGTCGCCCTGCTGGCCATCTCGGCCGCCGGCGCGGCCGCAACGGCGCCCGCTTCCGCCCCGGCCGACGTCGCGGCGGCCCCGCGCGACGACGCCGGCGGCACGTTCCTGGCGCCGCTGCTCATGCGGGTGCTCGCCGTTGGTGTCTGCGTCCTGGCAGGATGGGTGGCCATACGCGCCGCCAGGCCACGAAAACTGCTCCTTGGGGACACGCCCGGCCGGCCGAACGGTCTGACCATCCTGCTCGTGGCGGCGCCGCTGTTGGGGTATCTGTTGATCATGGCGGCGGCGGGAGTGCTGACCGGCCTGCTGAGACCCAAGCCCGACACGACGACGCTTCGCCTGGCGGCGCTGACGGGCGCCGTGACAGCGCAGGTGGTATGGATCGCGATCAGCCTGGCCGTCGCCGTAAAGACCTTCCGCGGCGGGATTCTCGGCGGCCTGGGGCTCTCGCCGCGGCGCTGGCTGTGCGATTCGCTGCGGGCCGTCGCGGCCTACCTCGCCGTGATCCCCATTTGCATCGGCCTGCTGCTGCTCTCAACGTACCTGCTGCCGCCGGGGGCAGCGAAGAAACACGACCTGCTCGTGCTCCTGCACGAGGTGTCGCCCGTCTGGCAGCCGCTGATCTGGCTGTCCGCCGGCGTGCTGGCCCCCCTGGCCGAGGAAATCTACTTCCGCGGCATCATGCAGTCCTTCATCCGCGGGCAGACCGGCCGCCCGTGGGCGGCGGTGGTCCTGGCCGCCGCCTTCTTCGCGGCCGTCCACCTCAGCCAGCCCCAGGCCGTGGCCAGCCTGTTCGCCCTGGCGCTGGCGATGGGGTACAACTACGAACGAACGGGCCGGCTCATCTCCCCGATCCTGATTCACGTCATCTTCAACACGGTGGCCATGCTGGCGGAGACCAGTTGACGACCAGGGGAGAGATGACCCATGCGACCCATTCGGCGCAACCTGCCTGCTCTGACACGAACCCATTCCGACGCCGCTGCGCCGGCGAAGCGGGGCCGGAACCACGCTGCCCGGCCGCGATGGACCCCGATGCGGCAGGGGCCTCGCCGTTTTTTCGAGCGCGTGCGCTTGACCGGCACGGCGAAGCTTGGTACAAGATAGTCACAGCAGTGGCCGAAGGCCTTGCCGGGTCTCCCATTGGACGACCCGTGTTGTTGGGGCTGTGGCGCAGTTGGGAGCGCGCTTGCATGGCATGCAAGAGGTCAAGGGTTCAACTCCCTTCAGCTCCATAGGACGCAAAGAGGGCTCGCCTGCAACGGCGGGCCCTCTTTCGTTTGCCCGCCAGCCGAATTGCCACAGCCGGCCGGTTCTCGCATAAACCCAAGCCGCCCGGGCAGCAACCATAAGTGTGGCCGATGGAAAGCCAGCGTATCCTGGCAACGACATTGATGGATCGCGCCGCGTCGGGTGACGAGGCGGCCTTCGGCCAATTGGCGGGTATCGTCCAAGACAGCCTGTACCGATTCGCGCTGGCGCAGGGGCTTGCCGGTGAGGACGCCGCCGAGGCCGTGCAGGAGGCGCTCCTTCGGGCCTGGCAGCGGCGCAGCTCCTGGCGGGAGCATGCTGACGCCGTGTCGTGGATGTACGGCATCGCGATGAATGTCGTCCGTGAGTTCCGCCGGCGACGAGCCAGGTCGCGCCCCGCCGACGTCGACCTCGACCTGCTGGCCGGCGCGGCCGAGGGCGGGCTGCGCAGCGATGAACTGAACGCCTTGGCGGCGGCGCTGGGCAAACTGCCCCCACGACAGCGCGAGGCGGTCGCCTGCCGCTTCTTGCGGCAAATGAGCGTCCGCGAAACAGCCGAAACAATGGGATGTGCCGAGGGAACGGTCAAAGCGGCGGTTTTCGCCGCCTTGGCGGCCATGAGGGAAACCCTCGGGCCGCAATGAATGCCCGGAGGAAGGATGACATGACCCACGACGAAGACAAAATGCTGCGAGAGCGGTTCCCCGAGGTCCTGGCCGGGCTGGACCGCCTGGCCCGGTCGATCGACCAGCAGAAGTTTCCGGGCCGCGCCTGGCAAGGGGCGCCGCGCCGCCGGAACTCGGTGATCTCGGTCGTGTTTCGCGCCTCGTTCGCGACGGCGGCGGCGGCCGTGCTGCTCATCGCCGCCACGACCGGCTGGAGGCTGGTCGTGCATACGACAACGCCGACGCGGCTCGGACAGCCCGATGCGCCGGCGATGGCGGGGAAGGTTGATCCCGCCGCCGAGGACCTCACGATTCCCACCGGCATCGCTTCGGCCGCGGCCGAACTGACGTGGTGTCTGCCGGCCGCCCCGCTGCCCTCAACCAGCAGGGACCCCAACAGCGGCGAAGGGATCGACTGGTCGATCCCGACCGTCACCTTCCCGTCGCTGAAGGACCTGGATGACGAACTGGAGAAGGACTTGAACGACAGTCCATCCGTTTCCGTGAACTCGGGCTGATCCGCCTTGCCGGATGCCACGGCGATCGGCGGACGCCGCGACGGTCCCGATGTGTCGGGACGGGGAGCCGTGCCCCTCGGACTGGTGGCTGGTAGTTGATAGGAAAGGAACCGTCATGACGCGAAAAGGTTTGTTCCTGCTCGTCGCCGGAATTGGGTCCGTGGCCTGTGTGGCCGGCACGTTCGCCAAGGCCGACAACAGTGCTTCTCCCGCGCCGATCGTTGCCGTGCCCGCCGCAACGGCCGACGAGGCCCCGCCCGTGGGGCCGCGCACCGGCCCCGCGCGCGACCCCGTGCGCCGTCCCGATGATTGGCGTCCCCGGCCCCCCATGGCCGCCGGCGACGACGGCCCCGGGCCCTCCACGCGACCCGGCGCAGCCGAACGGTTCCACCGCATGGGCTTGCTCCTTGCCCGCATGAAGACGGCGACGTTCAGCCCCGCCGAGGCGGGACTCATCGCTGTCGGCGGACTCAAGGAAGACGTGCAGCGGACCGACAAAGAAGTCATCGCCGACCTCGAGCAGATCCTCCCGGGCACCAAGTCGCTGGGCCTGCGCAACGCCATCCGCCTCCAGCTTCGCGACCTGTACAAGGCCACGGGCAGCCATGCCAAGGTGCTCGAGCATCTGCGGGCGATGGTGAAAGAAAACGACGAGGCCCTCGCCAAACTCGAAGCATCCGGCAAGGCGTTCCTCCCCGAACCGCCCAGAATGGCTCCGTAACCGGACCGTCCTGGATCACTGAAGCCCAAGGCCCCTTCGGCTGACCAGGCATGGGCAACCCATAGGCCCGGACCACGCGGTCCGGGCCTTGTGTTTCCTAGCCGAACGGCAACTCGGCCACCACCATGGAAGGAACCTTGATGTTGTTCCGGCAGGAGGTGCGCCATGCGGTTCTGGATCGCGCGGAAGTCGCCCCCCGTCGCGTGAATGCAGGTGTTGGTGTCGAGAAAGTAGATCACGGCTTCTCCCTCGGGGCATCCTGCTCAAGGCTCCCCTGCTCCGGCCGCTTGAGGCCCATGCCTTTGAGCGAGCCGAAGGCATTGAAGTGCCCCGCCGGCCAGTGCCTGCTGAGTGACCCTTGGACGCCCCTCCGAACCCTCGCGACGCCTCAGGGCCATCGAAACCCCCGTGCCAGCACGGAAGTCCTCCCGTGCCGCTACTCCACCGGCTCAAGCGGGTACTGCCCGTGCTCCTCCACCGTACGCTTCAGGGCCTCGATGTGCCCGGGCGGGAACGGCAGGCCCTGGTCGGCGCAGCAGACATACCCGCCGTCGCGCCCCAGGCGCCACATCGCCCGTCGCGTCTCGCGCTCGATCCGCTCGACCGGCCCGTCCATGATCGAGGCCGTGCTCACCCCGCCCTCCAGGGCCATGCGGCCCCGCGTGGCCGCCCGCACCCTGTCCTGGTCGTTGGCGGTCGCCTGCACCGGGTTGAGGATGTCGATCCCCAGTTCCATGAAGTCGTTCACCACATCCTCCACGCATCCGCAGGAGTGGAAGCTGATCAGCACGCCCCTGCCGCGGTACAGGTCCATCAGCCGACGGTACTCGGGCATGAGGAACTCGCGCATGATCCGCGGCCCCAGCAGCGGTCCGCGCTGTGTGCCCAGGTCGTCGCCGCATCGGGCCATCTCGATGCCGCACGCCAGGTAGTGCTTCGACAGCCCCATCTGGAAATCCATGATGCGGTGCAGCACCTCGCGAGCGAACTCCGGCTCGGTGTAGAAGTACTCCATCATGTTGTCCATTCCCACCAGCATGTACGCCTTCTCCCACAGCGTGTCGCGGTGGACGCCCATGAGGACCGTTTCGTCGGCCCGCCAGGTCTTACGCAACTCGTAAACCTTGCTCACGAGCCGCTCGTCGTCGGGGCTGGGCCAAGGGTAGGTGCGCAGGGCCGACACCTCGGCCAGCGGGTTGCCACGCGGAAAGCCCATCACCCCCTCGTGCTCGCGCTGCCACACGGTGCCCCAGATGTCCGTCCACGACGAGCCGACCGGCAGGTGATGCCCGCCGCCGGCGTATCCCTCGTGGTTGCAGCCGTGGTAGCAGATGGTATGCCCGGGTATGCCGCTGATGAGCCGCTCGGGCCTGCCGAAGCCGATGATCTCCAGTGCGTTCTGCTTGGGTGTCATTGGTGGACCTCAGGCGCGGCGGCGCGCCGACTGCGTTTCCTGAAACTCCCCCCCAAACCGTACGTGCCGATTTCCCGCATACGGCTTACCGATGGTCGCCACACGCAACATGCACGTCTCTCCCCTGCCGCCGGGGGCCTGCCTCGCGGCGATGCGGCGTTTCCCGCGACGGGACCTCCACCCGCTGGCCCGATGCGGCTTCCAGGACGTTCCATGCGGGCATCGTAGGTTTCGCTCGCGGGCGGTACAATGGCGAAGTGGACAGTTCCTGGGCGACGCCGTAATGCGTTTTTCGGCGGCGCGGGAAAGAGAACGCCTCGGAGCTTGTGAAACAGTTGCGGAAGCGGCATCGTCCCTCTTCGCCCGGAAGGGGCGATCAGGATTCTGCCGGGGGCGCGTAAGCCCCCGGCAGACAATACGGCAGGCGAGAAGCCCATCTGAAGGGGCGACAGAAAGCCTCCCGCGTGGGCCAAGCCGCGAGTCTCGGTTCCTTCACAAACTCTCACGGCGCTGCTGCGAACGAAGAGATGCCCGCGATACCCGGCAAACCATGCTTCGCGTGATCGAAATCTTCCTTTCCATCCAGGGCGAAGGCAGCCGCATCGGGCTGCCGTGCACGTTCGTGCGCCTGGCCGGGTGCAACCTCCGCTGCCAGTGGTGCGACACGCGGCACGCCTGGGCCGGCGGGCGCGAACTGACCGTCGACCGCGTCCTGCGCGAGGTGGCCAAGCTTCGCTGCCGGCGCGTGGAGCTTACCGGCGGCGAGCCCCTCTTGCAGGAGGACTCCGCCGAGCTGCTGCGGCAGTTCTGCGACCTCGGCTACGAGGTGCTGCTGGAGACCAACGGCTCGGTGTCGATCGCCAGCGTCGATCCGCGCGTCATCCGCATCATGGACATCAAGTGCCCCGCCAGCGGCATGGCCGAACGCAACCTGTGGGCCAACGTGATGCACCTCACCGCCCGCGACGAGGTGAAGTTCGTCATCGCCGGGCGCGACGACTACCAGTGGGCCAGGAACGTCCTCGCCAAACACCGTCTGCTGCTGCGATGCCCGGTGATCTTCCAGGCCGTGGCCGGACAACAGGACGCGAGCGAACTGGCCGAGTGGATCCTCGCCGACGACGTGGACGTGCGGATGGGGATCCAACTCCACAAGGTGATCTGGCCGAAGGAAGACCAGGGCGTGTAGAGCGTCACGTCGCCCAACGGCCCCCCGAGTCGCCCCTCCGAGCGCCCAGGCACAGCAGGTACGGCACGATCACGCCGCCACTGCCCATGGCGTGGTGGTACCAGTCGCGCATCTCCGGCGTGCCGGACCTCAGCGCCCACTGCAACGCCTCACCCAATCCGCCGACCGCGGCCGCAACGACGATCCCGGCCAGCCCCAGCCACCACCGCCGCCCGCCCAGCAGCCAGGCCATCACCATCGCCAGCGCCGTCCCCGCCACCACGTGGCCGGCCGTGTCGCCCAGACCGAACGCCACGGCCGTCCAGGTCGCCAGCCCGCGATTGGGCAACATGCCCAGCAGCAGCGCCACGCCCAGCAGCACAACCAGGACCACTGCTCCGCTCCGCCGGCGCGGGGCGCCTCCCAGCATCGCCGGCAGCAACCCCCACACCAACGCGATCGCCAGCAGCACCGCCGGCATGAACGGCCCGCCCGGCGCCAGCAGGGCGCACCCCGCCGCTCCGGCCGCCATCGTCCACAACACCGCACGCGCCTGCTCGCGGCCGCACCCGTGTCGGCCGTGCCACAGCAGCCACGCCAGCGAGCCCGCCATCCCCGCCAGCAGGCATCCGGCGCCGACCCAACCTGCCGCCATCGCCAACACCACCAAGCCGCTGTCCGCCGCCGTCACGTGCCGGAACGCCTCCCCGCCGTGCCCGAACCATCCCGCCTGCTTCGTCTGTACGATCACGTCGAACAACGCCTGCCGCATCCATTGCACGGCCGACAACACCCCCGCCACGCCAACGGCCAACGCGCCGCCGGACGCCAGCAGCGCCAGGCGGCGCCGCGGGAACGCCGCGCCCGCCAGCAGCAGGGCCGCGGCCGCCACGGCGCCCGCCAGCACCGCCTGAGAGGGCGCCATCGCCGTCAGGCCGGCGACGGCGGCGATGGCGGCAATGGCACACGCCCACCGCATCAGGCGCCGCTCGGGCGAAATGGACGCGGGCGGGTAACAGTCCGCCCTGCGCGGCTGGACCGGGTAGGCCGCGCCCGCGGGAACTGGTTCCGTCTCCTCCCCCAGCCCCCAGAGCATCGTCAGCCACACGCCCACGCCGGCGAAGCCCACCATCGCCAGGGCCGTCCTCGCGGGCGACGCCTCGCCCCACGCCATCGCCGCCGCCGCCCCGACCACCATCGCCGCGCCGCTGATGCCCAGCACCCACACGTGCCTGGCCGCCGCCGGCAGCAGCCCCTGCGCCAACATCACCCCCAGCGACAGCAGCACCAGTTGCATGATCATCGAGAACGTCAACGCCGGCTGGATCGAACTGCCGTTGTCGCCGCGGTTCATCGCTTCGCGCACCAGGTGCGCCAAGAGCACCACCGCCGGCGCCAGCAACACCACGTGCACCGGGCTGCCCGGCACCGTCCGGTCGCGCGCCGCGATCGCCCCCAGCAGCCACAGCATGAACGTGACTGCCAGGCCCGTGCCCGCCGCACCCCACGCCCGGTAGCTCGGCCACCACCACAGCATCGCGCCCAGCGCCAGAACGGCCACCAGCATCCACCGCGCCAGCCAATGAAGTTGTCGGGATGTACGCCCGTCGAGCATAGGGGAGCTTCCAGCCTCCGGCTGCCAGCCACCGGCTGCCAGCAGGAGACAGATCACACACAGGTGGAACAGAGTAATCTCCGGGCGCTGAAGCTGGAAGGCGAAAGCAGGAAGGGAAGCCCAAGATGGATACAGGGAACGCCTGAATGGGAGAAGGAACGGAGCCGGCTCGTGTCGAGCCGGTTGTGCCCCTGAAGAACACGGTCCCTTAAGCGCCGTCACGAAATAACTTGTTCACGTTTCCCAGGTGGCACAGGTCTCCGACCTGTGCTGCACAGCTTGGAAAGCTGTGCCACCAAGACTGGCTTGCTGAGGTTATTTCGTGACGGTCCCTTAACGTAACCGACCGGGCCGACACGGCCCGGCTCCGTTGCGCCCACACGGCGCGTTGGGCTATTTCCTCATCCTCGCTCGCTCAAACTCGATCGTCTGCTTCAGCGTTTCCTCCAGCGTCCGACGCGGCTGGTAGTCGATCAGCCGCCGGATCTTCCCCAGGTCCGGCACGCGCTTCTGCATGTCGTCGAAGGCCCGGCCGTAGGCTTCCTCGTAGCTGAGGTAGACCTTGCCGGCCTTGGAGCCGGTCATCTCGATGATTTTGTCGGCCAGGTCGTTGATGCTGATGGACCGATCGGAGCCGACGTTGATCACTTCGCCGAGGGCCTTGGGACAGCCCAGCAGGCGGATGAGGGCCTCCACCACGTCGGCGACGTGGCAGAAGCAGCGGCTCTGGTTGCCCGTGCCGTACACCCTGATCGGCTCGCCGGCCAGCGCCCAGCGGATGAACCGAGGGATCACCATGCCGTACATCCCCGTCTGCCGCGGACCTACCGTGTTGAAAAACCGGCACACGATGGTCGGCAGACCGTACTGGTCGTGGTAGGCCAGCGCGAGGAACTCGTCCACCATCTTGCTGCACGCATAGCTCCAGCGGGTGAACCGCGTGGAGCCCAACGTCACGTCGTCGTCCTCGTTGAAGGGCGTCTTGGTGCTCTTGCCGTACACCTCCGACGTCGAGGCCACGAACGTCTTGCGCCCGAACTTGTTCGCCAGGTTCAGCACCACCTCCGAACCGTGAATGTTCGTTTCGATGGTATGCACCGGGCGGTCGACGATCAACTGCACGCCCACGGCCGCCGCCAGGTGAAAGATCACGTCGCAGTGGTCCACCATGTGCGTCATTGTGGTCTCGTTGCGCACCGATTCGCGAACGAAGTGGAACCGCTGCCGGTTCATCAGCGAGGAAAGGTTCTCCAGCGAACCCGTCGACAGGTCGTCAACGACGGTGACCTCGTGGCCCAGTTCGTGCATGGCCTCGGCCAGGTGCGAACCGATGAACCCCGCGCCGCCCGTAACCAGAACGTTCATGCACGCTCCTTGTTCCTGATGCAGACTGCTTGCGGAACCTTCGTTCACCCAAACCGAGGAAAGCCGATCACGACCGCGAGCCCCGAAGAGGTCCCTTCGGGATACGATCACAATCCCGGAGCAAGGCCCCCAACCGGCTTGCCTCGCGGCGCTCCTTCCGATGCGGTCCTCGCCGCGATGCTACGCCTTGCCCGCCCCCGTCGCCGCCCGGATCGTCAGCGGGAAGCAACGCATCTCGGGGAACTGCTCCTTAATCCTGCGCATGGCCTCGTCGCGGTCGGCGTCGCCGCGCGCCACGAACTGGGCCGTGCCGTCGCCCTGGCTGCCCACGCCCTTGCCGCCATGCACGTGCGCCGCCAACTCGGGCCAGTCCAGCAGCCGGTGCAGCAGCGGCCCTGCCAACTCCGCCGGACTGCCCGGCGCCACCCGCCTGTCGAAATTCTCCTGCGCCTCGGCCATCAGCCGGCCGAGCCATTCGGCATCCCCGGCTGACAGCGCCCGGTACGCCTGCCGCACGATCCGTTCGCTGTGACAGCCCAGCCCGCGGACCAGGTCCTTGTTCCGCAGGTACGCGCCCTGCAAGTCCGCCAGGATCTTCACCGTGTCCTTGTTGCCCCCAAGGTCCACAAAGAACATCGGGATCTCCCGCTCGGGGAAAACCGGCTCCACTCGCACGGCCGAGGCCTTCTGGAACGTCAGCAACACCGGCGTCTTGCCGTAGATGCACGCCTGGTCCATCCGCCCGCACTGGCTGCCGGTGAGCTTCTCGCCCAGGTACGCCACCTCCATCAGCTCGTGAGGGAACAGCCCCAGCCCGTACGCCGCGTCGATGGCTTTGGCCATCAGGATGCACACCGCCGCCGAACTGGACACGCCCTTTCTCAGCGGCAGGTCCATGCGGGTGATCTTCAGGTCGATCCCGCCGTCCACTCCCTCGCGCTGGCACATCTCGTACGCCACGCCCGCGCAGTAACGGAAGAACTCCTCCTCGTCCTTGGCCGCGGCCAGGAGCGTGTCGGCCTTCCACAGGCAACTCATGCGGCGCCGCCGCCCGCTGGGCCGGCCCAGCCCGTCCGGCAACTCCGTCTCGACGACAAACTCCTCGCTGGCCCGCGCCTCGGCTCGCAGGCCCTGGTCGGTGCCGATCACCATGCAGTAGCCCGCGTGCAGGCCGTACTCGGCCGCCCAGTCGCTGTGCTCGCCGAAAAGGCACAACCGCCCGGGGACAAACAGCTCCACCGGCCCATTTTGGAACCCGCTCGCCATACCTGCTGTCACCTTCGCCTCCCATGCGCAAGCATGGAACCTCCGCGCCGCCCAAACGCTACGTACCCCGCCCGGTCGAGTCAACCGCTATTTTCGCCGCGCGGCGAAACATTCTCTGCCGCACGATGAGCCAGAAGGAAAGAAGGAAAGTCGAGAAGCCCGCCTTGCTTGCTATCTGCGCGGCCGCGTCGCATAATCTCGGCGATTGCCAACGCTGCGGCGGGAACTTCGTCGCTCCGCAGGACGATCCCATCATATGCAGGACAAGAGGGCCGATGGTAAGCGAAGATCGACAACACGAGGTCGCCTTCTGTGCCGAGGTGAAGTCATGGGCTGACGCCCTCTTCGCTCAACATCCCGAGTGGCCTTTCTCCGAAGCGCATATCGAAACATACGGCAGGGGAACCAACAAACGACAAGACCTCCGAATCATTGACCGCGAGCATCGCACGCCTATTCTGTCAGGCGAGGTCAAGATGCCCGGCACGGCCGAGGGCCGCAGCCCCTATGATCCAGCCCTGGTACAAGATGCGTTCCAGAAGGCCGACAACATCCTGTGCGATTATTTCTTCACCTGGAATGTCAATACGCTCGTCTTGTTTGACCGGCGTCTCTATGACCGGCACATGATTGACCGACGGGTCGAATGGTGGGACCTGCAGGATGACGTTGGTTACCGATTGGCGCACCGCGACGAGTGGGCTCGTCCCGAAGTCAAGGCGTGCCTTCGAGACAAGTTTCTGCCCAGGGTGTTTGCCAGGTTTGCCCGGATCGTTCAAGGCACGCTTGTTGATTGGGGCAGGAAGCCGGACGAGATATTCCTCCATTCGCTGGAAACCTACCTCGACGAGCCGCTCGTCGGCACGCGGGAATACCTGGTCATGGAGTGCGCGCGGGACCATGCCTTCGCCGATCGCCTCCGCGCCTGGATGACAACCGAGATGCAGTGGACGTTCAATCCGGACGACCCGGAGAACTGGCGGCAGGCGCTCGACCGGGCCTCCCGCACCCTCTGCTACGTGTTTACAAACCGGGCCATCTTCTACAAGGCCATCCAGGCGAAGTTCCAGGAGATGCTCAAACCGCTTAGGATGCCGTCATCCAAACTCGGGCCAAGCCTCATCTACAAGCATTTTCGCCTGTTTTTTGAGGCCGCGGTCAAGGCCACCGGCGACTACGAGCCTGTCTTCTACCCGGACATGGACGATTGGGCCGGCTCGCTCGTCTTCGCCAGTCCGCAAGCGTGCCGTGGCTGGAAGGGCTTCTTCGTCAACCTGGCCGAATATGATTTCCGCAAGGTTCCATCCGACATCCTCGGGGGCGTCTTCCAGAAGCTCATCTCGCCGGAAGAACGCCAGAAGTTCGGCCAGTTCTTCACGCATCAGGACATCGTGGATGTCATCAACGCCTTCTGCATTCGCCGCGCTGGAGACGCGGTACTCGACCCCACTTGCGGGTCCGGTTCCTTCCTGGTTCGCGCCTACCACCGCAAGGCGTGGCTGAGCGGCCAAGGGCGCGGGGGCGGGCGACATCAGGACCACGAAAAGAACCACCAGGAATTGCTGCGCGAGATCTACGGTTGCGACATCGCCTTGTTTCCCGCGCATCTGGCGACGCTGAACCTGGCCGCCCGGCAGATTACGGATGAAGAGAACTTTCCCCTTATCCGTCGGGGCAATTTCTTTGAGGTCGCTGAAACGCCCGCGGAATTCTGCGCCGTCCCCGGCCCGCGCGGCGAGAAAGGACGATCCAAGCGCCTCGTGCCCCTGCCTGAACTGGACGCCGTCATTGGCAATCCGCCGTATGTTCGTCAGGAACTGATCGACAAACGATCACAACTCAAGCGAAACCGCGATGAACCCAAGGAAGTCTTCGAGTCTCGCCGAAAGAACACCAAGGAGTTCTTCCAGGAGCTACTGGCTCATCTCTGGCCTGGGTTGAGGCTGTCCGGCCGGGCCGATCTGCATTGCTACTTCTGGCCCGTGGCGGCCAAGTTCCTTAGAGAAGGCGGCTACTTCGGGTTCCTCACCTCGTCAAGCTGGTTGGACGTGGAATACGGCTTCGCCCTCCAGGGCTGGATTCTCCGGAACTTCAAGTTGATCGCCGTCCTCGAAAGCGTGGATGAGCCTTGGTTCTCCGACGCCCGCGTCAAGACGGCCGCCACGATCCTCCAATCCTGTTCCGACAAACAAGTTCGTGACGCCAACCTCGTGCGATTCGTTCGGTTGCAGAAACCCCTGGCCGACATCCTGGGCGAGCGTGCCGCAAGCGACGAAGCGGCTCGACAGGACGCGGCCGAACGCCTTCGCGGGTTAGTCGAAACATCCGATGGTTTCAAGGATGACTACCTCCGCATTATCGTCGTGCCCCAAACACGCCTATGGGAAGAAGGCGTACAGGCCGGCAAGTTGCTGGCAAAGAGCGGCGAGGAGGTCCCGCCCGCGGAAGAAGAGGACGAGGACGGTTCCGCGGGACAAGCAGCCCATGGACAAGACGCCCGCTCCTCACACGAGCAGGCCGTTAGGGACTGGAACGGGCACGCCGACCATTATGTGGCCGGCAAGTGGGGGCGATTCCTGCGCGCGCCCGACATTTACTTCCGCATCATGCGCGACTACGGCCGGCGGTTTGCCAAACTCGGAGAGATCGCCGACATTCGTTTCGGCATCAAGAGCGGTTGCGACGCGTTCTTCATGCCGCGCGATGTGACGGAGGAAGTCCTGGCCGAAGTCCGCAAGGGCCTGGCGTGGAACAACGTCTGCCTACTTACCCCGGCCAAACTCAACCAAGTTCAGAGCGGGAAGGTCCGCATCGTCCGCGCCGGCGACAACACGCTCCACCCCATCGAGACCGCGTACCTCCGCCCCGAGGTACACAGTCTCATGCAGGTGGACCGCCCAGTGGTCCGCCCAGCCGACACCGACCGCGTGGTGCTCTGGGTCAACAAAGGGTTAAGGGATCTGGCCGGAACCTACGTCGCCAAATACATCCGCTGGGGGGCCAAACAAACCTTCGACTCCAGGAAATCCAAGCCCGTGCCCGTGCCCCAACGGTCCACGTGCGCCTCACGGCCGCTGTGGTATGACTTGACGGGCGTGAGGACGGGCACAGCTTTCTGGCCGATGGCACAACAATACCGGCATGTGGTCCCCGCGAACGTGCAGGGACTTGTCTGCAATCACAACCTCTTCTATATCGATGCTGCGGGCCTATCGGAGCGGGAAGCGATCTTGCTTCCGGCCGTTCTAAACAGCACCCCTATAGCCCTGTTCAAGACTTACTACGGCCGATATGCCGGAACAGAGGGGAACCTCAAGACGGAAGTAGTCGACGTGAACCTTCTGGAAGTTCCGGATGTCCGGGGCGTGTCAGAGGCAGTTGCCGGACGAATCCTTGCCGCCTTCGGCCGGATGCAGGCCCGCCCGACGCAGCCGCTGGTCGAGATCGAGTTCATGCACTGCCACACCGTGGAGCACGTCAAGCAACTCGCCCAGCGACCCGTGGGCTTGTGCGATGAACTCCTCCGGCCCGATCGCCGCGCCCTCGACGATGCGGTGTTGGAGATGATCGGCGTGACCGATCCGCAAGAGCGGGAGCGGATACTGGATGAACTGTACCTGGAAACCGCCGCGCACTACCGGCAGGTGCGGATTGTCGAGGTGCAGAAACAGGTGCAGCGAACCGGCAGTCAGCGGCGGATCACGGCGGACGATATCGCCGCGAGCCTCTGGGATTCGCTGGGCGACGACGACAAGCGTCCGCCCCTGGCCGACTGGCTCAAGACGCTCAAGGCCCAGCGCCAGGCCGTCAACATTCCCGACGGCAAGGCCACAGCGTTGGGCAAAGGGCACATGTTCTCGCCCGCCGGCGTGGACTTCGCGCAGGGCAGAACGGTGTACCACGAAACCTACGCCCACCCCGCACAGGCCGCACTAGTGGCGCTGCTGGCGAACCTGGAAATCCGCGGGCAGATCGAACTGCCGACCGACGAATCCGCCTGCACTGAGTGGCTTAAGGCTGTCGAGAATCGCCTGAACGATGCTCGCGCTCGCTTTGACTCCCTGGCCGGTTCGCGCACCGGCACGCAGACCCTTCGCGACGCCGCCGCCGGTTTGCTGATGCACTGGTTCATTCACGGGCGAAGGTAACTCTCAACATGCCCCACCGTGTGGTAGTGAAGATTGAAGGGCTGCGCGACCCCGCCGACGCCGTGCGGGTCGCCGAACTGGGCGCCCACATGATCGGCCTGGTCTTCGCCCCAAGCCCGCGCCAGGTCACGCTCGAGCAGGCCGCCGCCGTCGTCGCCGCCCTGCCGCCCGGCGCCGCTGCCGTCGGCGTGTTCGTCGATTCCCCGGCCGACGAAATCAACGACGCCATCGAGCAGACCGGTATCGACCTGGTGCAACTGCACGGCGACGAACCGCCGGAACTGGCCGCCCAAATCGCTCGCCCGTGCATCAAGGCGTTCCGCGTGCGAGATGAGCGGACGCTCGAGGAGGCGGCGGAGTGGAGCGATCGGGCGCGGTCCCTCTTTGGTGGCGACCGGGCCGACACGGCCCGGCTCTGTAAGTCCGCCCCGGTTCCGGGTTCGCCTCGGCCCCCGGTCCCAGGCATCGGGTCCCCGGTTGTCCTGCTCGACGCCTACGACCCCCGCGCCGCCGGCGGCACCGGAAAGCGGTTCAACTGGCAACTGGTCGCCGACGCTCGCGCGGCGGGCAAGCTCGACGCCCTCGGCCCGATCATCCTCGCCGGCGGGCTGGACGCATCCTGCGTCGCCGAGGCCATCCGAATCGTGCAGCCGTGGGCGGTGGACGTCGCCAGCGGCGTGGAAAGCTCCCCCGGCATCAAGGACATGGCCAAGGTGGAGGCGTTCATCCGAGCGGCGAAGTAGTGCGAGGATTGTCTCCGCGCCGAATCTTCGTCCTGCCCACGATCCCGCGGTCGCGCCGGGACCGCCTTAGGCGCCGTCACGAAATAACTTGTTCACGTTTCCCAGGTGGCACAGGTCTCCGACCTGTGCTGCACAGCTTGGAAAGCTGTGCCACCAAGACTGGCTTGCTCAGGTTATTTCGTGACGGACCCTTACTCTCGTTTGACCGATGCGGGATCGGTCAAACCGCTTCTGATTCGGCGTTGACGCCCCACGGGGGGCTGGATGCGGTTGGGGCCGGTTTGACCGACGGCGCGTCGGTTAGACGCTACGAGAAAGCAGCCCTGGGCTGGGGCGATCCCGCGCGACGAGACCCACCTTCGATGATGGACACGCCCCCCCTCGCCGGGTACACTCCCCGCACACCTCCGGAGACCAGACATGCGCAACTTGCTCGCCTTTGTTGCCGCCACGTCCGCCGCCGGCGTCCTCTCACTGGCCGGTTGCCCGCAACCCGTTCCGCCCGTCGGCGACCTCCAGGCCGAGACGCTCCAGACGAAGATCACCAAGTCGATCAAGGCCGACTACCTGCTCTTCCTCCCGGCCGACTACGACAAGGACAAGCGCGACTGGCCGCTGGTGCTGTTCCTGCACGGGGCCGGGGAACGCGGCGACAACGTCCAGATGGTCAAGAAGGAAGGCCTGCCCAAGCTCCTGGCCGCGGGCAAGCAGTTCCCGTTCATCCTGGTCGCCCCGCAGTGCCCGCTGGACCAGGGCTGGGACAACGACGTGCTGATCGCCCTGCTGGACGACGTCGCGGCCCGCTACCGCGTCGACCGTGACCGGATCTGCGTCACCGGCCTGAGCATGGGCGGCTACGGCACGTGGGCCCTGGCGGCCGCGTGCCCCAACCGCTTCGCCGCGATCGCGCCGATGTGCGGCGGCGGATCGGTCCGCCAGGTGCCGTCGATCGCGCACGTGCCGGCCTGGGTGTTCCACGGGGCGCGCGACAACGCCGTGCCGCTCCAGGAATCCCAGGACATGGTGATCGGCTTGCGCCAGTTCGGCGGGAAGGTGAAGTTCACTGTGTACCCCGAGGCAAGCCACGATTGCTGGACGGCCGCGTACAACACGCCCGCGTTGTACGACTGGATGCTCCAGCAGCGGCGCAAGCCCGCCGCCGCGCCGGCGCAGCGGGTCGCCGTCACCCGCAAGGCGGTCGAGATCGAAGCCGAGAGTTTCACGCTGAAGGGCGCGCAGGTGGCCGGGCTGCTCGGCGCGTCGGGCGGCAAGGGCGTGCGATTCGAGGCCGAGACCGACCAGGCCGAGACGAAGACCCACCTCCCGCCCGGGGGATACGAGGTCGACGTGTACATGTTCTGCTCGGACGGCGACCACGATTCGATCGCGCTGGACGTGGGCAGCCACACGTGGAACCTGTGGCACAACGCGTACGGCAGACTTGCCGCGGCGCAACGCGTGATGCGCTTCGCGCTCGAAGAGCCGGCCGACGTGACGGTTCGCTTCCGCCGCCGCGAGCCGGGAGTCATCGTCGACCGGATCGTGTTCAAGCCGCTGTACTGAGAGTTGGTGAAGGAACTGAGGAAGCGGCCTCGTCCCTCTTCGCCCCGAGGGGGCGGTCAGGATTCGGCCTGTGTCGTAAGCCACAGGTGTACAATGGATTAGGAGAGAAGCCCTGAAGGGGAGGCAGAAAGCTTCCATCGCGGGCAGACCCGCGAGATCCGATTCTTTCACAAACTCTCACTCAGTACCCGCCGAATTCCTTCACGGCCTCGTAGAGCGCAACACGGTGTTCCAGCGGCGTGCCGGCGAGCATGTCGCCCACGCTGAGGGCGAGTCGGCCGCGGCCCTTGGCGCCGCTGGCCATCAGGTCGCGGACCGTCTGGCGGATTCGCTCGGCGGGGCCGAAACGGACGATGGCGTCCTCGATGACGACCTTCACCCACACCTCGGGGCCGACGTCGCGGCGGGCACGGGCCACGTCGATCAGCGGGAACGTCAGGTCGTCCAACCGTTGGAGCGGGAAGTGCTTGCCGATCACCGGCAGAAGGTGCTGTCCGCGTCCGCAGTGGTGCAGGCCGCTGGGCAGCGGCGTGCCGCGCCGACGGTTCATCTCCAGAATCACCGGCAACAGGAACCGCTCGTACATCTCGCCCGACAGCATGTCGATGCCGTGATCGGTGTTGCGGAAGTAGGGGCGATTGGCGGGCTGGGCCTCTCTCCATGCGGTCTCCAATGCGTCGCACCACTCGGCCATCTTGAGCAGGAAGCGTGCGGCGAAGTCGGGTTCATCGTACATGTCGGCCATGATGTCCGGTCCGCGCACGTCCAGGGCCATCGCGAACACGCCGGCGTGGTCGACGCCGGAACGCACCGGCCCGACCGGCCGGCCAAGGAAGGTCAGGCCGGCCTGGCAGCGCTGGCGGATTCGGCGGCGGAAGTCGGCGAGGGTGGCGAGCAGGCCGCCGGTGCGCGGGTCGGGCATGGGCATGGCGCCGGCGGCGTCGCGCGACAGGTCCAGTGGGCGATGGTTGGGGCAGGCGTCGTGGCGGAAGCTCAGCTCGCAACCGAGCCAGCCGGGCGCGGGCACGGGCCAGAAGTCGACGGTGATGGGCCAGCTTTCGGGCGGCTGGGCCAGCGCCAGGTCGTAGATGGGCAGCTCGCGGCGGCGTCGGGCGGCCTCGAGTTGCACGCGGAGCATCTCGTCGGGGTCGGCGTAGTAGGGAAGGTAGTCCAGGCCGACCTCGCCCGCCCACAGGCCGTGCTGGATGAACGAATCGTCGCAAAGCAGCGGCACGCGGCTGGGGCGGTCGGCCCGCCACGCGGCGACGACCTCGCGGGCCTGCTCGTTGTGGCGCCGCACCCAGTCGCCGTCGGGGGCGATCCCGAACTGGGCGCTCAACTTCGTCATTCCCATGCGATCTCCAGTCCAGTGCGGTTGTCGATCTCCGCCCACGGGCGGACCTCGATTCCGTCGATGCCGAGGCGCAACAGCCTTGTGTAGCCCAGGCAGTGGTGGTCGGAGTCGAAGATGCTCGGGTGGGCGATGGCCAGGCCGCCGTTGTCGAAGCCCAGGGCACGCACGTTGCGGGCCCGCGGATGGTCCTCGACCAGGGCACGCCGCTTGGCGTGCACCCAGTTGGCGACGTGGTTCCTCGCGAGAGTGCCCCAGTTCTCGGATGGCCGCAGGCCCATCTCCCGGAAGAACGGGCTGTGGGGGAAGAGGACGGGCTCGAATCGCTCGGCGATTTCGTGGTGCAGTTGGGCCTTGAGCGTCCAGGCGGCAGCATGGGGATTGGCGGCGGCGAAGCGGTCCATGGCCTGGCGGATTTCGTCGCGGCGGCGGACGGCGCCTGGGTTCTGTTCGAAGCGGTCGTAGCGGAGGGCATCGTAGTACGCGCGCATCTCCTGGCGGAGCGGATCCAGCGCGCCGTCTCTGCCGGCCTGGGCGGAAGATCGCGTCATTTCGTCGTCCTGCTTCGCTCGGGCAGGTTAGCGTTGCCCACGAGGCGGAGCCATTGTAACCGCCTGCACGCGACAACGAGCGACAAAGAACGCGACCTGTGGGCATCGCGGGATTCGGTGGCTGGGACGAAGGGTCCGCGGGTCTTCAGCATGGACTTCGCTGTTCGCGGACGGGCCGGCCCCCTCGGGGTCTCGGTCGACGTCCGGAAGGCACGGTTGCGGACGTCGCGGCCGCGGCGCCCCGAAACGCTTCCCTACAGCCCGGTGTGAGCCGAAGGCCCATGGAGGACTGCGCAAGTCGCCCTTGGCGGATCAGGGGTCACACAGCGTCCGCACGTCGGCGAGGGTGACATCGGCGAGCGACGCAACCACGCGCTCCGCCGCGACGAGCTGCCCCGCGGGATAGGAGTTGGTGACGGCCAGGACTCTCATGCCCGCGCCGTGGGCGGCGTCGATGCCGGCGGGGGAGTCCTCGATGGCGAGGCAGCGGGCGGGGTCCAGCGGGCGGACGGCCGCGGCCGAGAGGCGCCGCATCGCCAGAGCGTACCCCTCGGGATCGGGCTTGCCGTGGCGCACGTCCCTGGCGGCCACGATCGTACGGAAGCAATCCAGCAGGCCTAAGGCCCTCGCGGCGAGCTCGATCTCCTCGCGCAGAGCGCCCGAGCAGACGCCGACGGGCACGCCCGCGGCGGCGGCGGTGCGAATGAGCTCGGCGACCCCCGGCAGAACCTGCACCGACGATCGGTACTCCGCCAGCACCAGGCGCGTCTTGGCGGCCGTGAGGGCGGCGATCTGCGGCTCCGTCAGCGGCAGGCCCGAATCCCGTGCGGCCACGAGGAAGCAATCGTGGTCGTCGTAGCCCAGGTACTTGGCGTAGTAGTCCTCTTCGGTCAGGTTCACGCCCACGGTCCACAGCGTTGCCTGGAAGCACTTGCAGTGAATGGGCTCGGAGTTCACCACCACGCCGTCGAAGTCGAAGATCAACGCGTCCATGGACAGTAGCTTACGTTGCGAAGCCCAAACTCGGAACCGGGAACTCCGAACCGAAAGGCCGACCCGCGAGCTCCAGTTCTTTCACAAGCTCCCGGAACAACCCCCCTGGGGATGGAGGATTCGATTGTACGTCAGCCTATCTTGCATCTGGAATCCCTCTCCTGGGATTGAGCGTTTGATCGCAACCCCCGCAACGAACCGCCCCGCCGTCTCCCCCTCGGCCCGATAGCTCGGGAACAGGTCGTTGCGGCATATCGTGCACACGCCCGCCACGTGCAGATTCGCCTCCCGCACGCCCGCCGCAACGAGCTGCGCCCGGTTCGCCGCCCACAGGTCGAAGTGGTACTTCCCCGCCCCGCTGGGCCGCACGAACCCCTCCGCCTCTGGCCCCAACGCCGCAGCCGCGGCCGCGCGAACGTCCTCGCCCACCTCGTAGCAGCACGGCCCAGCCGAGGGACAGATCGCCGCCACGATCCGCTCGGGACGGCAGCCCAACTCGCCCGCCATCTTCGCGATGAGCTTGCCGGCGACGGCCGCCACCGTGCCGCGCCACGATGCGTGCGCCACGCCCACCGCCGAGCCGTCCGCGTCGGCGGCCAGGATCAGCGGGCAATCCGCGCTGAACGCACACAGCGCCAGGCCCCCCGTCGCCGTCACCAAGCCATCGGCCCTGCCGGCCAGGCCAGGCCGATCCACCGCCAGGACAGCGTTGCCGTGAACCTGCTCGCAGAACGCCGCGCCCATCGTGCCCATCGCCTCGGCCGCCGCGGCCGCGCCGGCGGCCCGGTCTTGCCGCGCCCGCACGACGTCGAACCCCTGCCGCGTCGTCACCGCGTGCAGAATGCCCGGAATCGCATCGAGTGCGGCCAACCGCCCCACCCGCCGCCCGCCGGGCAGGCCGACCAGCCCGAAAGCCCCCGGTTCATCGCCGCGCATCCAGCAGCACCTTGAACTTGTCGCCCTCGCCGGCCGCCGCCAACGCCGCCGTGCCCTCGCTGAGCGGGAATTCCGCGCTGACCAGCGTCGCCACGTCCACCTCCCGGCTCGCCAGCGCCGCGATGGCGTCCTCGAACGGCCCGCATCGCGAACCCATCAGCGTGATCTCGTTCACCACCAGCGGCGAGAGATTGATCCCATCCCCCTTCGCGTACGTGCTCTTCAGCACGATGGTTCCCCGCGGGCGAACCGCTCGCATCGCCAGCTCCAGCCCGGCGGAACGCCCCGTCGCGTCCACCACGACGTCGGCGTCCTGCGCCGCCACGAAGTCCTCCGCCGCCACGGCCTGCACGCCCTGCTTCTCGGCCGCCTCCAGCTTCGCCGCGTGCCGGCCCACCATCACCAGTTTGCCCAGCCGCCGGCCCTTCAGCACGCGCGCGATGAGCTGCCCCAGCCGCCCGTCGCCCAGCACCACGACGCTGTCGCGCGATCCCAGCTTCACCTGCCGCACGATCTGGAGCGCCGCGGCCAGCGGCTCCACGAACGTCGCCGCCTCGTCGCTGACGCTGTCGGGCACCTCGTGCAGGTTCCGCAGCGGCACGGCCAGGAACTCCGCGAAGCAACCGTCGCGCCCGCTGATCCCCAGCACCGTCCGCCGAAGGCAATGATTGGCCAGGCCCCCCCGGCACATGCGGCACCGCCCGCACACGCAGTTGATCTCCCCCACCACGCGATGGCCCTTCCACCGCCTCGGCCCAGCCGCCACCTCGCCGACGAACTCGTGCCCCATCACGCCCCGGAACCCCATGTACCCGCGGGCCACTTCCAGGTCCGTCGCGCAAATCCCCGCCTTGTGAACCGCCACCAACGCCTCGTCACGACCCGGATGCGGATCGGGCCAGTTCTCCTTCAGCCGCACGTGTCCGTCGTAGATCAGCGCCCGCATCAGTGCTTCTTCTCCGTCACGCCCATCCAGTCCCACCATGGGCGGCTCGTCGGCCCAAGCTGCGGGGTCGCCGTCTTCGCGGCGCCATCCCCATTCGTCGTCGGCCGGGCCGGCTCGCCCGGGATCTGTGAGTTCTTCGCTGAACCCGCTTCCTTCGATGTCCCCATCCAGTCCCACCACGGGCGGCTCGTCGCGCCCTCCCGCGGGGGCTTCCCGCTCGTCAGCCCCGTCCAGCCGTCTGGGTCGTACCCGCCGTCCAGCCCGGTCATCTCCACCAGCGAACCGTGCGCCTGGTAGCGAACCGTGAACGACTTGTCCCGCAGGCACCCCACCAACGTCTCGTACACCGCCGCCCGCGCGTAGTGCCGCAGCGCCTTGGCGCAATGCCCGCGCACGTCCTCGGCCGGGTCCTCCCCCGCGTGCACCCGCAGCGACTCGACCGCCGCCTCGCCCGTCAGGCTGTCCAGCGCGACGGCCGCATCCACCCGCACGCCCGTGTCCTTGTCGTTCAAGGCGCGCACGACGTCCATCAGGTATGCCGGGTCCTTCGCCTTGCCCAGCGCCCGCGCAGCCACCGAACGCACCAGCGGCTCCTGGTCGTTCCGCAGGATCGCCGCGTAGCCCTTCAGGTACGGCTCCTTCAGCCCATAGTCGCGCGACGACAGCTTCGTGATCCCCACGCGCCGATTGTCGGCGTCGTTGGGGTCGAACGCCATCGCCACTTCCTGCTTGGGGCTCGTCCCGACCATCCTCTTGTACATCCCCTGCATCGAGTAGTCCTCGCTGGGACCGCTCGGATCGCAGCCGGCGAGGACTGCGCTCAAGACGCAGGTCGCGATCAACGGCCTATTGCCCATTGCCAA
>CAYWTX010000268.1:0-3021 GCA_964461295.1 uncultured Planctomycetaceae bacterium | reverse complement strand
TGCTTCAGCCTAAAGGCATTCGCAGCCCACGGCACCCCGCGCTCTTCATGGGCGGTACGCGGCACTCCATAGGGCCGCTTCGCTACCGCTACGCCGATCCGGGACTTGTGTAGTACAACAAGGGCGTTGCCCTGGGCTTTATTCCATCAGCCCGTTGGGCTGGAAGGGCGAAAGAAATGGTTCGGTGCGGTTCTGCCGCCCTTACAGGGCTTGTTCATTGATGTTCTGGCACCCAGGGCGTTGCCCTGGGCTTTACTCCATCAGCCCGTTGGGCTGAAGAAAACGGCAATAATGGTGCCACAGTGTCCGAGAAACCCCGTAGCGGCGCGAACCGTTGTCTGTTCTTCCGGCTCAGAACGGCTTCGAGCATTGAGAGTTTGTGAAAGAATCGCGGAAGCGGCCTTGTCCCTCTTCGCCCGGAAGGGGCGATCAGGGTTTAGCCGGGGGCGTAAGCCCCCGGTACACAAGCAATTAAGCATGGAGCCCCGAAGGGGCGACAGAAAGCGTCCAGCGCGGACAAACCTGCGAGATCCAATTCTTCCACAAACTCTGAGCCCTTTCTTGCCTTCGGGTCTTCTAACTGAACCGTATTGGGCGTAAGCCACCGGAAAACATGAAGTAAAGACAAGAGCCCCGGAGGGGCGACAGAAAGCCTCCTGCGTGGGGCAAGCCGGGAGTCTCGATTCTTTCACAAGCTCTGAGGCAAGCGTCTGGGAAGGAAGGACCGAATGAAGTCGAAGTATGCGTTCCTGGGCCCCCTCAGGAAACCCATCCGCAAGGTGTACAAGAACTGGCTGGAACGTCGGCGATTGAGCGATTGGCGGAAGCTGGCCCGGCGGTCGGCCGACCTGGCCCGATTCGCGGGCGCGCCTGATGGTCCCAGGCTCGTACACCTTCCGATGATCGGGCGGATGTTCCTGACCAACTTCGAGCTCTGCCTGAGCATGGCCTTGGCGGGCCGCGGGGCGAAGGTCGAAGTGATCTTCGACGACGCGGCCCTTCCCCTATGCGAAATGACGACGGCCGACGTGGTTGCCGAAAGCCAGGCGGCGTTTTGCAGGAACTGCATCGCCCACGCGCGAAAGATGCTGGCCCCGCTTCCGATCAAAGTGCGCTGGGTGAGCGAATTCGTCAGCGCCGAGCAGCGCGAGGCCTTCCGGCAGCGGGCGGAAGTGGTGGACCTGGGCGACGTGCTGCACTACGAGGAAGAGGGCATTCCCATCGGCCGGCCCGCTCTGATGGTCGCCATGCGGCATTTTCGCCTCGGCCTGCTGGGCAATAGCAGGGCCGAGCAGGACGTGCTGCGCGGCTACATGGTGACGGCCATGGTGAGCAGGCACATTGCCGAGCAGGCCTGCCGCGAAGGCGGCATCCACGCGGCGATGCTGAGCCACGGAATCTACAGTTCGTTCGAGCCGGCCCTGGAAGCCTTCAAGAAGCACGGGGTTCCTGTCGCGGTCTACGATCGCCAGACAGGCGTCGACCGCTACCAGTTCAACTGGGACGTCAGCCCCAACAGCAGCGACATCTCGGGCCCCTGGGAGCGGACGTGGAAGAACCGTCCGCTGACGGACGAGCAGCGCCGGCAGGCGGTTGAATACGTGGCCGATCGCGAAACATTCAAGAACGAAGCCGCGAAGTTCTCCCTTGCTCGGCCGGAGGTTGCGGCGGAGTTGAGGGCGGACCTCGGCGTGCCCGCCGGCAAGACGGCCCTGCTGCTGGTGAGCAATCTTGTCTGGGACGCCGCCGCCGTGGGGCGCGACTTGATCTTCGCCAACACCATGGAGTGGGTCTCCAAGAGCATCGACATCGTCTCGATGCATCCGGACAAGCTTCACCTGGTCGTCAAGCCGCACCCCGCGGAAGTCATGCGGGGAACGAAGATGTTCGTCGGCGAGGAGATCCGCAAAGCCTATTGCCCATTGCCTGCCAACGTCACTGTGCTCGACGCGGGCGCGAAGATCAACCCGCAGAGCCTCATGAAGGCGATGGACGTGGGCATCAGCCACACTTCGACGGCGGGCCTTGAAATGGCCGCCCTGGGCAAGCCCGTCATTCCCGTTTCGATGGCCCATTACCGCGGCAAGGGATTCACCTTCGACCCCAACAGCATCGAGGAGTACCGGCAACTGCTTTCGCGGGCGGACCAGTTGCCCTCGCGGTACACCGAGGAGATGAAGGAACTCGCCCTGAAGTACGTCCACGTGAGGTACTTCAAGTACCAGCACGACCTGCCGCTGCTTCGCGAGGACGGGTTCCTCAACTGCATCGGCTACAAGATCCGGTCGTTCGACGACCTGCTGCCCGGGCGCATCGAACACCTCGACTTCGTCTGCGATGCCATCCTCAACAAACGAACTGACTTCGTGAGGACGTGATCGGCATGGAAACGGCGTCCACCTCAAAGGAGAACAGCCAAGGCGCCTTGCCGGACGGCGGTCCGGACGTCGTCTTGTGCCCGGCATGCAGGTCGAGGGACGTCGTTCATGCGTGCAGCGAGGCGATGTTCTATCAGACGATAGAGCACAGCATCTGCCGGGACTGCGGTTTGCTGTTCATCACTGGGCCGCCGACCCGGGAGCAATACGCCAGGTTCTACACGGAGTACTATGGCATTCTCTATGGGATGCGACACGGGGGCTGGCGCAAGTTTCTCACCAATGCGGCAGCTTGTCTTCCGGACCGGCATGCGCAGGAGTGCAAGCAGGGAAAGAAGATCGCGAACCTGCTGGCCCCTCTTGTCGCCGAGCCCGTCGGCGGCGTCCTCGAGATCGGATGCGCATGCGGCGGGATCGCGAGAATGGTGGGCGAACGCTTTCACGCCGAACGAACGGATGGCATGGAGTTGGACCAGGCGAAGGCATCGGTTGCCCGGGAGCATCTGGACCATGTGTATGCCGGTAGTTGGGACAACCTGCTTTCGCTGAATCTTCCTGCGTACGATCTCGTGCTCATGGTCCACGTTCTGGAACACGAAGTGGAACCGCATTCGCTCTTGCGGCGAATAAGGGAGATACTCAA
>CAYWTX010000267.1:0-4777 GCA_964461295.1 uncultured Planctomycetaceae bacterium | reverse complement strand
GCGTCGTACATGTGCCGGCACCAGGTCACGGGCAGGTCGGCCAGCACCGCGCGGGCCGTGTCCATCGCCTTGGGATCGTGCACGGCGATGGCGGCGCCCGCCGCCGCGGCGGCGCGAACCAGGTCGATGGCTGGGCTCTCGCGCACGTCGTCGGTGCCGGCCTTGAACGCCAGGCCCCACACGCCCAGTTTGCGCCCGTGGACGTCGCCGCCGAAGTGCTCGGCGATCACCCCGAACATCCTCTCGCGCTGGCGGCGATTCACGGAGTGCACCGCCTCGACGACCTCAATGGGCCGGCCGCACTGCCGGCCCAGGCTGATCAGGGCCTTGACGTCCTTCGGGAAGCAGCTCCCGCCGTAGCCCATGGAGGGGTAGAGGAACTCCGGCCCGATGCGGTTGTCCATGCCCATGCCGTGGCGGACGAGGTCCACGTTGGCCCCGAAGTGCTCGCAGAGCGAGGCCATCTCGTTCATGAAGCTGATCCTCGCGGCCAGCATGGCGTTGCAGGCGTACTTGGTCAACTCCGCGCTGGCGGGGTCCATCACCAGCAGCCGCTCGCGCCGCCGCATGAACGGCGCGTACAGGTGCCGCATCACCGTCTGTGCCCGCTGGCTCGTCGTGCCGATGATCACCCGGTCGGGCTTCAGGAAGTCGTTCACGGCCGCCCCTTCCTTCAGGAACTCCGGGTTGGCCACGTAGTCGAACGGGATCTTCGTGCGGGCGGACATCATCTCCGTCAGGCGCCCGCAGGTGCCCACCGGCACGGTGCTCTTGGTGACGATCACGGCGTAGTGGCGCAGGCCCTCGGCGACCTGCACGGCCGCCAGGTCCAGCCCGCGGGTGTCCACCGAGCCGTCGGGGGCGGCGGGCGTGCCCACGGCGAGCACGACGACCTCGGCCGCGGCCACGGCCGCCGCCACGTCGATCGTGAACGACAGCCGTCCCTCGGCCACGTTGCGGTCCACCAGCTCCTGGAGGCCGGGCTCGTAGATGGGCAGGCGCCCCGCGCGGAGCATGTCCACGCGGGCCTGGTCGATGTCCACCAGGATCACGTCGTTGCCGGTGCTGCTGAAGCACGCGCCGGCCACCAGGCCGACATATCCCGAACCGATCACAGCCAGTTTCATGGAAGAATCCCTGTGCCGCGCCGCCCGGAGGAGCCTCCGCGCGTGCGCAAGCTGTTCGTCGCCCGCCGCGCCGAGCCTGCATTATTACAGTTTCTTCGTCCGCCTGCGCCACGGGAATTAGCCGATTCCCGCCCGCGGCGCGTACGGATAGAATAGTCCCGCACTGCGGAAGGAAGCCAGGGCATGCTCGGCAGGATCAAGAGCGAACTCAGTCAAGGCAGGTCGCTGCTCCAGTTCGGCCTGCTGTCCGCCGTCGGCCAGACCCTGGCGATGGTCGCCCCGCTGGTGATCGCCAAGTGTCTTGCCCCGGCCGCGTTCGGCTCCTACTCGCTGGCGAAGACGGAGATGTTCTTCTTCCTGGCGATGCTGCTTTCGGCGGCCCAGTCGCCGTTCATCGTCTTCGGCAGCCAGGAGCGTGCCCGCACCGGTTGCATCGCGGCCACGTTCACCGTGCAGTGTCTCTGGCTGGTCGCGGGTTCAGTCATCTTTGTCGTGGCTGCCGCCGTGCTGGCGCCGTGGCTGACGTGGTACGCGCAGATCACCGCCGTCGAGCTGGTGTGCCTGGGCGCGGCGTTCCTGGCCGCGGCGGTCAAGTTCTTCCTCAACTCGCTGGCGATGGCGCTGGGCCAGCGCCTGCGCAACTCCGTGCAGGAGTTGGCCTGGGGCGTGGCCATGCTGGGCTGCGTGCTGGCGCTCCACGCCGCCGACAGGCTGAACATCAGCACCGTGTTCCTCACGTACCCCGTTGCGCTGGCGCCCGTGCTGCTGGTGTCTCTCGGCTGTCTGCGCGACCCGGCCCTTCGCCCGTGGAAGTTGGACCGCTCGCACCACCGCGAGATGTTCCGCTTCGCGGCGTGGATCAGCGTGGGGGCGGTGGCGGTGTTCATCTTCGGTTGGGGCGACAACGTCGTGCTCCGGGCCAACGGCGTGTCGATGCGCAATATCGGCGTGTACAGCCTGGCCAGCCAGATCTTCAAAGGCATCGCCATGCTCGTGGCGATCCTCAGCATGTACTTCCTGCCATTCGTCAGCGAGCACATCGCCGACGCCGCGAAGATGCGGGCCTACCTGAACTCCAAGCGGCCGAAGATCTTCCTGGCTGCCCTGGCTCCGGTGGCGGCGATGTTCGCGGGCGGCTGGGCGCTGCTCCACTTCTACTACGGGGCCGCGTATGCGGGCGCGGGCACGATCCTGCTGATCCTCCTGGCCGCGGCCGTGCTGCTGCTCCACCTGGCGTTCTACCTGCCGATCTTCAACGCCGTGAGGGATTACCGCTTCACCACGGGGGTGAATATCGGCGCCGCCGTGATGGTGCTCGTCCTCAACGCGGCCCTCGTCCCGCGCTGGGGCGGCATCGGCGCCGCCGTCGCGGCTGTGGTCGCGCATGCCTCCATGGTCAGCGCCTATGAGATCCGCTTTCGCCTCACGCACAAAGACCGGCTGGGCCTGTAGACGGGCATCCCCGCTTCGCGCTGCGCCTACTTCTTCACCGGCTCGGCCACGATGTACAGAGTGTCCTTCGCCCTGTAGCCCAGGAGCCTTCGCGCTCGGCGCAGAGCGGCGTTGCCCAGGCGGTCGAGCAGGCGGCTGCCTGTCAGCGAGGGCGGCACGAACCCCATCGCCACGATCCGGAAGCCGCCCTCCAGCAGCCGGCGCACGTCGTCAACGTCCGCGAATGCCCGATGGTGCCCCATCCGGTGGAACTCGTGTCCGCATTTGGGGCAGCAGACCATGCTGTCGGCCATCACTTCGCCCAGGGGCAGCGTGGCCACGAGCGCCCCGCCCTCGCGGAGCCAGCCCCTGGCCGCCTCCAGCGTTCGCTCCATCGCGTCGCCGGGCATGTGCTCCAGCACGTCCAGGCAGAACATCAGGTCCAGCGAATCGTCGGGGATGGACACGGCCTCCGCGCTGCCCTCGACGAGCGTGACCGGCAGCCCGCCCTGCCGGAACCGCTCGCCCAGCGTCCGCACGAGGTAGCCGGAAATGTCCACGCCGGTGACGCCCACTCCCGCCTCCGCCAGCTTCGCCAATAGATACCCTTCGCCGATCCCCACCTCGCAGGCCGTCTTCGCCTTGCGGACGCGCCGCCGGAGACGCCAGAGCACGAAGTCGATCTTCCCGCGGTTCTGCACCCAGAAGGTGGCCTTGCCCTCCAGGATCTGCCTGGCGATGGAATCGTCGAATTGTCCCGGCGTTTGACTCATCTCGCCTGCTCACGCCCCGCGGGCGCGCCCGAAATCTTGCGGAACGTGAACTCGTTGTTCGAGTGCCCCTTCACCGTTCGCAGCTTCACCAACTCCAAGCCGCGCGCCCGGCAGAAATCGAAAACCGCCTCCGGCCTCGCCACCTCGTACGGATACCCGCCCAGCACCGACAGGAACCGCTGCCAGTTCTTGCCGAACCGCAACCGCCGCCCGCCAGCGACCTCGGCCGCGCGATCGGCCGCGCAACACGTGCATTCTTCCGTCATCGGCATTCTCTTAAACCAAACTGACCGGTATCCTAGCCCCGCAGGGGCGTCGAGGACTCAAACATAATGGATTGACCTGCCCCAGTCTCAAGGCCGTGGGTTACGCTTTGGCCAGCGTGTCGCCGGTCAGAGGCAGAGCCACATTGAGAAGGAGCAGGTCATGCAGGAGTCTACCGTTACGTGGGTCTGGATGTACACGAAGATTCGATCTTGGGGACGAGGGACGCGCCCTAGTTTCGAAGAGTAAAGGACAGAAACCGGGTAGCGTCCCCATGTGTCCCTGTGTGTCGGATGGACACAGAAAGGAAACACCGCGATGGACGCTGTCGGTGGGCCAACGGCAAACGGCCGCGGGCGCGCCGCGCGGCGGACGCGGAACGTACGGATTTGACTGATTCGCCGCGACGGCCAGGTCGCGTACGACGGCGCGGGGAACATGGCGTCTTTCGGGACACTGTAGCCACGTTACAGCGATTCTGGGGATTGGGGCGCCGCTCAAGACACGGCAAACGAAGAACAGTATCGCTTTGCCCGCTTGCCAGGTGAGCCGGTGTCCGCTCTTCAGCCTGAAGGGCTTAGATATGGCAGCCCAGGGCAGCGCCCTGGGAATGGATGTCCCAAAGCAACAAGCCCTGAAAGGGCGCAAGAACTCCCCGCCCGGACAACGGTTTCCTTCGCCCTTTCAGGTCCAGGTGGGGCAACTGTCCGGGTTGCGGCTGCCTTGTCCCCCATCACCGAAACTGGGTATCCACTTGACTCAACCGGGGCTCCGGGGTGGCATGGGCGTCTCGCCCATGCGTGGCACGGGCGTCCCGGCCGTGCGCCTCACGGGCATCTTGCCCGTGTCCGGCCATGGGCGGGACGCCCATGGGACGCATGGGCAAGATGCCCATGCCACACACGGGCGAGACGCCCGTGCCACGTCGCCAGTCCGCCCAGGTTGAGTCACGTGGATACCCAGTTTCTCCGGATTCATGCGCCGTTCAGCAGGTCCAGCCTTCCGGCGTACGCCTTCAGCACCTCGCGTCGAAGCTGCTGGTGGTGCGGGGCGTTCAGCCCCGGGTCCTCGCCCACGATGATCTGCGCATCCCGCCGCGCCTGGCGCAGCAGATCCAGATCATCCACCAGGTTCGCCACCTTCAGCTCCGGCAGGCCGTGCTGCCGGGTGCCGAAAAACTCC
>CAYWTX010000266.1:0-2997 GCA_964461295.1 uncultured Planctomycetaceae bacterium | reverse complement strand
CTGCTGTCGCCAATTGTAGGGGTTGCCGGGCTTCGCACAGAAGAACAATGCCGTGCGTGCTGGCCCAGTCGACAGTGCGGTGGGATGTCCTGCAAAGACTGATCGGGCAAGGGTAGGCCTCCAAGAACTGGTTGGCTTGGCTGAGGGCAGAGCTTACCATGCGGTTTCGTGTCGGCAAGACCCCCAATCTTTCCGGGATATGTGCGGCCGGAAATCACTGGACCAGCACAGGTTGACGCCTTGAGGAGAGTCCAATGGAGAAGTGGCTCTGTGCGGCCGCAGGGATCCTGTCGGTGGTCATGTCCGTCTTGGCGCAGGAGCGAGCGGCGAACACAAGCCCCCCAACAAAGGCCGCGACCGACAGGCCGACGTGGCTGAAGCGGGATACGGTCATCGCCGGAAGCCGCACGGCCGCGCCCGATGGGGTCATCTACTACTATCTGGGCGAACAGGTCGTGGAAGGCAAGAAGACCTTCCACAGGCACCTGCCGGGCATCTACCGCTCGCCGATCAGCGAGTACCGGCCCGCGCCCATAGGCGGGACCGAGAGGGACTACGAGGTCGCTCACATTGATGTCTCCGACGACGGGGGATGGCTGCTGTATTCCTGCACCGCCGCGCCCGCTGCACAGGCGCAGGAGAACATTTCCGGGGTCGGCCGGCGGCTGGTCCTATGCCGATCTGACGGCAGCGTCCGTGCCGAGGCGCCGACGGGGAGGGATGGGCCGGAATCGCTTCTGCTTTCGGGCTTCTACCGACAGAGCCCCTTCGGGTCGGAGATCTTCTACTCCCGCAACAACTCGACGATCCTGGCCCGAAGGGTGGACTGGACGAGCACGCCGCCGCGGTTCGGCGCCGAGCGGGTCATCTGCTCCGGCATCGCGTGGGACGGGGACGACTCCATGGCGGTCAGCGGCAGCCATCTGCATGGCCGGTTGGGCGAACTGTCGCGATATGTGACGATCCCCGAAGGCGGCAAGGGGACGGCCGGCCCCGACAACCTGTGGCGGTTCACGGGCAAGAGCAAGTTCGGCTGCGCCGTCACGTTGTCGCATGACGGGCGGCTGGCCGTCTCGAACCCCACGCAACTCGACAAGGTGGATCGCTACCCCGCGCCCGGGGAGGTCTTCCCGATCTGGCACCGAGGGTTCGTCGTCCTGCCGTTCAAGGAGGACAGGGAGCCCTCTCTGGACATCGCCGATTACTACTTCGGGGAGGCCATCAGCGCGAACTGGGTCTTTGCGACCATGCGGCCGGGCAACCACGACTTCTCCCAGTGGCGTGCCACGAACCACACCGAATACGTCATCGGTCGGCAGATCAGCCGCCCTTCGACCTACGGCTGCTGGTTGGTGCACTGGCCAACCAATACCTGGACGCGTCTGACGCCGCCGGAGACGGTTCTCATGGGTCCCGCTGCCCATCTGCGGAAGGCGATGTCCGCCTCGGTCGCCGAGGCGCCCCAAAGCCGGCCTGCCACGGCGCCGAATGGCGCGGCGAACGCATCGGGGCAAGCCTTGGACCGTCTGACCGTCCGGTCGCCGGCCCCCGCCGCTTCTGCGCTGACGGTGTTGGCGACGCTCGCCAGGGCCTCCACGATGCCCACGCCGAAGTCGATCGCGCCGTACAAGCAGGCGCTGGTTTTCAACGCCTATCGCATCGATGGAGTGCTTCAGGGGCAGTTGGAGCATAGGGAACTGCTGATCGGCCATTGGGCGGTCCGCGATGGCAAGACGGTCCCCGATGCCGAAAGAACGGAGGGCAGGAGCTACCGGATGAGCATCGAGCCGCTCGACCGCCACCCCCAACTGAGAGAGCTCGCCCGTTACGAGGCCACGACCCAGCCGAGCCTGCCGGTGTTCTACGATCTCGGCGACTCGCCCGCGTCGTCACCGGCTGCCAGGCCGGCCCCAACGACGACACCGGCGGCCACGCAACCGGCTAGGACGCTGCCCTATGAGATCTCACTTTGGCCGCGGCGGGTGCAGGGCGTGCTGTCGCTGACCTTCGACGACGGCGCCGAGAAGCACTTCACCGAGACGGCCGTTGAGCTCGACAAGCGCGGCCTGAAGGCGACCTTCTGCATCAACTCGGCGTGGATCGGCGGCAAAGGCCGGATGACCTGGGAACAACTCCGCAAGCTTGCCGCTGCCGGCCACGAAATCGGCAGTCATACGCACTCGCACGGGTACAAGGAGGGCGAACAGGCCCTATCGCTGTGCAAGGAGACGATTCAGAAGGAGGTGCCCGACCAGAAGGTGCTGGCCATCGCGTACCCGTCGGGCGGTTTCAGCCCGCTGGCGGCGAAGTACCATATCGTGGCCGCTGGACGTCAGCGCGGTCATTCGTCACCCTTTGCATGGGCGGGCCTGGCGATGGGTCTGGCGGCGATCCCGTGTTGGGCGGCCCCGGCCGCCGGTCCGCCCGCCGCAACTCGCCCCGCCGTTGTCGAACGGCTCGAACCGACGGTGATCGCCGAGGTGCAGCTCCTGGAGAAGTCCCGCACCCCCCAACTGAAGGAGGTCGTTGTCTACCGCGAGGCCCTGGCGGTCTACCGCTATCGCGTTCTGCGCGTGATCAAGGGCAGCCTTGCCGCGGACACGATCCTCGTCACGCACTGGGTCATTCGAAACAACATCCTGCAAGTCGCTTCGGAGGCCGGGATCGGCCAGCGGGCCACGCTGAAGCTCCGCCCCTTCGCCGACCTGAAGGGCCTGCACGAGGTCCAGCAGAGCAACACGATCGATGACCACGACTCGCCGATGTTCCACGACGTCGGACAGAACGTCATGACTGGACTGACCGGCGGCGGGCGGTGGAACTACAGCGTGGAGCTTTCAGACAAGATGCCGCTGCTGTTTGCTCTGAAGGACCAGCTCAAACTGGTGATCCTGGGCGACTGCCAGGCCGCCGTCGGCAACCGCGCCGAACTGCACTACGCCGACGAGAACCGCGTCACGCCGGTTGCGCTCAACCTCTGCCAGGAACGGGCCGGGC
>CAYWTX010000265.1:0-12689 GCA_964461295.1 uncultured Planctomycetaceae bacterium | reverse complement strand
CAGCCCAGGGCAGCGCCCTGGGTACTCGTTACCTCTCAAGCCCAAGCCCTGTAAGGGCGAGAGAACCTCTGCACGCACTTCTGCCGCCCTTACAGGGCTTGTCCTTCTGGGTTTCCGGCACCCAGGGCGTTGCCCTGGGCTGCATTCCGTCAGCCCGTCGGGCTGAATAGAACGCAACAATGATGCTACAGTCTCCACACTCTTGGGTCTTACGGCGGATCGCTACGCTCGCGGTTGTGGGGAGGCTCGTTCCAGAGGCGCCTGCTCGTCGGGCGGAAGGGTTCGAGCCTGCTCGCCTTCGGCGCGGAACCACGCTTCGCGGCGCCTGCCTTGGGCGTCGACCGCGCCGTACTTCCTGGAGATCTTCCGCAGGATTTCGTTGCGGTAGGGCACCCACATGCACGCGGGGATGATGCCGATCCGCCCCGTGTCGGGGTCTTCGTACGGGAAGCAGGCCTTGCAGTTCTCCAGCCGCGTGCCATCCACCGAGTGCTGCTCCTCGAAGGGGAGCATGGCGACGCGGAGCATGCCGCGTTTGCGCCGCCCGGCGGCGGCCTCGTCCCTGGCGAACCGCCGGTTCCACTTGGTTTTGGCGCGGTCGCGTAGGAACCGGTACAGGGCCAGCGGCGGGTTGTTGCCCGTCAGCTTCCACAGGCTGAAGGTCCGCAGCGCCCAGGGGACCAGCGTTTTGAGCAGCAGCCACTGGCCTTGGAGGCGCTGCCAGCGCTGATGGGGGTCCAGTTTGTTCAGCTCGGGTTCCATCGCCTTGCACATGGCCGCGAACTCGGCGGCGGCCTGTCGCAGCGGCTTGTTCATGTAGTGCCCGATGCCGTGATACCGCTTGCCGTCGGACAGCAGGACCGTCATCGACTCGCAGTTGGGATGCACGCCGGCCAGCAGGAGGATTTCCGAGCTGGGGCTGGTCCGCAGGAACGGGCGGGGGATGCGCATGGCGTACGACAGCCCGGCCGGGATGAACTCGACGTCGTCGCCGACGGCGTTGCGGAAGATCTGCTCGACGTCCTCGAGCGTGTTGGGCTTGGCGTCGCTGAACTCCTTGGGGTCCCACGTTTCGGCCAGCGGGATCATCAGCAGCTCGGACACCCAGTCGCGGTTGTCGTGGACGTACTGCACCAGCTTGGCGACGTGGTCGTCGTTGATGCCCCGCGCGATGCAGGAGATGATCGCCTGCTTGCGGCGCGTGTACTTCTTGAGGTTCTCGAGGCCCTTGAGCTTCTTCTCGTAGGCGGGGCGGTTGTGGCGCAGCTTCTCGTAGATGTCCGGGCTGAAGCCGTCGAACGCGTACCGCACGCCCACGCGGGTTTCGCAGAACTTCTTGGCGTATTCCTCGTCCGCCAGGCGCAGGCCGTTGGTGGTCACGCTGACTCGCAGGCCGTGCTTTCGGGCCGCGGCGATGATGTCGAACAGGTCGTCTCGGACCGTGGGCTCGCCGCCGAAGAGTTGGACGACCGGTTGGGGGTCCCATCGGCTGATCTCGGCGAAGATCTTCTCGAAGTATTCGACGGGGGGGTTGTAGTCGAACCCCATCCCCTTGATCGTGGCGATGCAGATGGGGCAGTGCATGTTGCAGTGGTTGGTGACGTCGATGAAGGTCAGATTGGGCTTGTGGTTGTGGCGGCACTTGTCGCACTTGAGCGTGCAGACTTCCGGCTGTTCGGGCACGTACTGCCAGAGGTCGCGCTTCGCCTGCCAGGCCGCCGCGTCGGAACTGACCAGCGATTCGGTGGCTCCGTGCGTGGGGCATTCCTTGCGGATGTAGACCTGGCCGTCCCGCTTGAGGAATCCCGCCGGCACGCGGGCGTTGCACTGGTTACACAGCCCAACGTTTTCTTTCGACATCGCTTGCTGTCTCCCGAAGGGCGTGCTCCAACCCATGGGTCGCTCGCCCCGGCAATCGAACGAAGCGCAAGCACAGCGCCGCGGCCGCCGCGCCGCGGCCAAACAAGGATGATAGGGACTTCTTTTGCCGGAGTCCACATCTTTCGGAAGCAAGGGGCGCCTCTGCCCGCGTCCTACCCCAGCCCCACGCGGCGGAACTGCTCGGGCGGGGCGTCGAAGCGGCCGAGCAGGTCCATCATCTTCGCGGCGAGCCCGGCCTCCAGGGCCGCGTCGTGGATGGGCGTCGTCTGGTCGGGGTCGGCCTGGATGTCGTAAACGAGGTCGAACGCCGGCGCGTCGCGGTGCGTCTGCGACTGGCGCGGCACCTTGTACAGCGGCACCTTGCCGGCCTGCACCAGCGTGCCGCGGTCCACCTCGGCCCTGGCCAGCATCTCCAGGCTCGGCGGGTACACCAGGTCGCTGTAGCGGTAGGGGATGCTGGTGTACTCGAACAGCGGCCCGCCCGGCCGCGGCTGGCGGCAGTACGTGTGCCGCCCGTCGGTCATGCTGATGTCCTTGCCGAAGTAGCCGAACAGCAGGCCGTCGTGGTGCGGCTGGTCGGCGTTCAGCAGCGGGCGCAGGGAGCGCCCGTGGACGTGCGGCGGCTGGCAGGCGCCGAACAGGTCCAGGATCGTCGGCATGACGTCGATCGTGCCGGTCAGCGCGCCGACGCGCCGCCCCGCGCCGCTCGCCCGCGGCGAGCAGACGATCAGCGGGATGTTCACGAGTTGCTGGTAGTCGAACTGGTGGTTCTTCGCCCAGTAGCCGTGCTCCCCGAGCATGTGTCCGTGATCGGTCGTGAAGACCAGCGTCGTGTCCTCCCAGAGGTTCATCTCGTCCATCACGTCCAGGAGGCGCCCCAGCCAGTGGTCCATCATCGTCAGCGTGCCGGCGTAGAGCTTGCGGATGTGCTCGACGGCCTCGGGACCCTCGTCGTCGGCGACGGGCTTGTAGTGCGGCCAGTCGAACTGCCACGGGCGCGACCACGTGTCGTTGTACAGGTCGCTGTAGCGGCGCGGGCACAGGAACGGCTCGTGCGGGTCGAACACCTCCAGGTGCAGGTGCCAGTTGTCCTCGCGCCCGTTGCGGCGGAGGAAGTCCATCGCCCGCTGGAAGCATTGCGGCGTGGGATAGTCCTCGTCGCGCTGCAAGTCCATGAACTGGCGGTTCACCCAGTCCTGGCGAGTGTTTCGGCCGCGGTGGGGCGGCGGCTGCGGGTCGCGAATCTGCGGATGCCAGAGGTCGCCCTCCTGACCGCGGAGGAACTCCCACGTGTTGAACAGGGCATGGTAGTTGGCGCCGCAGGCTTCCCAGTAGTGGTAGTGGTCGGTGATGAGGTGCGTATACGTCTTCCGCTGGCGCTGGAGTTCCTTGGGCAGCGTGCGGTCGAACACCTCGACGCCGTTCCACGCGGCTTCGAGGAAGTTCACTCGCCCGGTCATCATCTCGCGACGCGCGGGCATGCAGGGCATGGAGCCGCAGTAATGGTTGTCGAAGACGACGCCGCGCCGGGCGAGGCGGTCGATGTTGGGGGCCTGCACCCAGCCGTTGCCGTAGCAGGGGAGGTAATTCCGGTTGAGCGAATCGGAGACGAGGAAGATGGTCTTCATGCGGGAGGATGGTACTGCGGCGTGGAGGGCGCCGCAAGTCGCGCGATGGGGGCGTTGGGGCAGCGGAAGCCGGGCGCAAGTATTCCACTTGGGGGACAGGAAGAATTCTTCCGGCCAGCTCCGTTGCAGAATGGTAAAGTGTCGCCGCCCAACTACACGAATGAGAGGAGAGTGGCGCGAAATGGACCTCGGAGATCCCTCGGCAACCATCGTTGACGTGACGGCATTCGGCGATGTGCGCGATTCGCGCACAGACGCGACGGCCGCATTCACCCGCGCACTGGCAGCCTGTCGCGAACGCCCCGCAAGCATACTGCTTGTTCCGCCCGGGCGCTACGATTTCCACGCGGACAAGGCGCACGTGCGGCCGTTCGCGCTCTCCAACACCACCTCGGCGGAGCGCCGCTGCGCCATACTGATCGAGGGTCACGCCGGCTTGACCGTGCACGCGTACGGAGCCAGGTTTGTCTGCCACGGTCGCTTGCAGCCGGTTTCCGTCGTGCGGAGCAGCGGCATCGTGCTGGCGGGCTTCAGCGTCGATTGGGAACACCCGCTGGGGGCCGAGGCGCGCGTCGTCGCAAGCGATCCCGCCGGCGCCGTTGACGTGGAATTCGACCTGGAGCAGTATCCGCACGTTGTGCAGGACGATGGACTGCTCCTGAGCACGACACGCGAACGTTGGTGGGGGGCGATGGTGTTCGGCGGCGACGACCTGGCGGTTGTGCCGGGCACGGGCGACGGTTGGTTCCGCGGCCGGTGCCCGGCCCGCGCGATCGCGCCCAACCGAGTACGTCTGAGTCTCAACACACAGCCGTTGCCGCGGCCGGGCGACTGGCTGGTGCTCCGCACGGGATTGCGCGATCATGCCGGTCTCTTTCTCGCCGAATCACGGGACGTCCGGCTGCGCGACATTCGCCTGCATCACAGCGCCGGTCTGGGCTGCCTCGTGCAGTTCTGCGAGGACGTCGACATCGAACGGTTTGAGGCGGTGCCCGCGCCTGGACGGCACGTGCTGAGCGGCCACGACGACGGTATCAACGTCTCGAACTGCCGCGGGCGAGTGAGGATTTCCGGTTGCCGGTTCCACGGGTTGATGGACGATCCGATCAACATTCACGGGACGAGCGTGCCCGTTACGGAGCGGCTGGACGCCCGCCGTGCGCGATGCCGCTTCGCGCACCCGCAGAGCGTCGGGCTGCCGTGGGGCGGGGCGGGCGACCGGATCAACCTCCTGCG
Organism: uncultured Planctomycetaceae bacterium; assembly: GCA_964461295.1. Taxonomy (GTDB): domain Bacteria; phylum Planctomycetota; class Phycisphaerae; order SM23-33; family SM23-33; genus CAYWTX01. The sequence continues at coordinate 7,944 of CAYWTX010000265.1, read as the reverse complement.
GAGCGCGTCGATGACTTCGATCGGCGAAGCCACGATCGCGGCGGTAACGCCGGATGCCCAGGCCGACACATTCACGGTGACGTTCGAGACCGACCTGCCGGCGGAGGTCGGGGCGGGGAACGCTTTGGAGAACCTGACGTGGTCGCCCGAAGTGGAGATCCGGGGTTGTCACTTCGGCAGTTGCCGGGCGCGCGGGTTGCTGCTGTCGACGCCGGGGCGGTCCATCGTGGTGGGCAACCACTTCGATTCCAGCGGATCAGCCATTCTCATCGCCGGCGACGCACACTACTGGTATGAATCCGGAGGCGCGCGCGACTGCCTGATCGCGGGGAACACGTTCAGCGACTACTGCCTTGGCAGCAAGTACCAGTACTGCGAGGCGATCATCTCCATCTGTCCGGACATTCCCACGCCGATCCCGGATGAGCCTGTTCACCGCGGGATTGTGATTCTGGACAACGACATCCACACCAGCGGACAACCGGTGCTTTATGCGCTGGCCACCCACGGCCTGGTCTTCCGCGGGAACCGCATCCACCGTTCCGAACGCATCGCGCCGTGGCATCCGCGCAAGGCCATGGCGACCCTGGCGGCGTGCCGGGATGTGACGCTCGCGGGCAACACGGTCGATCCGCGCCTCGACGCGTCGGTGATTCTGGACCGCACGCCGGAGGAGACCGTGAACCGCGGCCGAGGCCCAAGCGTTGCGTGAGGAGTCGGGCAAAGGCGGGTGATCCGCCGGTCGCCCGGGATGTGCGAACTGCCGGAGCCTGGCACGCTCCATGGGCGAGCCCCTCAGGAGGGCGGCGCGGATGGGGGGGCCGGAGCCATTTCTCCACGCCGCTGACAAGCCGCTCAGTCGAACCAGCCCTTGCTTCTGGGCAGGTCCCTTGGTTCCCTGGGGCCGGGCCTGGCGTTGGCGTCGGTCCCGGCGGGGCGCGACCCCGGCGGGGGCGTGATGGCCCTGGGCGTGGGCGAGGCGGGCAGACGGCCGGTGCGGGAATATGTGATCTGGTGGAAGGGGGCCTCGTCGAGGTAGAGCAGGGCCGCGCTCCCGTCGCCCAGGAACCGCAGCGTGCACGACAGCTCGGATCCTCCCCCGTTCAGCGTTGCGTGGAACAGTCCCGGCCCGGTCTGACGGGCAGGGCCCGTCACGGCCGCCTCGGGGATCTCGACGCGCAGACCGTCGCCCTGGGATTTGACGAGGAGGCGTTGGGCGGGAGCGGCCTGGATGGCGGCCATCACCGGGTGTCGCAGCAGCGGGCGGAGGTTGCGGGGCGGGCATTCCAGGTACGTGCCGACGAGGCGTGAGACGGCGACGGACGCGGCGGCGCCGTCGAAGGGCACGGTGGCCTGGCCGACGTCGCGGACCTTGAGCGTGCCTTTGGCGGCGTCGCGCGGCAGTTCGAACAGCAGGACGATCTCGCCGGAGGCCTCGGCGGGCAGGCGAATGTCGCCGACGCCGCTGCGCCGGGGCAGGCCCTCGTCGGCGGACACGGGCACGCCGAGGCAGGGCGTGTCGCGTCCGTTAACGGCGAGGACGAAGTCGGTGTTGACGCCCGGCTGGAGGTGGAGAGGCTTCTCGCCGGCCTGGAGGAGGACCCTGATCCGTGCGTAGAGGCAGTCGCTCCGGGCGGGGAAGTACCCGCCGGCGGCGAAGGCGCTGGTGAGGCATTCCAGGACGGTGCAGGAGGCGACGGCCGCCGCGGGGCGGGTGGCGACGAGGTTGGTGGTGGGGGGCGGGTTGGCCGGCGGGGAGACGACGACGTTGCCGGTCGTGTTGGCCTCGCCGCCGGGAGCGTTGTCGGCATGGTTGGGGCCGATGAATTCCACGATGGTGAAGGCGGCGATGGCGGGCACGAGCACGGCCAGGGCGGCGGCGGCGAGGTGAAGCGGCCTTATCCCCTTGGCCTTTCCGGCTGCGACAACGCGGCTCCGGGCGTCGCTCTGTTGCTCCCGGTCGGTCAGGGCCCACATCAGTTCGCCCTGCCTGGAGCTGACGCCGACGTCGAGGTCGGGGGCGTATTCGTCCACGGCGCCGACGATGTCCTCGCGATGACCGACATCCAGTTCGATCGTCGCGGCGGGTTGGCTCTCGATGACGGCCATGGCGATGGGCTCGGGCGCCGCCGCGGGGGCTTCCTGCTCGGCGAGCTTCTCGGGTCCTGGCAGCAGTTCCTCTCCCCGGACGGTCTCGTCGGGGCGGAGGCGGACGGCGGGGATGTGGATCGCGGCCAGGTCGTCGGGGTAGGGGACGTCGATGCTCCCGCCGCACGCCTTGCAGCGGGCGGTCTTGCCGGCCGCGCGGGCGCTGAGATGGACGGTCTTGCCGCAGGCGGAGCAGGTGATGCTGATCTTGGGGGGCCTGGCCTTGCGGGCGAGCTCGGCGAAGCCGCCGTCGGCGCAGGGGTCCTTCATGAAGGCGCCCTTGGCGCCGTTGCCGACCGCGGGAGCGGCCGCGCCGCCGTCGTCGGGCTTGTCGACGAGCGAGATCTCGTTCTTGCAGGCGGAACAGACCACGGAGGGGCCCAGGGCCCCCCTGAAGTCGTGGATCGCTCCGCATTGTCCGCATCGGATACGCATGTTCACTTGCCGTGGGACCGTGGACCGGATACCGCGAGCCCCGGAGCCCGGAACTCCCAACCCGCTGCTCGACACCTTCTATTCGTCCACCGGGCGGTACCTCTGGGCGATGGGCATCCGCCGGCCCATGCCGAACGCACGTCCCGTCACCTTCAGCACCGGGGCCGCCTGCTTGCGCTTGTACTCGGCCGCGTCCACCATCCGCACCACGCGCCGCACCACGTCGGGAGGCAGCCCGACGGCTATCATCTCATCGGCTGCGGCATCCGACTCCACCAGGCGCGCCAGGATTTCGTCCAGCAGGTCATACGGCGGGAGCTTGTCCTGGTCTACCTGCCCGGGCTTCAACTCCGCGCTGGGCGGCTTGGTGAGAGAGCCGGTGGGAATGCGGTCGAACCCGGCCTCGTCGTTCAGCCGGTAGGCGAGCTTGTACACCGTGGTCTTCAGCACGTCGCCGATGGGCGCCAGTCCGCCGGCCATGTCGCCGTACAACGTGCAGTAGCCCGTCGACAGCTCACTCTTGTTGCCCGTCGCCAGGGCCAGGTGTCCCTCGGCGTTGCTGGAGGCCATCACGATGGTCCCGCGGACGCGGGCCTGGATGTTCTCGGCCGCCAGATCGCCGGCCTCGCCGACGAGCATCGACGCCAGCGTGTTCTCGAACGCCGCGTGCATGGGTTCGATGGGCACCACGCGGTACTGGATGCCCAGGTTGTCGGCCAGGAGTCTGGCGTCGCTGAGGCTGTGATCGGAGCTGTAGCGGCTGGGCATGGCGATGCCCAGAACGTTGGGCGGCCCCAGCGCGTCGGCGGCGAGGGTCGCCACCACGGCCGAGTCGATCCCGCCGGACAGCCCCAGCACGACACCGCGGAATCCGCACTTGCGGACGTAGTCGCGCAGGCCGAGTTTCAGCGCGGCCGAGAGGCGCGCGATCTCGTCGCCGCTGTCCTCGACGCGCCCGCCGGGCGAGCCGAGGTGGGCGAGCACCCAATCCTCTCGGAACGCGGCCGCGCGGGCGAGCATCCGGCCCGTGGGCGACACCACGCAGCTCGAGCCGTCGAAGATGAGTTCGTCGTTGCCGCCGACCTGGTTGACGTACACGATCGTCGCGCCGCTGCGGGCCGCCTGCCGGCGCAGCAGATCCTCGCGAACCGCCAGCTTGCCCATCTGGTAGGGGCTGGCCGACATGTTGATCACCACGCGCGCCCCCTGGGAGGCCAGGCGCCCGACGGGGTCCTGGCCGTAAAGCTGCCGGCCGAGGGCTTCGGCGTCCCACAGGTCCTCGCAGACGGTCAGGCCGATCCGCGTCCCGCCCAGGTCGATGCAGTCGCCGCCTTCGCCGGCCTGGAAGTACCGCGTCTCGTCGAACACGTCGTAGGTCGGCAGCAGCGACTTGACGCACACGTGCCGCACCCGCCCATCGGCAAGCAGGGCCGAGGCGTTCTCCAGCGCCCTGCCCGTCGCGCCGGGCGAGCGACGCACGAAGCCCACCAGCGCGGCCGTACCCGTGCAGCGGCTCGCGAGTTTCTCGACGGCGGCCTGGCTGTCGCGAACGAACCGCTCCTTGCGGAGCAGGTCGCGAGGGGGGTAGCCCACCACCGACAACTCCGGCGTGACGACGAGGTCGGCGCCGGCGCTCGCGGCCTGGCCAATGGCCCGGCTGATGAGTTCGACGTTGCCCGCGATGTCGCCCACGATGGGATTCAGTTGTGCCAGAGCGATCTTCATCGATGAGGGCGATTATAGCGAAGGGGGCAGAAAGAAACGACCGAGGACGACCGAGGACGAGGAGGACGACAACGACGAGGACGAGGACGACGACGACTGGGAGAAGCAGTCGTCTCCTGTTCGTAGTTCCGCCGTAAGGCGGAATCCTGTTGGCGTTCGGCCGAGAAACAACCCTCCTTACGGCGGTACTACGAACGAGGAACCACGCCTCGTCCTCGGTTGTTTCCTGTCTCCGCCCCCGCTACGCGTAGCTGCCCCCCGCCTGGATGCCCAACGCCTTGCGCTTCGCGCGGCGCTCCTTCGCCACGCGGGCCTCGTATCCGCTGGCGCGGTATTCCTTCAGCGGGTCGGCCGGGGCGCCCATCCGCTTGCGCACTTCCTTCAGCAGCGGCGTCACGTCGGCGTGGAACGCCGCGCGCAGCACCTCCTCGGCGCCCACCGTGTCTTGCCGCGCCTGGGCGGCCGACAGGCCCTCGCGGTCCACCAGCAACGCCTTGGCCATCAGGGTCTGCACGGTGACGGCCGTCTGGATCATCGCCTCCACCTTGGGCTTGACGGCGTGCGACTGGTCGATCATCCACGCGATGTCCAGGTCGCGCCCCGTCTCGTGCTCGTAGGCGGCCACCTCGTTGAAGATGCGGAACGCCTGGTAGGGATCGATCGAGCCGACCGTCAGGTCGTCGTCGGCGTACTTGCGGTCGTTGAAGTGGAAGCCGCCCAGCATCTTCTCGTCCAGCAGCCACGCCACGATCTGCTCGATGTTGGCGCCCAGCAGGTGATGGCCGGTGTCCACCAGCACCTTCGCCCGCGGCCCGGCTGCCTTCGAGAAGATGTAGCTGGAGCCCCAGTCGAAGAAGTCGGTGAAATACGTGGCCGGCTCGAAGGGCTTGTACTCGACGAGCATGACGGCGCCACGCGGCAGGGCGGCGTGCGCCTTGTTCAGGCATTCCGCCGCCCAGTGCTTGCGCTGGCGGATGTCGCCCTGGCCGGGGTAGTTCACGCCGTCGGCCATCCACAGCGACAGGTAGCGGCTGCGGGTCTGCTTCTGCACCTCGATGCAGTCCAGCACGTGCTTCAGGGCGCGCCCGCGGATGGCCGGGTCGCGGTTGGTGATCGAGCCGTGCTTGTAGCACTGGTCCTGGAAGAGGTTTGGGTTGATCGAGCCGATCTTCACCCCGTGCTTGCGGGCGAGCCTGGCTACGGCCGGGTCGTAGCCGTTGGGAAAGTCCCACTGCACGTGGACGGCCACGGTGGGCGTCATGCCGGTGTACCGGTGCGTGACGCCGGCGTCGGCGAGTTTGTCGGCCAGGTCGACGGCCGCGGCGTCCTGCAACCACTTGCCGAATCGCGTGCCGGTGTCGGCGTAGCCCCAGGAGGGGACCTCGATCCGGAAGCGGACGAGCCGTTCGATTGCCTGCTGCTGGATGCCGGAGGAAGTTCTCTTTGCCATCGCCATGCTCCTTTGCTCAGAACTGGAAGCATAGCCCGGCGCCCGGCGAGTGTCGAGTGTCAAGCCAACCGCTCCTTCGGAGCGTCCAGTGGAGGCACGGCCTGGCCGCCTCAGCGGGCAGGTTCCCGACGCCGATCGCGGATTCAGAACCGCCGCCGCGGTCGCCTGCCGAGGACGGCGCCCGTTGGCGGCTGCCCCGGGCAATCGCCTTTGGCGGCCTTTGCGCCAAGCCCCGGCCCCCGCGGCCGGACCCCTCGACCGTCTCCGCCGTCGGCGCAGAAAAACTGACCATTCCACAAAAACCCCTATCGAAAACTCTTGCCCTTTGCCGATAGCCGAAGTAGATTCCCCGCATCGTTTGCAGCCAGGTCGCTACCGACAGGTCGTCTATCTTGAATCGCGGGACGGACATGGGCGGATCACGGACGATCAAAACACTGGGCTTTCTCTTCCTGGCGATGAGCGTTGGAACGCTCCTGCTGTTTGCGCTCCAGACCGAGCCGATTCGGCCGGGAGCGCAGCCGCTGGCGGTCCTCGCCCCACCGCCCACCACGGCCACCGGGGTCATCTACGACACCCGCGTGCCGGTCCAGCACATCAAGTGGCGCTACATGGTCGTCCATTCCGCCAAGAGCGCCGGCGAGCGAATCGCCCGCGGCTGCCACTTCACCATCTCCGCCACCGAGGACGGCAACTGGGAAGTGCGAGCCACCGACGCCTGGCTGGCCCAGGACAGCGGCTGGCACATCGGCGGGCTGTGGCGCGACAACAGCGTCGGCGTCTGCCTGATCGGCGACTTCAGCCGCCAGCGCCCGCCGGAGCGCCAGTTTGCCCTGCTGGTCGAACTCACCAACTCGCTCCAGGAGTTGTGCAATATCCCCGCCGACCGCGTGTACCTGCATAGCGACCTCATCGCCCGCAGCGCCTCGCCGGGCGCCGCCTTCCCGACCGACCGCTTCTCCAAGCACCTCCTCCAGGCGACGCGGTAGCCGCCCGCCCGCCCGCCGCCCGCCGGACCCCTCCAATCCGGGAGTCTGTGAAAGAACGACACTGTGGCAACGTTACGGCGATTCTCTGGATCCGGGCGCCGCTCAGAACACGGCAAACGAAGAACCGTATCGCTTTGCCCGCTTGCCAGGTGAGCCGGTGCCCGCTCTTCAGCCTGAAAGGCTGGCCCTGGAATTCCTGTCCGTTGGCGGATACAAGCGGGGCCGGAAAGGAATCGACGTGAGCACGCGGCTTTTCGACCTCACCGGGCGAGTGGCCCTGGTGACCGGCTCCGGCGGCGGGCTGGGCCTGGCCGTCGCGCGCGGCCTGGGCGCCGCCGGCGCCATGCTCTGCCTCAACGGGCGCAACGAGACGAAGCTGGCCGGCGCCGCCGAGGCCCTCGCGGCCGAGGGGATCAAGGTGCATGCGTTCGCGTTTGACGTGACCGACCCGGCCGCGATCGACGCGGGCGTCGGGCGCATCGAGGCGGAGGTGGGACCCCTCGACGTGCTGGTGAACAACGCCGGCATCATGCGGCGGGCGAAACTGGAGGAGTTCAAGCCTGACGACTGGCGGGCGGTGCTGGAGGCGAACCTGTCGGCCGCGATGTTCGTCGCCCAGCGCGTGGCGCGGGGGATGATCCAACGCCGGCGCGGCAAGATCATCAACATCTGCTCGCTGATGAGCGAGGTGGGGCGGCCGACGACGGGCGCCTACGCGGCCGCCAAGGGCGGGCTGAAGATGCTGACGCGAGCGATGGCGGTGGAGTGGGCCCGACACGGCATCCAGATCAACGGGATCGGCCCGGGGTACTTCGAGACGGAGATGACCGCCCCGCTGCTTGCCGACGAGAAGTTCAACGCCTGGATCACCGCTCGCACCCCGGCCGGGCGCTGGGGCAAGCCGCAAGAGCTTGTCGGCCCGGCGGTCTTCCTGGCCGGCGACGCCAGCAGCTTCGTGAACGGCCAGGTGCTGTACGTCGACGGCGGGGTCCTGGCGGCCCTGTAGCATTGCCCATTGCCGATTGCCAATTGCCCATTGCCGATTGCCAATTGCCGATTGCCAATTGCCAATTGCCAATTGTCCATTGTCCATTGCCAATTGCCGGCCTGGCCCAATTGTGGCCAGTGACTGGGTAACACTTCCCTCCCAGCCCCGAAGGGGCGTCGAGGACTTAGCCGGGGGCGTAAGCCCCCGGT
>CAYWTX010000264.1:0-10896 GCA_964461295.1 uncultured Planctomycetaceae bacterium | reverse complement strand
GGCTGAAGAAAACGGCAGTAAAGGTGCTACAGTGTCCGAAAGACCCCCGTAGCGGCGCGAATCGCTGTTTGTTCTTCCGGCTCAGAACCGCTTCGAGCATGAGCCCTTCTTGCCTTCGGGTCTGTTAACTGAACCGTATTGGGAGTAAGCCCCCGGCCAGGTCCTCCGCGCCCCTGCGGGGCCAAGAGGCAAAGGCCGCACCTGTTGGGATGCCCTGCTGCATCCGAAGGAGACCCTCAGATGAAGAAGACACGTACCACCGTTCTCACCTTCCTCTCGATCCTCTCTCTCCTCGCCTTGCCCGCGCTGCTGGTCGCGCAGGACAAACTGGCCGACGACGCCGAGCTGGTCGAGACGCGAACCGAGGTCCCGAAGGTCAAAGCGGCGGGAGAGTATCAGCCCAAGGACGGCGTGGTCCTCATCGAGATCAGCGAGTACGCCGGCTACGCCGGGCTCATCGCCGCCAACGGCGGGCTCGACGCCAACCCCGATTCTCTGCTGGCCAGGAAGTGCGGCATGAAGGTCAAGCTCGCCATCAGCGAGGAGGAGAGCTGGTCGGCGCTGAACTCCGGGCGCCTGGCGGGGGCGCCCACCACCGCGGACGTCCTGGCTGTGTACGGGCGGCAACTTCAGGTGGTCGTGCCGGTGCTGATCGGCTTCTCGCGCGGGGCCGACGGCGTCGTCGTCCGCGGCGACATCAAGCGGATCAACGACCTCGCCGGCAAGGTGCTGGCCACCGCCCAGTTCACCGAGGCCGACTTCTTCGCCCGCTACCTCGCCCAGGAGGCGGGGCTGGGCGTGAACATGCTCGCCAGCCTCAAGGACAAGCCCGACCCCGCCAAGGTGAACCTCGTCTACACCGGCGACGGGTTCGGCGCCGGCGACCTGTTCCTGCGCGATCTCAAGGCCGGACGCACCCGCCTGGCCGGGTGCGTCACCTGGTCGCCCAAGACCACCGAGGTCGCCGAGGCCAGCGGGGGCAAGGCCAAGGTCCTCGTCTCCAACCGCAACCTGCTCATCGTCGCCGACGTGCTGATGCTCAACAAGGCCTTCGCGGCCGCCAACCCCAAGGTCGTGGCCGGGCTGGTGGAGGGCCTGCTGGAGGGCAACCGCCTGGTTCGGGCCGACCTGAACGCCCACCTGCCGGTGATTGCCAAGGCCCTCAAGTGGGACGCCGCCAAGGCCCGCGGCGAAATGGCCAAGGTACACCTGGCCAACCTGCCGGAGAACCTGGCGTTCTTCTCGGGCAAGATGGACGCCGCCGGGAGCTTCAGCTACATCTACGAGACGGCCGGGTACGTGTACGGAAGCGAGTTGCTGGGCCGCCAGGTGGAGGGCGAGAAGCTGCTGGACCTGGCGCACCTGAACGCGATCGAGAAGGCCGGGACGTACAAGGACCAGAAGGTGGCGATCGTGCCCATCGACGCCAAGGGCAGCGCGGTGGAAAAAGCGGTGGACATGGACCAGTCGCTGCTGAGCAAGGACATCCGCTTCTACTTCGTGCCCAACTCGAGCAAGCTGGACATGACGAGCAAGGACAACGCCAAGGGGCTGGAGTCGATTGCCCAGCTTCTGCGGGTGGCGCCGGGCTCGCGCGTGCTGCTTCGCGGGCACGCCGACGGCTCGCTGCTGGCCAAGTTCCGCCAGGAAGGCGGCGAGGCGAAGGTGCGCGAAGTGAGGCTGACGCTGAAGAACCTGTCCAAGGCCCGCTGCGGCGAGGTCAAGCAGGTCGTGCAGGACAAGTTCAGCGTCGACTCGGGGCGCGTGGAAGGCCAGGGCGTGGGCGCCGACGAGCCGACGGGCAAGGGCCCCGACGCCGACCGCCGCGTGGAAGTGCAGTGGTTCATGGTGGAGTAGGGGGCGGGCAGGAGCGGTCGTGGAACGGACACGCCGCATCAACGTTGGAAGCGGCGGACGTGGCACTGTGGCGACGTTACGTGGATTCTGGGGATTCGGGCGCCGCTCGAAACACGGCAAACGAAGAACCGTGTCGCTTTGCCCGCTTGCCGGGCGAACCGGTGTCCGCTCTTCCGCCTGAAGGGCTGAAGATCCCTGTAACGTTGCCACATTGTCCGGACGTGTTGCGATTCCCATAGCGATGCCCGATGGCGCGGGACTGCTTCCGGAAACCGAAGTGGAACTGCTCCAGACAAGAGACGGAGTCAAGGTGCGCCCATCGCGATCCCGAGGCAGAGGGGTTGTCGAGAAGATGCGGGGGCGAGCAACGCGACACATGGCTACCGACCAGATCACGGAGCTGACGCGGGGCAAGCAGGATCGCAGTTGCTGTCGATGGACCTCTCGATGGCGACCGATGGCGATAGCCACCACAATCAACTTCTCATCCACGATCGGCTACAGGTTCGCGCTCAGCACTTCAGCGACGCGGGCGACCTGGGGTTCGCCCAGGCCGGCGAAGAAGGGCAGGGCGATCGTGCGGGCGGCGACGCGTTCGGTGACGGGGAACTGTCCCTCGCGCGTGCCCAGCAGCTCCCGGATGAACGGCTGCGTGTGGATCGGCGCGAAGTAGTTGTTGCAGCCGATGGCGTTCGTGCGCAGCGCCGCCAGCACCGCGTCGCGCCGGGCGGCGGTGAACTCGTCGGCCAGACGAACGACGTAGACGAACCAGCTCGCCGTGGAGCGGTCGTGCATGGGCGGCAGGTGCAGCACGCCCTTGTCCACCAGGCCCTTGAGGGCCTGGTCGTACAGTCCGGCCGCGGCGCGCCGCTTGGCGAGGATCTCTTCCAGCCGGCGGACCTGCCCGGCGCCCAGCACGGAGTTGATCTCGCTGATGCGGTAGTTGTAGCCGAGGCGGGCATGCTCCAACCAGGCCTCGGTGGCGCGGCCCTGGTTGCGCATGGAGCGGCACAGGTCGCGCACGAGGTCGCTGTCGGTGACGATCATTCCGCCCTCGCCCGTGGTGATCTGCTTGTTGGGGTAGAAGGCGAACACGCCGCAGTCGCCGAAGCTGCCGGCCGGTCTGCCGTTGAGGACGGCGCCCAGCGCCTCGCAGCAGTCTTCGATCATCGACAGGTTGTGTTTTCGGGCGGTGCGTTCGTAGTCGTCGAAGTGCGCCGGGTTGCCGAACACCTCCACCGGCAGGATGGCCTTCGTGCGCGGCGTGACGGCCGCGGCCAGGGCGGCGGGGTCCACGTTGTACGTGTCGGGGTCGATGTCGACCAGCACGGGCCTTCCGCGCTCGTAGAGCACGCAATTGGTGGTGGCGATGAACGAGAAGGGCGTGGTGAGGACCTCGTCGCCCTCGCCGATGCCCAGCGCGCGGACGCACAGGTGCAGGCCGCTGGTGCCGCTGTTGACGGCGACGCCGTGGCGGCGGCCCGCGCGGGCGGCGCACAGCGCCTCGAACTGCTCCACGTGCGGGCCGATGCTCAGGCGCGGCGTGCGGAGCACGGCGGCGACGGCCTGGACTTCCTGCTCGGTGACGTCGGGACTGGACAGGGGGATGGGGTCGTTGGCCATGGGGTTCTCGGGGGTCACGGGATCGCCCCGGTTTGGGTGCTCGAGGGCTCGGCGTCCTGCACCAGGATGGACGTTTCATCGGTCTCCACCTCGGCGACGATCGCCGCGGTGGAAGGGACGACATGGTCGCCGTGGGTGTTTTCCGGCGGGTTCAGCGGCCCATATTCGGGGACAACTTCGCGGAAGGCCTGGACGATAGCGGCGCGGTCGCCGCGGTCGACCAGCGATTCCATCTTCGCCATCGCGGCCTGGACGTCCTCCCAGCGGGCGGGGCGGTTCTTCCACACCCGAACCTTGGGGTGGACGGTGGGCTCGATGTCCTCGCCCTCGGTGCGCAGCTCCTCGTAAAGCTTCTCCCCCGGGCGGGCGCCGGTGAAGACGATGTCGATGTCCTCGCCCGGTCGGAAGCCGCTCAACGTGATCATGTAGCGGGCCAGGTCCACGATCTTCACCGGTTCGCCCATGTCCAGCAGGAAGATCTGCCCGCCGGCGCCCGTCGCGGCCGCCTGAAGCACGAGCTGCGACGCCTCCGGGATCGTCATGAAGAACCGCACCATGTCCGGGTGGGTGACCGTCACCGGCCCGCCGTCGGCGATCTGCCGCCGGAAGGTCGGCACCACCGACCCCGCCGAGTCCAGCACGTAGCCGAACCGCACCGCCTTGAACTGCGTGGCGCACTCCGCCCGGCCGTTCAGCGCCTGCGTGTAGATCTCCGCCACGCGCTTGGACGCGCCCATGACGGAGGAGGGGTTGACGGCCTTGTCGGTGGAGATGGTGACGAACTCCTCGACGCCGAAGCGGCAGGAGGCGTCTGCGACGTTGCGCGTGCCCAGCACGTTGTTTTTCACGGCTTCGGCGGGGTTGCGTTCCATGAGCGGCACGTGCTTGTGGGCGGCGGCGTGGATCACCACCTGGGGGCGCGTGTCTTGCCAGACCCGCATGACGCTTGGGCGGTCGTAGATGTCGCAGATGACGGCGCGGATGGGCAGGTCGGGGTGGGCGCGCCGCAGTTCCTTCTCGATGTCGAACAGCGGCGTTTCCGCTTGCTCCAGCAGGATCAGCTCGGCGGGGCCGAACTTGCAGATCTGCCGGCACATCTCTGAACCGATGCTCCCGCCGGCGCCCGTCACCAGCACGCGTTTGCCGTGCAGGAACCGCTCCACCGCCTGGTTGTCCAGTTGCACCGCCTCTCGACCCAGCAGGTCGGCGATCTCCACGGGGCGAATCTGCGAGACGGTGACGCGCCCGTCGATGAGGTCGCCCACGCCCGGCAGCGACTGGAACTTGAGCTTGGTGTCGATGCACAGGTCGATCACGCGGCGGAGCTGTTTCTGCGCGGCCGAGGGCATGGCGATGATGATTTCCTCGACGCGCTGCTCCTTGCACACGCGGGCGACGTCCTCGGTGGTCCCGAGCACCGGCGCGTCGTGAATGCTGATGTGCTGCTTGCGCGGGTCGTCGTCGACAATGCCCACCACCCGGTACCGCTCCACGTGCATGCGGTGAATCTCGCGGATGATCGTCTCGGCCGCGTTGCCCGCGCCGATGATCAGCACCCGGCGGACGCCCTCGCTGGAGATGGGCCGCATCTCCTCGCGGTACAGCCGGTACGCCAGGCGCGCCGTGCACGCCAGGAACACGGTGCCCAGGAAGTCCAGCACGAGGATCCCCTGCGAGTAGCTGGCGAAGTACCGTATGACCGAGTTCAGAACCGGCAGGTTGATTCTGCGGTCGGTGAATTCGGCCAGGATGGGCGGCACGTAGCGGAACACCGCCACGGCCACGAACAGGATCAGCACGAACCACCACGCGGCCAGGAGAATGTTCACCACGTCGCGGATGCCGGCGTATTGCCAGCCGCCGCGGAACATGCCCATCTTTCCGAAGATCAGCAGCTTCATGCCCACGAAGACGGGCAGCCAGGGGAGGTAGTTCTCGTGGAACCAGGCTTTGCTGGCCCCGCCGGCGGCGTCGAAGCGCACCAGGAACGCCACCAGCAGCGACAGCGCGAACAGCACCGAGTGAACCACCATGCTGACGGCCAGGCGATGCCGGCGTGCCCCGGGCTCGATGCGGGCAAGCAGAGACAAGCCTGGGGGATGGCGAGCCCCCGTGCCGGATTCGTACGTGCTCCGCGGCATAAACTCCCGGATCTTGGACCGTTATCACGTATCGGCGAACCGGCCGACTCTCTTGAACCGCGCAACAGAGGTGCCCATGGGGATCAGGCTTTGCGGGCGGCGATCTTCTGGCGGGTGGCTTCCATCCGCTCGCGGACATCTTTGTAGTTGTAGTCGACCTGGGCGACGATGGAGAACTGCTCCTGCGCCCGCTCGACCTGGTCCATCTTCTCCAGGACGTCGCCGAGGTTGTACCGCAGTTCCTTCGCCCGCTCTTCCGGCACGTCCATCTTCAGCGCGCGTTCGTATGTGTCGGCCGCCTCGCGGAACCAGCCCTTGCGGGCGAAGGCCTGACCGATCAGGCTGCTGGCCCTCAACACGCGCTGCGGGTCGCGCTGGGCCTGTTGCAGCGAGGCGATGGCGTCGTCATGCTTGCCGGCCAGGAACTGCCGCCGCCCCAACTCGAACTTGATGCCCATGTCCGTGGGGTAATTGGCCGCACGCTCGGCGAACTCCTCCAACTCGAATGCGAGCTGCCGGCGGGCCTGCTCCGTGGCGGCCTCGCGTTCGCCGGACTCCAGGAGCTGGCGATACCGCCGCGACATCTGCTTCATGCGGATGTCGCCGACACGCATCTTGAACTGGTAGACGCCGGTGTCGCGCTGGGCCTTCAGCAACACGTCGATCCCCTCGTTCTCGTACGCCTCCTCTTCGATCCTCAACAAGGCGTCCACGAAGCCGTTGATCTTCCCGGGCACGGTCGGCCGCTCGAGGTACTCACGCCGGGCCCGCTCGATCTCCGCCTCCAGGTACCCCCGATCCTTCACCAGGGCGTCCTTCTGCATCAGCTTCTTCTGGCCGTCCATGTCCTTGACCGACTTGGAGAAGCCTTCCTCGTCGGTGTCGTACTTGCCGGCCTTGATGGTGTACTTGGCCGACATGTTCCGCAGAAGGGACTGCAACTCGCCGTCGTCGGGGGCGACTTGCAGGGCCATGTCCAGCGCCGTGACGGCCCGGCGGTACTCCTGGATCGTTTCCAGCGCCTTGGCCAGCATCAGCAGCAGGCGATTGTTGGCCTTGGGGGCCTGCCGCTGCGACTCCAGGAGGATGTCGCCCATCCATACCATCACGTCGCGCAGCGCAAGCTTCTCGGCCGCGCGAAAAAGCTGGTCCATGTACTGGACGTTGCCGGGGTCCTTGGCCAGCAGATACTCGGTGTTGCGGAGGTTGATCAGCACGTCGCGCCCGGGGCGGCACTTGAGTTGCTCCATCATGCCGGCAGGCTTGCCGCCGGCGAACTTGCGCTTCATCGCCACGTCACGCAGCGGCTTGTGCCCGCGCTCGACGTTCGCGGCGTCCCTGAGGACCCCTTCGAGGTACATCTCGATGGCGAAGTCCCAGTTGCCTGTTTCCGCCACTTCCTCGGCGCGCTTGAAGAACTTGTCGCCTTTGCCCGGGCCGGTCTCGCTTGTGGTCTCGCTCTGCGTCATTGCACCTTCCTCAACACCTCGCGCCCTGCTGACGAGAATACACCACCCGCGCTCCCCACGCAAGAGACTCAACGCTCAACTTCCACCTTCCGCCGAACAAAAGAGCGTCCTGCCGCCGACCGCCTTGGGTTGCGGGCGCGGCCCGCGCCGTGTAGTGCCGTGCAGTGCGGCGGCCGAGGGACGCGGCAAGACTTCCCGGCAACGGGGCATGCAGTGAAATGAAAGCTGCCGCCCAGGCGGACCGGTTCGGACCTTCCGGGGCTCCGGACCGATCCGTCCGGGTTCCTCAGCACGCTCGATCGGCCACGTAGGTCGCCGTGTAGCTCAAGATGGCGGGGGCGGGGCACCACAGGCCGCACAGGCTTGCCCCGTTGCCTATCGTCTTCAGCACGCGGAAGCCGCTGCGCTCCAGCATCC
Source organism: uncultured Planctomycetaceae bacterium (assembly GCA_964461295.1). Classification (GTDB taxonomy): domain Bacteria; phylum Planctomycetota; class Phycisphaerae; order SM23-33; family SM23-33; genus CAYWTX01. Next base: position 3,389 of record CAYWTX010000264.1, on the reverse strand, counting down.
GCCACACCCAGCGCGGCGTCAGGGCGTGCAGGTGGTCGGGCGTGTAGAAGAACCGGCGCGAGCACAGCAGTTCCGCGAACACCATCGGGATTCCGAGCGGGTTGGGCGTGCAGACGACCAGCCGGCCGCCCGGAACCAGCGCGTCGCGCATCAGCCGCAACAGTTGGTAGGGGTTCTCCACGTGCTCGATGAACGCACCCAGCACGATCGTGTCGAACCGCTCGCGCGGCAGCAGCCGAGGCAGGTCGAACACGTCGCCCACCACGTGTTGCGTGTACGGAGCGCCCGCGGGCATGTCGTGCAGGTCCAGCCCCACCACGCGCCGCGCCTTCAGGAACGGGTTGGGCATCTGCGCGCAGCCGATGTCCAGCACGCTGTGTCCCACGACCCACGGCGCCATGCGCCGCATCCGCCGTCGCTGGTGGTCGTTCACGAGGTTGCCCCCCGCCGATCCGCCGCGGCCGGCACGGCGCCCGTCGGCACCGTCGAAATGACGTACCGCCGCTTGCCGGTCGGAGGCACGGTGATCTCCCGCACGTACTCCAGCTTCACCGCGAACCCCTCGCCCCCCAGGTCGGTCAACTGCTCGACGATGGCCCGGCCGTCCACGCCCGGGTCGTAGCCGCGCCCGACCACCAGCCGCACGGCAACCGAGTCGGGTCGCGACTGCACGACCTGGAACTGTTCCACGCCGTTGAGCTTGCGGATGATGTTGTTGAAGTGGTGGCAGACCAGGAACCGCCCCGCCGGCGTCACGACGATGTCGACGTCGCGCCCGAGGATGCGCCGCAGCGTCTGCCACGAGCGCCCGCACGGGCACGGCGAGGCGCCGAGGATCCCCAGGTCGGCGATGTCGTAGCGGATGAACGGCATCGCGGTGTTCTCCAGGGCCGTCAGGATCAGCCGCCCGCCCTGCCCGTCCTCGTGCGGCGGGCCTTCGGGCAGGTGTTCGCAGACCGTCGTCGGCATGACGTGGTAGAGCCCGTGCGGGCACTGCGCGGCGACGTTGATCCCCTCCCCGCCGTAGGTGTCCGTCACGCGGCAGCCAAAGGCTTCCTCGATCGCCTGGCGATAGTGCGGATACAGCGTGTCGCCGGTAGTCACCACTCCCGCCGGACGCAGGCGATTGTCGCCGCGCCGCAGCAGCAGGCGGGCCAGCAGGTACAGGATCCCCGCGTAGCCGCGGATCATCGCCGGGCCGACGCGCGCCGCCCGGTCCAGGAAGCCGACGACGAATTCCTCGTCGAATCGGTCCGCCGGCATGTACAGGCAGTTGAGCATCCAGTCTTCCAGTTTCCTGCGGCGGCTCAACGCGCCGCGAAACTGCACCCGTATCCACGCGAGACCCAGTTGCCAGCCCGCCCACATCCAGCCGAGCATGTTCTCGGCCACGGTCCAGCCGTACTGCTCGCGGCTGACGCGGTAGCGGAAGGGCTCGCCCGTGGAGCCGCTGGACGCGCCGGCCAGCATGGCCTTGCCGGGCGCGGTGCGATCCAGGGCGGCGTCGCCGGCGGCGATCAACATGGGCTTGTCGACCCTGGGCAGAGCGGCTAGGTCCTCCAGCGACCGCACCGAGTCGGGGCTCACGCCGTGGTCGCCCCACAGCGTGCGGTAGAAGGGCACGTTCCGCCAGGCGTGACACAGCAGCCGGCGCAGCCGCCTGAACTTGTGCTCCGCGACCGCGGCGGCGCCCCATCGCTCCATGTCAGCCAGGGCGCGCATCTTCGGCAGGACGCCAAGCCCGTACGCGCGGTCGCCCAACCGGTATGCCGTCGCTCGCAGCCATCTCATCTTCGCCTCGCGCCGCCCCCACTTCACCGATGGCCGCTCCCGCTGGTGAACCCGAAAGCCGATGGCTTCTGCTCTACCGGCCGTTCCCCGGCCCGATGGCCAGACAAATCAGCCGCCCATCCCCGGCGTTGGCGAGCGAATGGGTCTCGCCGCCCTCGGCGGCGGCCATCTGCCCGGCCGCCAGTTCACCGTTCTTGTCGCCCGCTTCGACGCGAGCGGTCCCCGTTACGACGTAGTACGCCCAGGCGCCCCGAATGCCGTGGATGGCCTGGCCGGCCTCCATGCACACCATCTCGACGGCGCACGATTCGCCGCGCGTCAAGTGCACCCGCTGCGGCTTGGCCGAAGCGAAACGCACCTTGGCTATCGCGTTGATGACGTCCATGGCCGTCACCCCACGGCGGCGGATCGCGCCGCCGCCATCGCCAAGACCCATGCGCACGCGGAAGGACCGACGAAACAGAACCGCCAACGGCGCCGGCGCGTATCGCCCCGGTCGCCTTCAACAAGGCATCGCCTCTGGCCGGCCGCTATTCCACCACTTCGCCCTGGTGGACCTTCACCTTCTTGACCTCGACCTCGCGCTTTTCGTTCACTTCCATCTTGCTGTCCCGCACGCGCGTCTCGCCCTTCAAGCCGATGTCCACCCACAACTCGCTGGGGCTGTTCTTGGTCACCATGAAACTGCCCGTCTTGCCGCCGGCGCTATACACGCACGTGGCCGGCATGTCGTCGCCATCCACCGTGAACTTGTGACGCAGCTTCCCGCCGTCGGCGGGGACCGTGCCGATCGGCCAACTCGGGCTGTTGGCCACCTTCAACTCCACCGGCAGCGACTGGTCGGACACGTTCACGAACGTGACCTTCATCTCCTTGTCGCAGCCGACCGCCGCCATCGCGCACGCCGCCAACGCCAGCACGGCCAGATTCGAGAGCTTCATGCTGTTCTCCTTCTCTTGACAGTGAGTACAGAAAGGTTCTTTCGATGCACGCGGATTATCGCCCCGCCCTCAGCGGAATGCAAGCCCGTCGGCGACGATTTGGCCCGGCCTGGCCTTGCGCCGACTACGGCAACCTCGTTTCCGTGCTCGTCTAACCAATGCGGCATGCCCATCCGCTTTCGGCTCCGGACATCGGCTTTCAACCATGTTCCTGGACACTGTAGCACTGTTACCGGGGTTCTGGGGAATCGGTTGTCGACCGAAACGCGGCAAACAAGGAAGGCTGCCGCTTTACCCACTTGCCCGGCGCGGCAGTGTCTGCTCTTCAGCCTGAAAGGCTGAGATATTACAGCCCAGGGCAACGCCCTTGTCATTACCCACATCTCTTCGGGTTGGGCAGTCGCAGGCGCGAGGTGTGCAAAAAGAACCGGAAAACCGAGGAATCGCTTCCTATGGGCCGAGAAGAAGCCGAAAGGGCAAATTGAGAACGTCAGTTGTATCTGCCGTGTTTACAGAGTGTTGCGGAGATGTGGGTAATGACAAGGGCAACGCCCTGGGAGCCCTGCGTCACAGTACGTCAAGCCCTGAAAGGGCGCAAGAACTGCCCGCCGCCAACGGTCTGTCGGGTAAGCCTGGGCGGTTGCCCGCCCAGGCTCC
>CAYWTX010000263.1:0-2844 GCA_964461295.1 uncultured Planctomycetaceae bacterium | reverse complement strand
CTGAAAATACCGCTTCTGATCAACCATTGCCTGAAACTCCAATACGTTCAAATCCGCCGTCATCGTACACCTCATTTTCGATTTACCGTTTTGCGTGTTGACAGAATACCGATTAAAGCGGTATGCTCGCCCCGGTGTTTTTTTCGGAATCCTGGGCTTGACGGGGTTCTGGAAAGAAGGAAGGACGGCGGTTGATAATCTTGACGGAGTCAACCGCCGCCCTAAACAACAGACACGGACGGACGCCCGTGTTGTGCAAAGAAATAGTAGCACAACCGGGCGTCCGGTCCAACCGAAAGGACCGGCGCGCCATGCCTGGAACACGCCAGATCGTCTTGCACATTAGCCCGGAACTTATCGGGCGCATGGAAGCCCGTGCCGCTGCCGAACAATTCGACATGCACGAATGGCTGTTGCGGACCGTGATCGGGGAACTGTTGCGCCCGGAATCCGAACTAATCGCCGAGCGCCGCGCCCGTACGGATATTGCCGCCTTGGTCTTCGATAGGCCCACCACCGAAGGAAACCCCATGCCTCGCATTCCTGATACCGACCTGGAGCGGCTGAAACAGAACGTCAACCTGGCGGAACTCTGCCGGGCGCGGGGGATCGAGTTGAAGTCGCAAGGAAAGAAAGACCTGGTCGGCCTCTGCCCGTTCCACAAGGACACGAAACCGTCGTTCGTGGTCTCGCCTGGAAAGAACCTCTTTCACTGCATGGGTTGCGGCGCGGCCGGCAGCGTGATTGACTTCGTCATGAAGGCCGATGGCGTGGACTTCCGCACCGCCGTGGACAAACTGCTGCCTGCTTCCGCACCCTCTGTGCCCTCCGTTTCCTCCGTGCCCTCTGTGTCCAAATCGCCCGTCGTTGTCCATCCGGAGAAAGCCAGTCAACTCCTGGAACGCGTGGTGCTCGTCTACGAGAAAACCTTTGCGGAAACGCCGGAGGCCCGCGCCTACCTGGAACAACGCGGCATCACCGACGCCGGTCTCTACACCTGCCACCGTGTCGGCTACGCCAACGGCAAGTTGCTGGATTTGCTGCCGATCGGCGGCGCCGTGCGCGACGAATTGAAGGCCATCGGCGTCCTCCTCGATAACGGCCAGGAGCGCTTCCATGACTGCGTCGTCTTCCCAGTCTACGGCCCGGATGGTGAACTCGTGACGATCTACGGGAGAAGCGTGTCGCGTGTCGAGTGTCGCGAGACGGAAACGCGCAGACACTTCTACCTTCCGGACCGACCAACCGGAATGTGGAACGCGGCGGCCGTCAAGACGCACGGCGAAATCATCCTGGTCGAGTCAGTCATTGACGCGCTCTCCGTCATGATGGCCGGTCACCGCAACGTCGTCGCCATCCAGGGCACCAACGGCTTTGACGACACCGACCTCAAAACCTTGCAAGCCCACGGCGTGCAAGCCGTGACCTTGCTGCTCGACGGCGACGAGCCCGGCATCAAAGCGGCCGAGCGGCTGAAAGAAAAACTCTCTTCTTTCAGTTGCCGCCTTCTCACTCTGCCCGACGCCCTGGACCCAAACTCCTTCCTGCAAACCCACGGCCCCGAATCCCTCGCCGCCTTTCTCCAACTCCCCGAAAATCCGCGTTCATCCGCGTCCATCTGCGGTTCCAACTCTCCCGAAATCCCCGCACCCTCTGTGCCCTCCATCTCCTCTGTGCCCTCTGTGTCCGCATCATCCGCGTTCTTTCCCACGCCCACTGTCACCTACGGCCTGCGCAAATACCGCATCATGGGCCTGGAGAAAGGCCCGCGCAAACTCAAGGCCACAGTGCGCGTGGAACATGCCGGCAAGCTCCACGTGGACACCCTGGACTTCTACGCCGCCAAATCCCGGCGCATCTTTGCCGTGGACCTCTGCCGCATCTTCGATGAAACGCCGGAGACCATCGAGGGCGACATCGAGAAGTTGCTGAGGCATTGCGAGCAGTTGGATGAGACGAAACTGGAAACGGGAAACTTGAAACTGGAACCGGCGAAGGTCATGCCGGCGGCTGAAAGAAAAGAGGCGGAGTCCTTCGGCAAATCGCCAACGTTGTTCGACGACATCTTGGAAGACTGCGAGAAGCGCGGCCTGATCGGCGAAGGCAACAACGTGTTGCTGCTGTATGTGGCCATGACCAGTAGAAAGCGCGACGTGCCGCTCTCGGTGCTGATCCTGTCATCGTCCGGATCCGGCAAGACCGCGCTGCAGGATGCGGTCCTGGCGTTCTGCCCGCCGGAAGACCTGGTGAAGCTCACGGCCCTATCCGGCAAGGCGCTGTTTTACAAGGAGCGCCTTTCGCTCAAGCACAAGGTCCTGGCTCTGGAGGAGGGCGACGGCGCCGAGGAAGCCATGTACGCGATCCGCAACTTGATCAGCGCCGGGGAACTCACCAGCGAGAGCACGATCAAGGTCCTGGCCACCGGACGCCTGACCACCATGGAGAACCGCGTGGAAGGCCCCAGCGCCGTCTGTTTCACCACCACCCGTCCAGACGTGGACCCGGAGACAAAAAGCCGTTTTTGGGTCACCAGCATTGACGAGAGCCGCGACCAGACGCGCAAGATCCTTTCCTTTCAGCGGCAGCAGCATCTTTCCGACGGCCCCATTACTTCCCCTGAGATCGAGGCCATTCTGCGCAAGCACCGCAACTTCCAGCGCCTGTTAAAACCGCTGGCCGTGAAAAACCCCTACGCCGCGCAACTGGTCTACGGCGACGACCGTTTACAAGGCCGACGCGACCAGCCAAAATACCTGAACCTGATCAAAGCCATTGCCTTTCTCAGGCAACTGCAAAAGGAGGTTCGTGGGGTCAGGGTTCAGGGTTCAGCGGTTCAGGGTGTGG
>CAYWTX010000262.1:0-4113 GCA_964461295.1 uncultured Planctomycetaceae bacterium | reverse complement strand
CCTCAAGCCGGCCGTCGGCAAGGTCGCCAACCAGATGCGTGTCGCCCTGGAGGCGGCGTTCTCCGAACGTCAGCAGCAGCTCGGCCGGCCGCAGGCTTGCCGCGGCGGAGCGCCCGCCACGGACGTCACGCTCCCCGGCCGAAAACCGCGGATCGGCCACAACAGGTAGGGGTTACATGAGTCAAGTGGACACCCCCTTCAGCCGGATCAGGTCGTCCCCGGATTGGGTCGTCTGTCTGCACGCCGGCGGGAATCCTTGCGCTTTGGCCATGGGCTTGACCGACGGGGCATACAATTACTAACGCAAACGCGGCTTGCGCATGTCATAGGGCGACTTCAACGGACACGGGAAGAAAGAAGGAGACGGCGATGAAGCGGATCACCCTGGTTGTGGCGGCGGGTCTGGGGGTGGCGATGGCGGCCTGGGCGGCGGATGCGCCGCGTTTCCGCGGACCTGCCGGCGACGGCGTGTTCCCCGAGACCGGCCTGCTGAAGGCCTGGCCGGAGGGCGGGCCCAAACTCGCCTGGTCGGCCACCGGCCTGGGCGAAGGCTATTCCTCGGCCGTGGAGGCCGGCGGGATCGTCTACGTCACCGGCAGGGACGACAAGGGGCAGGGGCAGTTGCTGGCGTTCGGCGCCGACGGTGCGGCGAAGTGGAAGGTCCCCTACGGCGAGGAGACGGCTAAGCGCGGCCCGGCAGCGCCGGGCTCGCGCGGCACGCCGACGATCGACGGCGATCGCGTCTATGTCGTCAGCAGCCTGGGCCGGCTGGTCTGCATGGACGCCAAGACGGGCAAGGAGCAGGCGGCCGTGGATCTGGTCAAGCAGTTCGAGGCACAGGTGCTCAGCTTCGGCAACGCCGAATCGCCGCTGATCGACGGCGAGAACGTCATCTGCACGCCCGGCGGCAAGGACGCCTCGGTCGTCGCGCTGAACAAGAAGGACCTCAAGACCGTCTGGCGGACCAAGGGGCTCGGCGAGCCGAGCGGGTACTGCTCGGCCGTGGCGATCACCCACGGCGGCAAGCGGCTCATCGTGACGGTGTTGTATGATTCGATGGTGGGCATCGACGCGGCAAACGGGACGGTGCTGTGGAAGGTGGCCCGGACCGGTCGCGGCGTGCAGCCCAACCAGCCGGTCTACGCTGACGGCATGTTGTACGTGACCAGCAGCGGCCGCGGCGGCGTTGCCGTGGCCCTGTCGGCCGACGGCGCCAGCGTCAAGGAAGTCTGGACCGACAAGACGCTGGACAACAACATGAACGGCGTGGTGCTCCTGGACGGCTACATCTACGGCGCCAGCCAGAGCAAGAAGGCCCTGGTGTGCCTTGGGCTGAAGGACGGCAAGATCGCCTGGACGGACACCGACACCGGCACCGGCTCCATCGTCGCCGCCGACGGGATGCTGTACGTGTACGGCTCCGGGGGAACGATGTACCTGGTCAGGGCCGACCCAAAGGCGTTCGCCTTGGCCGGCAAGTTCACCGTGACCCAGGGCGAGGGGATGCATGTTGCTCCACCAACGATCGCCAACGGGCGGATGTACATCCGCCATGGCGGTGCGATGATGGCGTACGACGTCAAGGCGGCGAAGTAGAACCTGCAAGACGAACGCGGGCTCCGCAACGTCGCGCGAACGGCCAGGCCGGTTAACCTCGGTGGCGTCCGGCGCTGCGGGGTCCGCGCATGGCCGGGCGCCCGCGCGGGAGAGCCGTGGCGCCGGTTCTCAGAACTTGTGGAAGAATTGGAGCTCGATGTTCTGTCCGCATTCGACGCCTTCTGTCGCCCCTTCGGGGCTCTATGCCTAACTGCTTGTATACCGGGGGCTTACGCCAACGGCTAAGTCCTCGACGCCCCTTCGGGGCGAAGAGAGAGAAGGGCCGTTTCTGCGATTCCTTCACAAGCTCTCGCGGCAGGCTGTTGGTCCTCCGGCATCGCGGCGGGCGCTCAATCCTGCGGGTTCCAGACATCGCCGCCCGAGAACGCCGGCAGCAGGAAGCTGTCCGTCGGCCCGGAGGGGGCTTCGTCGCCGCGGTAATCCTCCACGCCCTTGGCGAGATAGATGTTGTCGTCGTCCACGCCGACGAAGGCGTGGTCCTTGAACTCCACGCCGCCGGACAGGAACAGCACGTTCATCCCTTCGCGGCTGTGGTTGTCGCTGATGGCCGTCCTCGCCCGCTCCCGCTGGAATCGCCCGTCGCGGAACACGGGGTTCGCGTCGGCCAGCACCACCATCTGCTTGCCCTGCCCGCCAAGGCGCGGGTCGTTGATCCACATGCCCTGCGCGCCCAGCGAGTGCTGGTAGGAGTAGCTCACGAACCTCGCCGCCGGGAAGTCGTTCATCTGCTTCTTCACGACGAACGAGCCGTGCCCGACGGCGGGACACTGGAACGTCACCGGCGATTCGTACCCTTCCTTCACCAGGCGGAACATCGCCATGGAATTGCTGACGGCCGGCTGGCTGGAACTCGCCATCCAGCGGCGGTCCTGCGCGCCAACGGCGGGCAACCGCTCGCCGTTTGAGCCGGCGTAGGTGAGCATGGACGAGCCGATCCTGCCCATGCGGGCCTTGCAGACGTCCAATTCCCGCTGGCGTTGCGCCTGGCGCACGAAGATTCCGAACACGCCGGTGATGATGAGCACCGAGGCCGCCACGGCCGTCAGTTCCCTCAGGGAGAACGTCGGGCGGATCACGTCGCGCCGGCCGAGATCCTCGCGGGCCAGCAGCGCGTCGGTGGCCTTGGCGGCCCGCACGCGCGCCATCGTGCCCGAGACCAGATCCGCGGGCGGCTCGCACTCGATGGCAAGGTCCATGGCCGCGAACGTGCGCCGCAGGTTCTCGTGGGCGGCCCGCAGGTCGCCTTCCCGCCGCAGCCGCGAGCGGAGTTCGGCCGCCTCGCGGTCGTCGAGTTGACCCAGGAGGAGGTCGATGAGCAGCGTCTCGTCGCGATGCCTGCTGTCACTCATGGTCCACTTTGCCCTGTCCGGCCCTTCCACCGGCGGCTTTCCAGCCGCGTGCGAACTGCTGCACGGCGGCGTGGAGACGGCTCTTGACCGTCCCCAGGGGCACGCCCAGGATGTCCGCTATGTCCTTGTAAGGAAACTCGTGAAAGTAGCTCAGGAGAAGCACCGTCCGCAGATTCTCGGGCATCTGCTGGATGATCCTTTGTACGGCTTGACGGGTCTCAAGGTTCTGTATGGCCTCGTCCGGCGCGGGCACGTGGGCGGGCATCAGTTCGGCGTACGTGGTGTGCTGCTCGGCGCCGCCGGCGACCGGGGCGTCCAGCGGGGCCGCCTGGCGGCGCCACGCCTTCCGCATGGCGTCGCGGCCCTTGTTGGCGGCGATGGTGAACAGCCAGGGCTTCAGCCGGCGGGTGAAGTCGAACGTGCCCGCGGCCAGGTGAAGTTGGAGGAACGCCTCCTGGAAGATGTCCTCGGCCATGGCAGGATCGCCCGTGAAGCGGACGAGGAAGTTGAACAATTCGCGGCGGTAGCGCCCGACCAGGGCCGGAAAAGCCTCCAGGTCCCCCTCCAGGTGTCGCTGGAGCAGGTCGGTGTCCGATACCTGCCGGGGGTGGTCAGAGGCGATGTCGGCCAACGCGGCGGATCCTTTCGAGGCGACTGTCGCCGACGGCCTCCAGGGCACGTGCTCAAGGGCAGGCGAAACCGCCCGATGAACAGGATGGGGCGCACCCGCTCGCGCGGCGCAAGAAACCCGCAATGCCCCGGCAGGCCGGGCAATGAGCCTTCGACAGGAAGATGATAGCGCCAGAGCCTCCATTGGTCCAAACGTTTCTTCGTACGAGAGGTGGATGTGGTTCGCGGAATTCCCGGAAAACACCCGATCCCGGTCACGATCACGATGGGGACCGGGAAACAACCCGGGACGGGAAAGGAGATCCCCCGGCCACGCCGGGCCGGGGCTTGGAGACAGGTCGCTCGTCCCAGCAATCGGCAGTCGTCCTATGCTTACCTGTCAAGGCCCAGTAGAAATGTCCGCTACTTCGCCCCAGTAGAAATGTCCGCTCGGCTCCGGCGACACTTGTACGATTGTCGCCATGGATGGGAGGAGGATGGACGTTTGGGTTCATTGGGTGTAGGTTCTTTGGCGTCG
>CAYWTX010000261.1:0-1535 GCA_964461295.1 uncultured Planctomycetaceae bacterium | reverse complement strand
CCTGCAATATTTGGCCGAATCCGACGTTCTTGACCGGCGACCGGGTGACTATCCTCCCCATGTGGCGGCAACCTTGCGCTAACTCGACAGCGGGGATGTGATCGCCCGCGAGCAGTACGAGGACTTTCTCAGGTGCCGGGCTTTCCGCCAGACGTTGCTTTGCCGCCGCGAAGTCAACCTCGACCGTACATGGAAGGCCGCCTGCGTGCAGGAATTGTATGTGGCTGGCGAGGTGCGCCCGGCAGCCCCGAATCCCGATCCCGGATCGAATCTGCCCCAGTTATTCCTGGGTCCGAAAGGCGCGGAAATCGAGAGTGGTCGCCCCATCGTCAAGACCGCATTCCTGCGCCTTGGCGAGGTTTGGCCGCGCTACCTGCATTTCAGTGAACTGCTCACCGGGGTCCGGGGCCATCTCGGACACGATGACGGAGCGCCGTCCCATGGGGACGAGAATGACGCCGAGGAACTGGCGACCGCGCTCCTGCAGGCCTACGAAGCGGGCTTCATTGAACTTCACGCGCATAAACCGGGCTTTGTAACGGAAGTCAGCGAACGCCCGACCGCCAGCGCGTTGGCACGCAGGCAACTACGTGAGGGAGACGTCGTTCCCACACTGCGCCACAACGTCTTCAAGATCGACGGTGCCCTGGGCCGCCAGTTGGTGCTGCTGCTGGACGGAACGCGCGACCGCGCAGCGTTGCTGAAAGAACTGGGCGAAGCCGTGAAGCCCGAGGAACTGGAAGTCAATCTGACCAGCCTGGCCCGCGCGGCAATCCTGGTTGGGTGAGTCGGTGATCTGGAGCCGGCCTGACCCCAGGCCGGTGTTGCCGGGGAGATGGCACCCCGCGGGTGTTAAGAAGCCGGAATAGCCAATAGCCAACAAGGAATTTCCAATGTCCAAGTGCGGATTCGGCAATGCTGCATTGGGGCGAAACCGCAGTGCAATTCGTAGAAGAAGTCTGCGTTTCCGCTCTTCGGATGGACATTCCTTGTTGGATATTGGGTGTTCAAGAAACTGCTATTTCATTGTTGGCCGTTGAATATTCATGTCTTTCGCCGCGCTGCAACCAGCATGCCCTGCACCGGCTTGCCTGCTTCCTTGCGCAGAACGACCGCAGTCATCTCGCAAACCGCGAAACCGGTTTCTTGCAGCCGGGCCTTAACGTAATCCTCCGTGTGACAATAGCGCCCCAGGGCGTGGAGCACGAACCCGGCTTCCCCGCAGGTGTCGGACGCCTTCTCCAGGGTAAAGACAAGATGCCCGCCTGGGCGTAACGCCTTCGCGGCCGACTGAAACGGGGGATTCAGGTCGCCAAAGTAAACGAGGGTGTCGGCTGAGGCAATCAGGTCGTAGGCGCATTCAGCAGAGTCCATGAACTCCGTCAGTTCTGCCTTGGCCAGGCGGTCGTAACCGCCGCGCTGTCGTGCCTTTTCGAGCATCTCGGCCGACAGATCGATTCCCGTCAGCACGCGCGCATACGGCCGGAGCGGGGGACCGCAAAGGCCCGTCCCGCAACCCGCGTCAAGCACCTCCA
>CAYWTX010000260.1:0-8762 GCA_964461295.1 uncultured Planctomycetaceae bacterium | reverse complement strand
CGTCAACTTCATGCAGCAGTACGACACCGAGTACAGCGGCGGCAAGGCCGTCGGCAGCAGCATCACCCTCATCCGCAAGTTCCCCCGCTGGTACGTCGGCGCCACGTTCGTCGCCGACGCCCGCACCAACGATCTCGGCCTGTTCCTCACCCTCTGGCCCGAAGGCGTCCCGGAGTTCCGCATCGGCTCGGGCCGCACGTCTCTGCTCAGCCAGAGCGCCCTGAACTAGTAACCGGTGGTCAGGAGCCAGTAGCCCGCAACCAGTAGTTTCTTGGACGCGCTTGTACCGCCGACTCGCTTAGCGCGAACTTGACTCATCCTGCTCGCCGACGGCTCTCGGTCACCGGTCACCGGCTACCGGCTACTTCTTCCTTTCCCCCATCCTCACGCCGTCGTCGTAGACCAGCTTGCTCGTCCAAGGGTTCCACACGCGGGTCCGCTGGGCCAGCTTGTGCCCCTTGCCGTGGCAGTCCATGCACACCGGCCCGTCCGCTTTGTCCAGCAGCACCTTCGTGTGCCTGGGCTCGGCCGCAAGCTTCACCACCGGGTGGCAGGTCATGCACGACCGATTGATCGCCGCGCGGGGGTAGAGAATCTCCGGCGGCACCAGGCCGTCTTCGTCGGCCGAGTGCTTGTCCGACGAGCCGTGGCAGCGGGCGCACCCGATATTCTTCTTCGCGTGCCTGGTGACCAACGACTCCCTCTTGTAGTTCCCGTGGCATACGAAGCAGAAAGAACTGTCCGGCGGGCTGGCGGGCTTGGCCTTCACGGCCGCCACGATCTGTTTGACCTTCGCGTCCTGCTGCTCCGGCGTGAGGTCCGGCGGGGGCATCCTTCGCAGCTCGTGGGAGGCGCTCCGCGGCGCAGCCGTCGGGCAACCCATCACCAGCGCCGGAAGCACCACGCCCGCCGCCGCGTAGATCGCCCAGCCAGTAAACCTGTCCCTACGCATGGTCACTCCTTCCTTCGCAGTACCGAAACCGGGGCTGATATGCTAATGGTGCGCCGCCGCAGGTCAAGAGGAAAGGCTCACCCGGTTTCGCCGGCGTGCTCGCACACGCGCGACCGGTCCGGGGGCTTCAGGGTGCATTCAGGCAGCAGCGGGTAAAAGATGCTGAAGGCCTTAGGTCGAATACCGTAGGGGCGGGTAGGGGCGGGAGGCGAAATTCTCTAGGTTTCGGCGGCCCGGGATCACTAGAATCACCCCAAGCGGGTCAATTTCGACCGCCGACCAAAGGAAGGGCCGGATCGCTCGTCGGGGGAGAAGGCGAAGAAGCACTGTTGCCAGGGCGTCTGACGGACCGATAGTAATGCTTTACGGCCTAACGGAGAAGAACATGCGGCATCCACGTGGCGGAAACAGCACGAAGCTGACAGGGGCGGCGGCGGGCGTGGTCGCCTGCTCCATCTTCGCTTGCGTCCTGGGCGGCTGCACGCCGGAGGGGAAGATCCCCGTCGCGCAGACCGACAGCCAGTTGCTGATGACGATCCAGCGATCCACGCGCCCGGTGTTGGTGGACTTCTACAAGGACAACTGCCCGACGTGCGTGGTGCAGGAGGCTGAGCTGGAGCAGTTGATGGATGAGTACGCCGGGCAGGTGCAGTTCGTGCGGTTCAAGATTCGCGAGGCGACGATGGCCGAGACGAGCCAGCGGATCATGGACAAGTACAAGCTGTTCTGGGTGCCGACGACGATTCTCTTCGTCCGCGGCCAAGAGAAGCAGCGCTGGGTGTTCAACCACGCGGCGGCCGAGTTCCGCGGCCCGCTGACGGCCCTGGTGGGCCGGCCGGCGCAGACGCCGGTGGCCTCGGCGAGGCCCAAGACGCCGTCGTGGACGTTGCCGTCGTCGTCGGGCAGTTCGCTGTGGAGCCCGAGTTGGGGCGGCGCGAGCGGTTCGTCTTCGTCGGGCGCCCAATGCACCGGCGAGGGCTGCCAGCTTCGTCCCGAGCCTGGAACGGTTCCGCCCAAGAAGATCGGGACCATCCCGCCGAAACGGACCGAGTGGACGCCGTAGCGCATTGTGGAACGTCCCGTTGAGGCCGAGTGCGGGAGCTCGATACGCGGCGCCGCTTGCGCCCACGGCGCCCTGGGAGATGGGGGTTCGTCTTTCCTGCGGTTCCGATCGAGGGCAACGCCCGCATCGCGCCCGCAAGTTCCTCAGAAGCTCCAGATGAGCTCGACGCGCGTCATGACGGTTCGCTGGTCCTCGCGCGGGCCGGCGATGGGCTCGAACCAGAACAGCGACGTGCCCACGGTGAGGAAGTCGGCGAGGTTGTACACAGCCCGCCAGGCGCTGCCTTTGGCGTTGGTCCCGCCGAAGTCGCCGTCGGCTAGTTCGCCCAGCGTCGAATTCGCCTCAACATACTTGTAGGTGTATCCCAGCGACCAGTCGCCGCGTTTCTTGTTCTGGCCGACCTTCAGGCCGATGGCGAAGGCGGTGTCCTGCTCGGCGTAGAGGCCGCGATCGTGGTTGGCGGTGTTGTGCAGGATGTCGAAATAGGCCGTCCAGGGCAGGTCCAGAAGGCGGAAGTCGAGCTTGTTCAGCACGTTGACGACCTTGAACTGGCCGGCGGCCAGGCGGGTGTAGCTGCCCGTCGCGGGGGGCGGGAAGGCGATGGTCTGGGTGTTGTTGCCGCACGCGGCGCGGAAGCCCGTTTCGATGTTCTCGTGGTCGTAGTACGTGCCAGCCAGCGTCCACTTCACGTCCTTCGCCAGCGTCCAGGCGAAGCCGGCCTGGTAGACGCAGAGCGTGGCGTCGCGGGCGGTGGTGTCCAGGGCGTGGCCGGCGGAGTCGGCGTCGGCGCCGAAAGGGGCCTTGAAGTTCTCGTTGAGCAGGAAGTAGCCGACGCCCGCGAACGGCTCGAAGGTGTCGCAGGGCTTGGCGCGGTAGCCGGCCCAGAAGCCTTCGGGATAGACGTCGGCGTCCCAGACGAGGTCGGTCTGGACGAGGGGGTTGAGCATTCGCCCGCCGGTGAGGGTGAGTCCGGGCAGCGGCTTGGGGCGGTAGGAGGCGTAGGCGAGGTTGATCCAGGGGCCGTCGCGGGCGAAGTTGTCGCCCATGGTCTCGTTGGTGGTCGTGGCGTCGCCGGTCTCGCTGCCGGAGAGCTGGAAGCCGGTTTCGAGCTGGTCGTCCAGCCAGGTTTTGATGATGCCGGCGCGGATGCGGTAGCGGAAACGGTTGCGGGGTTTGAGGGTGACATCCTCGCCGCTGAAACAGTCGTTCTGATACCGCAGGCGCAGGTTGCCGTAGAACGACAGCCCATCGAGCCACCGGGGCATGCCGGGGCGGGCGACGGCGTCGGCGACGAGTTGTCTGGCGGCCTGGGCGAGGGCGGCCGCAGCGGCGTTGGCGTCGCTCTTGCGGCCCTCCAGTTCGGCGAGGCGCTGTTCCTGCTGCCGGAGGCGGGCCTGGAGTTCCTGGATGGCCCGGAGCATGTCCTCATCGGCGGCGCGGGCGGGCACGGCGTCGGCGCCGCCGGCCGAGGCGGCCAGGAACAGCAGCGGCAGCATTGCCGGGATCAGGAAGAGTCTGCCGGTCACTACGCATCCTTTCGTGGCAGGGAAGCTTCCAGCTACCAGCTTCCAGCTTCCAGCTACCAGCCACTGGATCAGGGTCGTCGGCTGGGAGCTGGCGGCTGGGAGCCGGGAGCTTCTCAGAAGCTCCAGGTCAGGTCCACTCGCGACATGATGGTTCGCTCGTTCTCGTGCGAGCCGGTCACCGGCTCGAACCAGAACAGCGACGGGCTGAGGGTCAGGAAGTCGGTGATGTTGTAGACGGCCCGCCATTCGTGGCCCTTGACGTTGGTTCCGCTGTAGTTGGCCTCGGCGAACTCGCCGGGGGTGGAGTTGGCCTGCACGTAGCGGTAGACGTACCCGAGCGACCAGTCGCCTTTCTTCTTGTTCTCGCCGGCCTTCAGGCCGAAGGCGTACGCGGTGTCCTGGCCGGCGTAGGCGCCGGCGTCCTGGTTGGCGGTGTTTTGCAGCACGTCGAAGTAGGCCGTCCATGGCAGGTTGAACAGGCGGAAGTCCACCTTGTTGAGCATGTCGATGACGCGGAACCCGCCGGCGGACAGGCGGCTGTACTTGTCGGCGGAGGCGGGGCCGAAGACGACGGTCTGCGTGCTGTTGCCGGCGGCCGTGCGGAAGCCGGTGTCGATGTCGTCGTAGGCGTAGTAGGTGAGCGCGAAGGTCCACTTGGCGTCCTTGAGGAATTTCCAGCCGAAGCCGGCCTGGTAGGTCTGGAGGGTGGCATCGCGGAGCGTCACGTCCAGTGCTGCGCCGGCGGCGGTCTTGTCGGTGCCGAAGGGGGCTTTGAAGTTCTCGGTGAGGAGGAAGTACCCGGCGTTGGCGAAGAGTTCGAGGTCCTTGCACAGGTTGAAGCGGTAGCCGGCCCAGAAGCCTTCGGGGTTGATGTCGGTGTCCCAGATGAGGTCGGTCTGGAGCAGGGGGTTTCGCATCTTGCCGCCGGTGATGGTCAGGCCTGGCGCGGCCTTGGGCCTGTAGGATGCGTAGGCGAGGTCGATCCAGATGGGATCGCGGGCGAAGTTGTCGCCCATGGTTTCGTTGGTTGTGGTGGGGTCGTCGGTCTCGCCGCTGGCAAGTTGGAAGCCGGTTTCGACCTGGTCCTCCAGCCAGGTCTTGATGACGCCCAGCCGCAGGCGGTAGCGGAGGCGGTTGCGGTACTTGGTGCCGATGTTGTCGTGTTCATCCTGGAAGCGAAGCCGAACGTCGCCGTAGAACTTCAGGTTCTCCAGCCACTTGGGCATGGGGGCCTGCTTGCCCGCGTCCAGGCCCATCTCCCTGGCGGCTTCGGCGAGCGCGGCCCTGGCGGCTTCCTTGGTGACGGTCTTCTGGCCGGCTTCCAGTTCGGCGATGCGTTGTTCCTGTTGCTGGAGTTTGTTGCGCAACTCCTGGACGACGACGGCGAGATCGCCGTTGGGGGCCGCCGCGGCGGGAGCGGTGGTGGGCCCTTCGGCCAAGGCGGCGCTTGTGCAAATGCCGGCCAGAACGAACAGCGATACCAGGGCCTTCTCCATCGCGAAACTCCTTTCTGCTCCTTCGGAACTCCGGGATTCACTCCAAAACGAACTTCTGCACGTTACCGGCAAAGGGCGGAACTTCCGTTCAGCCGTTGATCAGGCGTTTGTCCGCCCCTTGCGTGCCATCGCGGAGGCCGGTAGTCTACTCGCTCAGGGGTGGAACACGAAAGGAACGAGAATGTCTCGAATTTCGGAGGCTGCCGACCGTCTTTGCGCAAAAGGGATCGTCGCGATCGTGCGGGCCAAGAGCAGCGGCCAGTTGATCGACGTGGCGAAGGCCCTGCTGGCCGGCGGCGTGGACTGCATCGAGATCACGATGACCACGCCCAACGCGTTGGAGGTGATCGGCCTGTGCCGCAGGGAAGTGCCGGGCGCGTTCATCGGCGTGGGCAGCGTGACGTCGCCGGAGACGGTGAAGGAAGCGGTGTCGGCCGGGGCGCAGTACGTGGTGTGCCCGGTCTTCCGCCGCGAGGTGGTGGTGGCATGCCACGCCTGCGACGTGCCGGTGATGCCCGGGGCGTTCACGCCGACGGAGATCTTCGAGGCCGCGGCGGCCGGGGCCGACATCGTGAAGGTGTTTCCGGCCGGGTCGGTGGGTCCGGAGTACTTCAAGGCGGTGTTGGCGCCGATGCCGACGCTGAAGCTTGCGCCGACGGGCGGCGTGGACCTGACGACGGCGGCGGCGTGGATCAAGGCGGGAGCGGCCTCGCTGGGCGTCGGCTCGTCGCTGGTGAGCAAGGAGATCCTGGCGTCGGGCGACTTCGGCAAGCTGCGGGAACTGGCTGGGCAGTACGTGAAGATCGTCTCGGAAGCACGGGCCGGGAAGAAGTAGCCCTTCGCCGGGAACCTGCCCGTTGAGGCGGGCAGGCCGCGCTGCGGGCTGCTGCACGAACAAGGGAATGAGAAGGAATTGAGGAATGGTCCAGGCCAACTTGCCGCGTGGGTTCTGCGGCGTCCGGGCTACCTGCTGCTGACGGCCTCCGACGGGCGGCTGGCGTCCGAGCCGGCCGAACGGTTCCGCCATGGCTGGCTCGAGGTGATGGGCTGGTCGCTGATCTGGGGACTGGCGATGGCGAACCTGTGGGGCGTGGCGTGGCGGGTGTTTCACGACTACGAGCCGCTGATCATGCCGGCGGTGATGACGGGGACGCTGCTGTGCCTCTGGCCGTACCGACGTGCGGTGACGGCCCTGGTGGACTTCGTGGGCGGGCCGTCGGCGTCGGGGCGTGGGGTGGCGGGCGCGGTGGTGGTGGGGGCGCTGCTGCTCTCGCTTGCCCGCCTGCTGCCGGAATGGGAGCGTGGGCCGGTGGACTTTTCCGGCTGGCGGGGGTTCTTCTCGTGGCTGTGGCCGCAGGCGAAGCTCTACCGCGTGCTGCTGCTGATGCCGCTGTGGGGCGGCTGGGCCATGCTGATCGCCACGCGATTCTGCCCGTGTCGCGAAAGCGCCGAACCGCAGGTCGCGGCGTTCGCGGGCGGGTGCAGGCCGCTGCCGGCGGCCATCAGCATGACCGTGCCGCTGGCGCCCACGCTGGTGTACTTCGGGCACCTGGGGCAGGGCAGCCTGGTGGTGGTCGCGTTGGCGGCCCTGGCGGCCGCGATACTGGCCGGGCCGGTGTTCTGCCGCGCGGCCGGTGGTCTGCGGCGCTCGGCGCTGCTGGCGGCGAACCTGGCGACGCAGATCGTGTTCCTGTGGGCGTACCTCGCGGCGAGATCGGCCAGGTGGATACCGGGATGACCGGCGGCGGCGAAACCGGGAGAGAGCCGAGGACGACGACGAGAAGGAGAAGCGCGCGAGGAGGAGAACGACCGGGATGCCCCGGCCACGCGGGGCCGGGGCTTGGAGGCCGAGGCGGAGCGACCGAGGACGGAGGGGGAGACCGTCGATTCCATCCGGCCCCCGGTATCCGGCCCCCGGCATCCGGTATCCAGCCCCGGTATCGGGACACTTGACCGCCGCGTTGGGCAGCGGGTACAACTCCCGCCATGAGAAGCACCGCACTTCTGACAACCTCGATCGGCAACTACCCCAAGCGGAGCGGCAAGGTTCGCGACATCTACGAGTTGCCCGGCAAGCTGCTCATCGTCGCCACCGACCGCATCAGCGCCTACGACGTGGTCATGCCCAACGGCATCCCCGACAAGGGCCGCGTCCTGACGCAGATCAGCGTCTTCTGGCTGAACCTGCTGGCCGATGCCGCGCCCAACCACCTCATCTCCTCGGCGTTGCAGGACCTGCCCGAAGACTGCCGCGACGAGGAACTCGACGGGCGCTTCATGCTCTGCCGCAAGTGCAGGGTCGTGCCCATCGAGTGCGTGGTGCGCGGATACCTGGCCGGCAGCGGCCTGAAGGAATACAAGGCCGGCGGCACGGTGTGCGGCATCAAGCTGCCCAAGGGCCTGAAGGAATCGGCCAAGTTGCCCGAGCCGATCTTCACGCCCTCGACGAAGGCCGAGACCGGCCACGACGAGAACATCACGTTCGAGCAGGCGTGCAAGATCGTGGGCAACGACCTGATGGCGCAGTTGCGGGACCGCTCCATCGCGATCTACGAGCGCGGGCGCGACTACGCGGCCGAGCGCGGCATCATACTGTGCGACACGAAGCTGGAGTGGGGCTTGGACGAGCGGGGGCAGATCACGCTGATTGACGAGGTGCTCACGCCGGATTCGTCGCGGTTCTGGCCCGCGGACAGCTACAGGCCCGGGCGCGCGCAGCCGAGCTTCGACAAGCAGTTCCTCCGCGACTGGCTGGACGAGATCGGCTTCAACCGCCAGGCGCCGGGGCCGCTGCTGCCGACGGAGATCGTGCGGAAGACGCGGGCGAAGTACATCGAGGCGTACACGCGCCTGACGGGACAGGAGTTTCCCTGGGAGTAGAGGGAAACACCCGAGGACGAGACCGAGACCGAGGACGATTGGGAGGGAAACAGCCGATCACGATCACGAAGCTGGCGCTCGTACGCGGGTCCCCCCCTCGTACCAATCCTCGGTCGTTCCCCGGTTCTCTCCTCGGTTGTGGCTCTTCTCATTTCGCCTAGAATGGGTCGAGGGAGAATGACAATGGCGAAGGTGAGAATCGACTGGCGGGAGCACTATCCCGCGGTGATGAAGGCGATGACCTCGCACGGCCTGCTGCTGGGCAGTTACGACGCGGCCGGCGCCGCCAACGTGATGACCATCGGGTGGGGGGCTGTCGGCTCGTTCTGGGGCCTGCCGGTGTGGATCGTGGCGGTCCGGCCGAACCGGCACACGTTCCGCTGCATCGAGCACAGCGCGTGCTTCACGGTGAACGTGCCGACGGAGGCGATGGGGCTGGCGTGTGTGGCGGCCGGGAACACCAGCGGCCCGGCCGCCAACGTGTGGGAGCTGGCAAAGGTGACGCCCGAGCGTGCCCGCAGCGTGCTGGCGCCGGCGGTGGCCCAATGCCTGATCGTGTACGAATGCCATGTCGTTCATGCCGCCGACGTGCAGCCCAACCGCATGGGCGATGAAGTCCGCGGCATGTACGTGGACGAGGAAATGCACCGCGTCTACTACGGCAAGATCGTGGAGACGTGGGCCGAGCCGGAAGCGAGGGAGTTGCTGCGGTAGTATTGCCCATTGCCTATTGCCTATTGCCAATTGCCAATTGCCCATTGCCAATTGTCAATTGTCAATAGGCAATGGGCAATTGGCAATTGGCAATAGACAATAGGCAATGGGCAATAGGCAATAGGCAATGG
>CAYWTX010000259.1:0-15237 GCA_964461295.1 uncultured Planctomycetaceae bacterium | reverse complement strand
GCAAGCTCGAGGAACTGCCGGCCGCGGCTCAGAAGGACATCGAGAGCGACTTCTCGATGGTGAACGATCTGTCCTCCGGCGCGGGCACGCGGGCCATCCTTGAGGTCGGCCGGACTGCGGGGCACGATGACTGGCCGGAGTTGTTCCGAAGCGCCCACAACGCCTACCAGATCGCCTTCTGGACGTTCCTGAATCACCCGGATGTCTTCCACCAGGCGGGGAACTTCCACGAGATGGACCGTTTCCACTCCTGGACCCGGTGGTGCGTGGACACCGGCGTCGAACCCGCCGTTGACCGCGAATCCCTTCTGTCGCTGTCGAACGAACTCTCTGCCGTCTACGCCAAGGAAGGTCGCGGCCGGTTCTGCCACGTGGACGTTTGTTCGCGCGAGGAGCCGAAGCGACACTGCTTCTTCGCCTTCCCGGAGGATCACACGCGAACGGATATGGGCTACACCGACACCGGCCGGTTCATCCAGCACAGGCCCTGGCGGTCGGCGTTCGCGATCATCTTCTCCTACCGGCCGGAGGAGGGTGTGCTGGAGCTCCATGCCCAGGGCACGAAGGTACTCAAAGGCGAACTGGCCGGCGCCTTCTCCCGTGCCGCGCTGGGGATGTCCGGCCTTCCTGGGGCAAATGGCAGGGCCCGGTACAATCTGTCGGTCTTCAAGGACCGGGGCTTCCGGTTCGTGACCGACCCGGCCGACCGCGTGGAGGCGGTCCAGATCCGCCAGCTCGACTTCTGCCTTCGACGCGACCGCAGCAAGCGGGTGGTGCTCTCGGCGTCGCCAACGCGGCGGGAGCCGGAACCGGTCTGGCAGCTTCTTGGGCACGTCACGGTGCGGAACGAACTGTCGCTGGAGAAGCTGGACATCACGAGGGTCAAGCTCCGGCTGGTCTTCGCCACGGACCACAGGGGCCGGAGCAAGACGCTGACGTTTGAGGTCGCGAGTCCCGACCGCTGCACACTTCGCGACGAGCACTACGATCAGGTTGCCCGGAAGTGCCTGAAACACTGGGGGGTGGACTATGCGTGAGACGCTGGAACTCATGCTGCGAGTGGCCGAAGAAGACGGCCCGGATTCCCTCGCCTGGCCGCACGCTGCCCTGGAACGGCTGCCAGCCGCGGATGTCGAGTGGCTGATGTGCACGGGTTTTCTGGCTGAAGTCGAGCCGGACACGGGGCTTGTCTGCCCCGAGTGCGAGGAGGCATGCCGCATCGAGCCGACGCGGGTCGCCGACGGCGGTCGGACCAGGGCCTTCCACCTCTGCCAACGTAGCAGCGAACACGGCGGACCGATCTGGTTCGAGATGGACGCGATGCGCCGGTGGGAGCTGCGCATGGACCGGCTGGCCAGGCTCGTGGCGAGATCGGTCGAGGCCGTCGGCCGTATCGTCGAGGTCAGGCCGGGAAGGCTGTACCTGCTCGGTATGGTCAAGATAGACGGCAACGCGCGGGAAATCTTCCTTGCCCGGGGCGTTGCGTGGCCGGATGCGACGGAAGCCTTCGGGAGGGCCTCTCGCCTGCGAACGGCGGCGGCTCCAGCCGTCCTGGCCCTGGCCAGCGTCGCCGTCGGCGACTTCCTGCCCGGCCACCCGTTGCCCGCCAGGCCGCTTGTCGAGATCGCGAAGGTCGGCGAAGACGGTCTGACGGTCCACCTGGACGGGGCCTTCCCGGATGTCCTGCCAGGCCAAAGGGCAAAGATCCAGAACGAGCCGATCAGCCTGGATGCCTTCATGGCCCGGTGCTGCGAGAAGCGATCCAGAGAGCTGCGCCGATTCCGCCGCCTGGCGTTGCTGTCTGCTGCTCGGAACGGCAAGGTGGCCTTGCCGCCGGAAGCTGTGTCACACAGGAGCGGCCAGGTGGCAAACAAGCTGAAGTCGTTCCGCAGGCGGGTTCTGGGTGGCCAGTACTTGGACTACGAAGGTGATGGCAAGCATGGCGATGGCCGCAAATGGGGGATCTATGGCAGGGATTCCAAGGAGAGCAAACAGTGATTCCGTTGGCAGACTGCCAGGCCGTCAGGGAAGGAGATGCACGTCTTGGGGACTCTGGGGACTCTGTTTCGGGTCGTTCTGAAACGCGATTCGTTCTCTTAGGGGACTCTGGGGACTCTGCTACAACCCACGCGCGTGAAAAAACAGGGGTAGAGAGAAGAGAGAGAGAAATGGTTTTATGTAACGGGCCGCAGGAGAGTCCCCAGAGTCCCCAAAGGGTTTTGGCCGACAGCCGCGCCCTCCTGCCGGCCAACGTCACCATCCTTCGTCACTGCCGGTGCATGGACTGCATTCTCTTCAGCCAGTTCGGCAGTGAGTACGTGTGCCGGGCAGGGATCGGTGGCACGGGCGTGGTCTGAGCGACAGGCAAGCGAGCGTGCGAGCCCGCGCCTGAAGAGTGGCACTACTGCGTCGCCTACGACGGGCCGCAAGTGAGCAAGGACGTGTTCGTGTGGCCGCGAGTGCGTGAAGAAAGGCCCGCGCCAGGCGGGGGAAGGTGTTCTGCCCGGCCTCCGCCGCCCAGGCCAGCGTTTCCAGGGCGTGACGGTCCCAACGGCGGTACTTCGCGAACTGGTTGATGGGTTGATCCAGACCGGGCGCCACGTGCAAGTCGAGCGGGGCGACGGTGGGATGGTGTAATGGTTTTGATGCACACGTTGGCCGGCACGGTTGCCGGTGACGAGGTCGTGACATGGACGCGAATACGATCAAGACGGAGGCGGTCCCGGCCGCGCTGCTGGTGGACGCGCGGCAGGCGGCGGCGCTGGACTGCCTGCCCAGGCTGGCGACCGGGCCGGAAACCGAGCGGCAGAGGTTGCGGGCAACCGGGACCGATGACGCCCGGCCGGTGGACGCCGTGGGCTTCCCGATGACCGCGCCGAACCGCGCCGAAACCGGCCTTGGAAATCGTGCCATTTCCTTTGCCACGAACGCGGCGAAAGGCGGACTTTCGCGGACTTCGGCGAACCACACAGCGAGAGACGGGCGGGGACAGAAAGGGCTTGATTCTCGCCGAAACACGCGGTATTCTGGGCAAATCGAAGCAGTTGCACCCCTAGCTCAATTGGATAGAGCATCGGTCTACGGAACCGAAGGTTAGTGGTTCGAGCCCACTGGGGTGTAGTGGATGTAACACAGGCTGACCGCGTATTTTACGCGGACCCGCAACTGTTGCGGAGCTCCTCCGCCCGCTCGACCATCGCCGTACGCACCAGGCTGCGTTCCACGTATGCCACAGCTGCCCACACGCCCACAGGTGACTGTCGCCCAGGGCCGTCGAGCAGAACCTCCGCTGCCGGATGTGCCCCCAGTTGACCTGTGCGATCTCTCCTCCTCGCGCTGACGGCGGGTCGCGTCGCGCAGAATCTTCTTCTCGCCGCGAGTCAGGCTGCCGATGCCATCGCGATGAATCTTGTCCAAGATGCCGTCGATCTCCGCCTCCTCCTTGCGCCGGCGCGACAGCCTCTTCTGCCATGCCCCCTCCCGCATGCTGGAAGGCCCCAGGCCGGCGCCTTCCTTCCGCCCCCACCGCGGCAGATGCAGGTGCGGCAACCACCAGATCCACATCGCGGCCGTGCCGGCGCCGCCCAGGTGCGCCACCTGCGACCAGAAATCGCCGGTTCGTCCGCCCTGGCCCAGTCCGCCCAGCACAATCAGCACGGCGACGCCGAACACGACGAACCCCAGCGTCCGCATGGACATCGGGAACAGCAGGAGCATCACGCGCATCTGCGGGAACAGCACCATGCACGCCAGGATCATGCCGTATACGCCGCCGGAAGCCCCGATCAGCGGCGTCCACGCCTGCGCCGCCCCGCCGGCCAGCAGGCCCATGACGACGTACGCCACCCCCGCGCCCGCCCCGCTGACCAGGTAGAACGCCAGGAGCCGCGGCGAACCCCACTGCCGCTCCAGCGCCGAGCCGAACATGTACAGCGCGAGCATGTTGAACAGGATGTGCCACAGCCCCGCGTGCAGGAACTGGAACGTCAGGTACCGCCAGACCTGCCACCATCCCGACAGCGCCACGCCCAAAGTCCCCGCGAGGCCCAGGCCGTTGCCCTCCGCGATCACCTGCACAACGAACGCCGCCACGTTGAGCAGCAGCAGCACCACCGTCGCCCGCATCGGGCGAGGCATCCCCAGACGCACCCCCCCAGCGCCCGCCCCCTCCAATTCATCCCGCCAGTATGTCCGATCGTGCAGACCCATCGCTCGTCCTCCACCGCATTCTATCGCCGCAGCCAGTACAGCCCCAGCGCCGCGATTGTCTTGCCGTCGTGGATTCGCCCGTCCTCCACCATCGCCCGCACCCCGACCTCCCCCAGCACCTGCACCTGAATCTGCTCGTACGGCTCCAGCGCCTGCGCCCCGGCCGTCAGGTCGCCGGCCAGGAACGCGTGCATCTGCTCGTTGCAGCTTCCCGGTCCGGTGAAGAACTGACCCAGCTTCGTGAGCGTGCCCGCCCGATAGCCCGTCTCCTCCAGCAGTTCCCGCCGGGCCGCGTCCGCCGGGCTCTCGCCGGGGTCGATCGCCCCGGCCGGCAACTCCCACAGCGTCTCCTCGACGGCGAAGCGGTAGTTGCGGATGAGAACCATCGAGCCGTCAGCCAGGACGGGCAGCACGACGACGGCCCCGGCGTACAGGGCGAGTTCCCTCGGCACGACCCGCCCGTCGGGCATGCGCACTCCGACGCGATGCACCTTCATCAGTCTGCCGTCGTAGGCCAGTTCGTCGTATTCGAATCGCTGGGGCATGGGAGACTCGGGCAAGGGTGAAGTAGGCATAGAGGTCAGAAGGCCCTTCCTCGCTCCGCGGCTCGCGACTGCTCATTCGTCAACAACGACGAATCGCCGGTTCCTGCTCTGGCCCTGCGGACCTCGCGGACGGTCGCGGCAACTCCGGGCCAGCCGGCAACCTTACCCCGCATCGCCGTGCAGTCGCCCTTACCTGTCGCGGATTTCCGAGCCATCGCCCTGCCTCGCCCAATCGCTCTCTTGTAGACTCTCATCGATGGTTCCCGATCACAAGGCAGATTGTACCGGACGGCTGGTCGTTCGTGAAGCCACGGAGCACGACGCACAGGGCGTGCGGCAGATCAAGGCGCTCTGCGCAAGCGAGCTGCGCCGGGTGTACCGGCCGACCGCCAAAGCGCGGGCCGCGGGAATGCCCGCTGCCAGGGCGCGCCGGCAGTTCGTCTGCGAATCGGGCGGCCGCGTGGCCGGCGCGGTGCAGTGCGAGCTGCGCGAGCGAGCGCTGCATCTGATCGGGCTGTTCGTGCATCCCGACCTGCGGCGCCGCGGCGTCGCCCGCGCGATGGTGGACCACCTCGCCGACATCGCCTCAGCGGCCGGCAAGACAGCCCTGTCGCTGCACACCGTCAGGCAAACCGGCAACGTGCCGATCTGTCAGCGCCTGGGCTTCCGTGTCGTGCGCGAATCCCTGTGCGACCCCGAACTTGACGAAAGCGTCACCGGCGAGTCGCTAACCGACGTCTACATGGAACGTCCGCTGAAGAACCCTTGACCACAGCCCGACGGGCCCCGTTGGTTACTCGTCTTCCACCCGTCCAATCATCCTCAGCAACCCGTCCAGGATCGTCAACGGGTGCGGCGGACAGCCGGGGATGAACAAGTCCACCGGCACCAGGCCGGCCGCCCCGTTGTGCTGCTCGGCATGGCCGATGTACGGCCCGCCGGCGATCGCGCACGCTCCTGCCGCGATCACGATCTTCGGACTCGGCACGGCCTCGTAGGTCTTCAGCAGCGCCAGGCGCATGTTCTCGCTCACCGGGCCGGTAATCAACAGGCCGTCCGCGTGCCGCGGCGACGCTACGAACGAAATCCCGAACCGGCCCATGTCCCACGCCAGCGTGCCCAGCACGTTGCTGTCGGCCTCGCAGGCGTTGCACCCCCCCGCCGACACCTGCCGCAACTTCAGCGATCGGCCGAACAGCTTCGCCGCCAGTTCGCTACGGGCAGGCGCAAACGCCGGCGATCCCTCGCGCACCACGAGGTCGTCCCGCTTCGCGGCCGCCAGGCGATGCTCGGCCGTGAACGTCACGGCCCCGTTGGGGCACGCGCGTTGGCACGCGCGGCAGAAGAGGCACCGCCCGGCGTCGATCCGCGGCCGGCCGCCCTGGACGTTCAGCGCCCCCGTCGGGCAGATGCTGCCGCACGCGGCCGCGCACTGGCCGGTGCACTTGCCGATCTGTATTGCCGGTCGGCCGGCGAAGCGGTCGGGCAGTTCCGGCGCCGGCCCGTCCGGATACGCCATCGTCCGGTACTTCTGCTTCAGACGAGCTCTCAGGATGTTCAGCATCTGATTTCCTCAGTGCGAATTGCCGATTGGCGATCGCCGATTGTCGATTTCATCCCACAGTTCGCAGGTTCGCCTCTCCCATGGCCCGCAGTTTTGAGGAGAATCTGCTGCCGGCGCCAACGAATTCGACAATCGAAAATCGACAATCGGCAATTCTTCACAAATCATGCCCGCAGTACGACAGGTTGAAGCTCTTGTTGCACAGCGGGAAGTCGCTGATCTGCATGCCGCGAAGGGCCAGCGCCAATCCGAACCAGTTGTGGAAGGACGGATCGACGACCTTGTAGTTGGCGATCCGACCCTCTGCGTCGGTCCGCACCACGTGGCAGATCTCGCCGCGCCAGCCTTCCACCAGCGTCACGGCCAGGCTGTCGGCCCGCGGTGGGCGTGCTTCCTGCGCGATCGGCCCCTCGGGCATGGAAGCCAGCTGCTCGCGGATGAACGCCAGCGACTGCTGCACCTCCATCCAGCGGACGTACGCGCGGGCGAAGCAGTCGCCGCTCGGCCAGGTGCACACCGGCATCTGCACAAAGCGGTACATGCCGTACGGCAGCTCGGCCCGCACGTCGTTGCCCAGGCCGCTGGCCCTCGCGGCCACGCCCACCAGGCCGATCTCCCGGGCCGTGTCCGCGCTCACCACGCCCGTGCCCTCCAGCCGCGCCAACATCGACGGCGCCGCGAACATCAGCTCGACCGCGCTCGTCGCGTCGGCCTCGACAGCCTCCAGCCGCCGCAGCAGTTCGTCGCGCCGCGCCGGCTCGATGTCGTGCGCCACGCCGCCGGGCACCACCAGCCCGCGCCCGAACCGGTTGCCGCAGATCGCGGCCGTCGCGTTCAGCACGTCGCCGCGGATTCGCCCGCAGTAGCTCATCGTGGGCAGGAAACCCACGTCTCCGGCCAGTGCCCCCAGGTCGCCGATGTGGTTGGCGATACGTTCCATCTCGGCGGCGATGCCCCGAATCGCCTGCGCCCGCGGCGGCACGCGCGTTCCGGAAAGCGACTCGGCCGCCCGGGCGTACGCGGCCGCATGGCCGACGCTCGTGTCGCCCGCCAGCGTCTCGACGTAGTGGATCGTGCGGGCGCCAGGCCCGCCAACCAGCGCCCGCTCCACGCCGCGGTGCTGGTAGCCCAGCGAAATCTCCAGGTGGTGCACCGTCTCGCCGAGGCACTGGAAGCGGAAGTGCCCCGGCTCGATCACACCCGCGTGCACCGGCCCAACGGCCACCTCGTGAACCTCCTGGCCTTCCATGCGGAAGAAGTCCGTCACGCCGACCGGTGGCGCCGCCGACGCGCCGTTGCCCGCGACGCCGCTCACCCGCGACGCCTGGAAGCGGATCGGCTTGAGCCACGGGTGCCCTTCCGGCCAAACAAGCCACTGCTCGGCGATCTCGCGCTCGAACCAGTGCGCCGCCGCGCACGCCGGCGTGATCGACTCGTACACGCCGCCGGTGTTGCACGACAGCACGCTCAACTCGCCGCCGGCCCCGTCGGACAGCACGGCCGTCAGCCGCACGATCCGCCCGTCGCCCTCGGCGTACAGCGCCGAGATCCGCCGCCCGGCCATCACCGCGCCGATCACCGCCTGGCGGAACGGCTCGACCGGCACGACCGGCACGGCCGCGGTGCTCAGCGCCTGGCCGTTCTGGAATGTCAGGAAATCACTCATTCGCAGGTCCGCGATTCTGACCACACAGGCACAGACCCAAGGTCCCGTTGGGAGGGCACGGAGGCAACAGGAGAATGAAACAACAATGGATACGGACGAATACTCATGCGTCGGTTCTTCCCGTCCCTTTCATCTGTGTCCACCATGGTTCCTCTTGCCTTTCTCCCCTGCGCGACCTCTGTGCCTCCGCGATCATCTATCTTCCTCCCACGGCCGCCGCCGCCTGCTGGAGGAACGCCCACAGTTGCGGCGGGACGTACACGCCCAGCGCCAGCACGGCGGCGCCGAGCGCCGAGGCCGGCACGAGCGACCACAAATCCCGGCGCGGCCTCGACGGCAGCGCCGCCGGCGACGGCTCGCCGAACGCCATCGGCAGCACGATCCGCGCCATCGCAACGAAGATCACGCCCAGCGCGAGCAAGTAGCCGCCCGCAACGAACCACCGCCCGCCTTCCAGCGCGCCGCGCAGGATCGTCAGCTCGCTGAGGAACAGCCCCCACGGCGGCGAGCCCGCGATGGCCAGGAACCCCGCCAGCCACAGCACGCCCGCCAGCGGCGCGCGCCGCAGCAGCCCGCGCACCTCGCCGGCGTTCTTCGTCCGCCACGAGGCCAGGATCGTCCCGGCCGTAAGGAACAGCAGCCCCTTGCCCATCGAGTGATTGACGGCGTGCAGCAGGCTGCCCTGTGCGGCCAGTCCGCCCAGCCCCACGCCCAGGGCGAGGATGCCCATATGCTCGATGCTCGAATACGCCAACATGCGTTTGTAGTCGGCCTGGCGGATGAGGAACACCGCGGCCACGCCCATCGACACCATCCCCAGCAGCACGAGCAACTCGCCGCTGAACGCCGCCAGGCCCGCCCCGGCCATCACCGCGTGCGCCCGCAGAATGCCCAGGAACGCGCAGTTCAGCAGCGCCCCCGACAGCAAGGCCGACACGCCCGATGGCGCCTCGCTGTGAGCGTCCGGCAGCCACGTGTGCATCGGGGCCAGGCCCATCTTCGTCCCGTAGCCCACCAGGAACATCAGGAACGCCGCACGCAGCCACATCGGGTCCAGCTTGTCCGCCACGGCCAGCAGGCCGCCCAGCGACAGGTGGGCCGACTGCCCGCGGGCCGCGAACGCCAGGCAGAAGTTGCCCAGCATCGCGATGGCAATGCCCACCGAGCAGATCAGCAGGTACTTCCACGCCGCCTCCAGGCTGCGGTGGTGCCGGTGGTGGTAGATCAGCGGCGCGCTGACCAGCGTCGTCGCCTCTACCGCCACCCAAAGCAGACCCAGGTGCCGGCTGACGCACACCAGGCTCATCGTCGCCAGGAACGCCAGCATGCACGCGATAAACACCGCCTCCGGATCCTGGGCAAACAGGAAGCCCTCCCGCACCTTTCCATCGCCCCCCGAATGCTCGCCGCGAAGCTGCCCGAACGTGTACGACGCCGCGGCCACAAACAGCACGCTGGCCACCGTGAGGAACAGCTTGCCCGGCTCGTCCAGCCCGATCCACCGGCCGTCGCCCACGGCGACGACCCCGCCCCCGCACAGCGCGATCACGCACGCAAGGTGCGCCGCCCCCGCGGCGGGCAACAGCACCCGCCGCGCCGCGCGCCACCGAATCGCCAAGGCCGCCGCCGCTGCGACGGCCGGTATCAACACCACGGCCCACAACATCGTCAGCCCTTCAGCACCGACAGACGGTCGGTGTCAATGTGGTCGAACTCGCGGCTGATGTGGTAGACGGCGATGCCCATCACGAACACCGCCACCAGCACGTCCAGCAGCACGCCCATCTCCACCAGCAGCGGCTCCTGGATCGCCATAGCCGCGCCGAACGCGTACACGCCGTTCTCCATCTCCAGGTAGCCCAGCACCTGCGTCAGCGCCTGCCGCCGCGCCACGATCAGCAGCAGCCCGCTCAGCATCGTGAACAGCGCCGCACCCAGCAGCAGGCCGCTGTCCGGCACGGCCGAACGCAGCGGGCCGGCCAACCAGAAACTCACGCCCAGCAGCACCGCGCCGGTCAGGATCGACGGCGTGTACCCCAGTATCGGCATCAGCTCGCGCCGCACGCCCGCCTCGCGAGCCGCTCGCCGCAGCAGCCACGGCAGCAGCAGGCCCTTCACGGCCACCGTCGCCGCCACGAACAGCCCCAGCCGCACCGTCTGATGCCCCGCGTGCATCGCCATCGCCAGCGCGCCCAGCACCACCGCCTGAATCGCCATCGTCTGCACGCACGCCGCGAAGCGGCTGGAACCCAGCAGACGAAAGTTCGTCAGCACCAGCACCACCACCAACGCGTCCTGCAACGCTTCCATCGATCACCTCGCCGCCCACGCCAGCGCCAGCGCGCTCAGCACCGACGCGGCAACCAGCAACTGCGGCAGCCGCACCAGCCGCAGCCGCGCCATCGTCGATTCGATCACCCCCACCACCACGGCCAGCACGCCCTGCGCCGCCACGCCGACCGCCAGGTCGCCCAGCGCCCAGCCCGTCCGCAGCGGCAGGGCCACGCCCACCAGCAGCGCGCCCAGCACCCACAGCTTCAGGGCCGAACCGTACTGGATGAACCCCAGGTCCACCCCGCCGTGGTCCAGGACCATCGCCTCGTGAATCATCGTCAATTCCAGATGCGTGTTCGGGTCGTCCACCGGAATGCGGGCGTTCTCCGTCAGCACCACCACCAGCAGCGCCGCGGCCACCAGGGCCAGCGCCGGCCCCGCCGACGCCGCCGACGCCAGGGGCGCCGCGTACATCCCCGTCAGCGACAGGCTGCCCGACGCCGCCGCCATCGCCGCCAGGCCCAGCAGCAGCGCCGGTTCCGCCAGCATGGAAAACTGCACCTCGCGGCTGGCGCCCATGCCCTCGAACGCCGAGCCCGTGTCCATCGCCGCCAGCACCGTCAGGAACCGCATCAGCCCCAGCACGTACGCCAGCAGCAGCAGGTCGCCCGGAAACGCCAGCAGCCCGCCCACGCCCCCCAGGGGCGTCACCAGCAGCGCCGCGCCCGCACACGCCACGCCCACCGTCGGCCCGGCCCGGAACACCCACGTCGTCGTGCGGCTGTACGTGGCGCCCTTCCGCAGCAGCTTGACGATGTCGTGGTACGGCTGGAGCAGCGGCACGCCGCGCCGCCCCGCGAATTTCGCCTTCGTGCGATGGATGACCCCCAGCATCATCGGCGCCAACGCCAGCGCCGCCACCACATGCAGAATGGATGCCACTATCGCCATGTCTATCCCAGCTTCCAAACCAGCAGAATCAGCAGCGTCGCCGCGATGTACAGGATGTAGAGCTGGTTGCGCCCGGCCTGCAGCCACTGCAGCCGGCCCGCCAACCAGTCCACCGCGAGGAACGCCGGCCGGAACACGCCGCGCTCGAACGCGTCCTCCGCGTGCGATTCATAGCTCGCCTCGGCCGGGAACAGCCCTTCCGGCCGACGCTCGTTCACCCGCGGCCGCAGCAGCCACGCGAACATCCCCACGATGGGCGCCGCCAGCGACGACGCCGTGTACTGCATGCGGGCCGTCGGCGCCGCGTAGCCGCAGTCCCACGTCACCGTCGAGCCCACGCTCCGCCCGGCCAGCAGCTTCCGACGCAACCACGCCGCGGCGCCGATGAGCACCAGCAGCGTCCCGGCCGCCGCCGTCACGCGCCATAGGATCGCTCCCGCCGCGTCCACCCACCCCTGCGCCGCCTGACACGTCGCCGCCGGAAGGACCTGCTTCACCACCGGCGCCGCGGCCGCCAACGCCGCCGGCCCCGCCAGGCCGATCAGCACGCACAGCGCCGCCGTCGCCACCATCGCCACACGCATCGCGCCCGGCGCTTCGTGCGCCACCATGGCCGACTGGCTCCGCCCCTCGCCCAGGAACACCACGCCGAACGCCTTGGCGAAGCACGCCGCCGCCAGACCGCCGATCAACCCCAGCGCCAGAATCGCCACGGCCCCCGCCGCCGCCAACGCCTTCGACCCCGCCGCGCCCGCCACGCCCACGAAGCCCGCCATGTAGATCAGCAACTCGCTCACGAACCCGTTGAGCGGCGGCAGGCCGCAAATCGCCGCCGACGCCACCAGGAACGTCGCGCCCGTCGTCGGCATGCGCTTCAGCAGCCCGCCAAGCTGCTCCACCTCCTTCGTGCCTGTCGCGTGCAGCACGCTGCCGGCCCCGAAGAACAGGCAACTCTTGAAGATCGCGTGATTCCACACGTGCAGCAGCCCGCCGGCCGTGCCCAGCACCGCCAAGGCCACGTTCCCGCTGGCCGCGCCCAACACGCCCAACCCCAGCCCCAGGCAGATGATCCCGATGTTCTCCACGCTGTGATACGCCAGCAGCCGCTTGAGGTCGTGCTGCGCCAACGCCATCAGCACTCCCGCCACGCCCGAGGCGGCCCCGATCCCCAGCAGCGTCCAGCCCCACCACGCCGCCGGCTCGCCCAGGAACCCCATCACCCGCAACAACCCGTAAATCCCCGTCTTGATCATCACGCCGCTCATCACGGCCGACACGTGCGACGGCGCTGCCGGATGCGCCTCCGGCAGCCAGACGTGCAACGGCAGGAAACCCGCCTTCGTGCCGAACCCCACCGCCGCCAGCAGGAACATCGCCCCCGCGCGGCCCGGCGATGCCGGCGCCGCGAAGCCCGCGAAGTCCCACGTCGTCGCCGAACCCGCCAGCAGCGCGAATTCCGCCAACAGGAATGCCGTGCCCAGGTGCATCGCGATCAGGTACGTCCAGCCCGCCCGACGCACCTCGCCCCTGTCGTGCTCGAACATCACCAGGAAGAACGACGCCAGCGACATCCCCTCCCACGCCACCAGGAACAGCACGCCGTTGCGGGCCGTCACCACCACCAGCATTGCCGCCAGCAACGCGTTGTAGAAGAACCACGACGAACCCAGGTGCCGTTGCCCGGCGTACAGGTCCATGTACCGCCCGCCGTAGATCGCCCCCAGCACGCTCACCACCACAATCGCCAGCACGAAGAACGCCGACAACGCGTCCATCCCCAGCGACAGCGAGCCAAACGGCACCGGCCAGGCTAGCTCCACGGCAAGCTGCCCGCCGCCCAGCAGCACCCACGCCGCCGCCACGCCCGCCGGAACGCCGCCCAGCACCGCCACGGCCGGGCCCAACCGGTTCGCCCGCACGCCCGTGCCGCCGACGACCCCGCACACCGCCCCGCCGACCAGAAGCACCACGGCCGGGCCGAGTAACAACAACTCGTTCATCGCGCGGCGCCCCCCGCCCCAGGCGCCACGGCCGCGGGTCCAGACGCGCGGCCAAGCACCCCGTCCAGTTCGTCGGCCGCACGAAGGATCTCCTCGCGCGACGCCTGCTCGCGAACCCCCGTGGCGAACGCCGAATCGCGCAGACCGTACGTCAGGCGGCCCAGCAGGCTCAGGTGCGCCTTGATCGTCGGGCTGACGATCGTGAAAAGCGTGTGTACCGGCTTGGAGTCAATGGCCTGGAAGTCGATGGGGTTGTCGAGGAAGCACAGGGCCATCATCGGCCGCGTGATGTGAAAGACCACGGGGTTGCGTACGTGCGGAATGGCGATGCCGTCGCCGATGCCCGTCGAACCGATCGACTCGCGCGCCAGCAGCACTTGCAGAAGGAACTCGCGGTCGACCTCCTCCGCCAGGGGCATGACGTCCACCACGCTCCGGAGTACCGATGCCTTGTCGGCGCCGCCGACGCGATAGTGGATGCCGCCCACCCGCAGCGCATCAGCCAGCGAGGGGATTGCCGCGTCGCCGGGCTCCTCGAGCATCTTCGGCGACAGCGGAATCCGCTGGGCCGTCGCCCACTCGAGCACCTCAGCCCGATTGAACCGGTGCTGGTCGCTCACCCGATGCGTGGGGAGCTTGTTCTGCGCGATCCACCGGTAGACGGTCTTCTCGGAAACGCCCAGAAGGACCGCGACATCCCTGACACCAAGATTCATCTTCCGCCGACTCCTGTCATCTGGCCACCGCCTTGGACAACCTGGGACAATTAGTAGCAGGCTCGCGCCGGATGTCAAGGTGCAAGAACCGACCTGGTTCAGAAGAGCCGCCATCGGGGTGACATCCCGCCGTCACCTCCTCGGCTGTTCCCCCCCCGCCCCCTATCGCCGCAGTATCTCCCTGCCAACTTCGCTTAGTCCGTTCTCTCTGCTGAATACGCCGAAGCCCCCCAGGTAATTCCACTCCGCCCACGCGATGCCCTTTGCCTCCAGCACGCCGATCAAGTCCTTCGTCCACGCCGCACGCAACTCCGCCGGCGCCGCGTGAATCGCCCCGAACTCGCCGCAGTACAGGGGCAGCCCCGTCCGCTCCCGCACCGCCAGCGGCCACGATATCGCCACCTCCATCTGATACGCGTCGTACGGCGTGTTCCACTTCGCCATTCGCGCCCGCCGGTCGGCCGGCAGTGCCCGCCACGCCTCCGCCGACACGGGCGAGCCGGGATACTGCACCGGCCCGTCGTACTCCTTGCACTCGACCACCCAACTCGCCCGGTAGTGTGTGACGAACATTGGCTCGTAAAAGTGGAACGTGAGGATCAGCTCGCGGTCGCCCTCCGGCACGGCCAGATGCTCGAATGTCCGCGCCTGGCTCCACAGGTTGGATCCCAGCACCACCACCCGCCGCGGCTCGCCCTGGCGGATCGCACGGTACGCCAGCGGGTACACGCGGTTCCAGTCGGCGTGCTCGACCGCCACCGGCTCGTTCATCAACTCGTACGCCACCTTGTCCAGGTTGCGCCCACGCAGGCCGGCCGACAGGTCACGCCACAGGTCGGCGAAGTGTTCCCCCGCGGAGGGATCGGTGAACAGCGGCTTCTCGGCCGCCATGAAGTAGTGGCTGCGCAGGATGTGCAGGTCGACGACAACCCGCAGGCCGGCCTCGTCGCACCAGTCGAGGCAGGCGTCCATCAGGTCCCACGCTTCGCAATCGCGCCGGCCGGCGGCGTCCCAAAGCTGCTCCTCGTCCACCGGCAGGCGCAGGTGGTCAAAGCCCATGGCGGCAAGCTTCGGCACGTCTTCGCGCGTGAAGCGCTGCCGCCGCTCCGCGCCCCGCGCCTTGCTCTGGCTGAGCCATCCGCCGATATTCACGCCGCGCTGGACCTGGAAAGACATGTTCGCTCCTTGCTGTGACCTGCGTGGATGCTACAACCATTCTCCTGCCGCGTCCATCCCCTCCAAGCCCCGGCCTTCCCTCCAAGCCCAGGCCTCCCCTCCAAGCCCCGCCCACCCCGCCAACCCCGCAGCCGAG
>CAYWTX010000258.1:0-6767 GCA_964461295.1 uncultured Planctomycetaceae bacterium | reverse complement strand
CCTCAAGCCGGCCGTCGGCAAGGTCGCCAACCAGATGCGTGTCGCCCTGGAGGCGGCGTTCTCCGAACGTCAGCAGCAGCTCGGCCGGCCGCAGGCTTGCCGCGGC
This sequence comes from uncultured Planctomycetaceae bacterium, assembly GCA_964461295.1. Classification (GTDB taxonomy): domain Bacteria; phylum Planctomycetota; class Phycisphaerae; order SM23-33; family SM23-33; genus CAYWTX01. Next base: position 6,661 of record CAYWTX010000258.1, on the reverse strand, counting down.
GGAGCGCCCGCCACGGACGTCACGCTCCCCGGCCGCAAACCGCGGATCGGCCACGGACACATCATCACGCAGACGATCGACGAGATCTGCGAGATCTTCGGGCGGATGGGCTTCTCGGTCGCCACGGGGCCGGAAGTCGAGGACGAGCGGCATAATTTCAACGCGCTGAACATCCCGCTGGACCACCCGGCCCGCGACCCGTTGGACAACTTCTTCATCGACGAGCAGGTGATGTTGCGCAGCCAGACGTCGACGGTGCAGATCCGCGTGATGGAGAAGCAGCCGCCGCCGGTGCGGATCGTGTCGCCCGGGCGCGTGTACCGGCCCGACACCGTGGACGCCACGCACTCGTTCATGTTCCACCAGGTCGAGGGGCTGTACGTGGACGAGGGCGTGACGATGGTGGACCTCAAGACCACCCTCGACCAGTTCTGCAAGGCGTACTTCGGGCATGACGTGCAGACCACGTTCCGGCCGAGCTTCTTCCCGTTCACTGAACCCTCGGCCGAGGTGGACATCCTGTTCCACTACGCCGACGGCAGCACGCGGTGGATCGAGTTGGGCGGCTGCGGCATGGTGGACCCCAACGTGCTGGAGGCGGTCGGCTGCGACAGCGAGAAGTACACCGGCTTCGCGTTCGGGCTGGGCATCGAGCGCATGATCATGCGCAAACACGGCATCCCGGACATCCGGCTGCTGTTCGAAGGCGACGTGCGATTCCTGCACCAGTTCTGAGAAGAACGTGCGACCGGTATCCGGTTTCACGGTCTCCGGTCGCGGGACTGCCGCACTGCCGCCATACAATTCAGCAACCAGAAGGAGCACACGATGAGAGCGATTGTCGATCCCGATACCTGCACCGGGTGCGGGCTGTGCGTCGACGCCTGCCCGCAGGTCTACGAGATGGGCGACGCGAGCGTCGCCATCGTCATCGCCGACCCCATCGGGCCCGAGGCCGCCGAGGCCGCACGCGAAGCGGCCGACCAATGCCCGGTGGAGGCGATCCGGATCGAAGGGTAGCACCGTCGCACCGGCGCGTCCGATCCGGGCGCCGGCGAGGCCATCGTCGGTCCGCGACCGGATCGACACGATCCGCCTTCGTTGGGCCTTCCCGCCGACGGAGCCGAGGCGTGCAGCGCGCCGGGCCGATGCCGCCTGGAGCGACCGTTGACTGGCCGCACGTTCTCGGCGAGAATCCGCTTGGGCAAGAGGACAATCCATGCAGGTGCAGACACAGTTTTCGATCTTCCTGGTGAACAAGCCCGGCGTGCTGGCGAACGTGACAAGCGAACTGACGCGGGCGCACGTGAACGTTCTGGCCCTGACGCTGATGGACTCGATGGAGCACGGCGTGCTGCGGATCGTGTGCGACAAGCCCGACCGGGCCCGCACCGTGCTCTCGCAGACCCACGACCGCTGGACCGAGACCGAGGTGCTGGTGCTGGACCTCAAGAACGAGCCCGGCGCATTCGCCGCCGTCGCACAACACCTGGCCGATGAGCACATCAACATCAGCTACGCCTACTGCACCGCCGGCGCGCCCGGCGGCCGCACCACGGCCGTGTTCAAGGTCGCCGACATGAAGAAGGCCATGAAGGTGCTCGAGGCCAGTTGCGGTAAGAAGAAGGAATCATCGCCGAGCATCCGCCGCCGGCTGCGACAAAGATAGCATCGCCGATGGCGGAACGCCCCGTCGGGGGCGGCCGTGCAGCCTCCATCAGCGCGGGACAGGTTGCCTGCCGCGGTTCACGGCGGCCGCACCGCGATCGCCGTGCCGCCCCCCACCGGGCAGACCGCTTCGCACTTGCCGCAGCCGTTGCATTTCTCGGCCAGCATGACGGGCAGCGGCGGATTCTTCGTGAAGTTGTCGATGGCCTCCAGCGGACAGATGGCCGCGCACTTGTCGCACTCGCGCCGGCCCCCCCACGGCCAGCAGCGTTTCGCGTCGATGCGGGCGACGCCGATGGCGCGGCGGTTCTTCTCGGCCAGCGGCAGCTTCGCGATGGCCCCCGTCGGGCACACCTTGCCGCACTCGTTGCAGTCCTCCAAGCAGTAGCCCGGCCCCATCCGCAGCGCCGGCGTGAGCAGCCCCGCGACGCCCGAGGGCCCCGCGTCCGGCTGGATGATCTTCGACGGGCACGCCCGCACGCAGTTGCCGCACCGCGAACACAACGCCTGGAACAGGTCCTCCGCGGCGGCCCCGGGCGGGCGCAGCACGCCCGCCTTCGCGCCGATCGCCCATCGGACGCCCAAGGCCGCGCCGGCCGCGACCAGGCCGGTCACGCCGAACATCGCCCCGCGGCGCGACAGCAGCGCCGCCGGGGCCCCGGACGTTCCTGCCGCCGATGGCTCGGCGGCGCCGCCACGTTTGCGCCCCAGCAGGCGGCGCGGCGCGCTGAGCAACTCCTGCGCGTACCCCAGCGGACAGAGGCGGCAGCACCACGCCCCCGGCCAGACCACGCCGATCGCCATCGCCACCAGCAGCGGCGCCGCGGCGGCAGACGCCGCCGTCACCGGCCACCGCACGGCAGAGGCCAGGCCGTGGAACATCGACAGCGGATCCAGCCAGAGGAAAAACGGCCAGCCCAGCAGCGCCCCCGCGGCCGTCACGAACACCACCCACCGCGCCAGGCGGGGAAACTCCGCCAGTTTCCTTCGCGACGGGCTTGCCCGTCCCGCCCACTCCATCAGCAGACCGGTGGGGCAGGCGTAGCGGCAGAACCACTGCCGCCAGAACAGCCCCGCCACGAGCACCGGCACGCACATCGCCGCCGTCGCCGGCAGCGACCGCTGCGCCCCCGCGGCCAGCAAGGCTGTATACGGGCTCAGCGCCGGCAGCACGGCCGACCATTCGCGGGCGTGCGCATCCTGCCACCACGCCCCGGCGGCGCCGGCCGCCGGCGAGGACGCGGTCGCCCGCGTGGCGAGCGCCTGCGAGGCCAGCACGGCCGCGGCAATCAACACCGCCAGGCGTGTGGCCAGGCGCAGCACCCGCCCGGAACGCCTCGGCGACACGCTTGGGCTCCCGTCTTTCTGCGGCATGGTTGGATTCACTTCGATGGACGACTGACCGGTGCCGGGTATGTCGTCGGCGTGATCGGCACAACGGGTTTCTGGCCTAACAAGATGTTGCTCTGCTTGCCATAGGGGCAAATCTCCAGACACAGTCCACACGCACCAATCTCAAAGTTATTGCCCAACTTCGCGCGATACCTTGCGCACTTGCCCGTGTCGAATCGCTTCTGCGGCGGGTCTTTCTCGTTGAACGGGATGCCCGTGTACGCCTTGGCGGGGCACACGTCCACGCAGCGTTGGCAGTCGCCGCACTGGCGCTCGCGCGGCTTCTGGACGGATGGCGTCAGCGGCGCGTCGGTGAACACCACCGCCCACATCACGCGGGGACCGAACTGCGGCGACACGGCCAGGCAGCTCTTCCCGATCCACGCCAGCCCGCTGTAACGCGCCGCGATTTTGTACCCGGCACCGGGCAGAATCTTCGAACCGACCGAATTCCAGGCATTGCCCCCGGCGGCGACCGCGAAGCCCTGGTTCTTGAGCCACGCGCCCACGGCCGCCGCAACTCTATTTGCCGCCGGCCAAGCCTGGCGGTACATGTGCTTGCCGTACTCGGGCGTGATCTTCGGAATGCCGTCCACGATCCTGTCGTTCATCGCCACGCCGATGGAGATCGCCCGCGGCCAGGTATCCGCCTGGTTCACCGGCTTGCGCGTCATTTCGGCCAGCGTCGCGTAGACCGGCGATACATCGGCAATGCCCACCAGGTCCGCGCCCGCCTTCTCCGCCGCCCCGCGCAGCTCGGCCTCCAGTTCCCAGGCCGAGCGATCCGTCTTCGCCAGCGGCATGGCCACAAGCTGGCTGGTCGGCGCAGCCGGCCGCGTCGTCAGCTCGATCGCGGCAACGACAGGCTTCGTCGCGGTCGCCGCCCCCGCCGGCGGCCTCCAGATGACGTCCTTGTGCGCGCCGTAGGGACACACCTTCACGCATAGCCCGCAGCCGCCCTCGGTGAAGATGTTCCCGAACGACTGGCGGTACTTCTCGCATTTGTCGGGCAGGAACCGCGCCGTCAGCGGGTCGGTCTCCTTGAATTCGGCGCCGGTGATGGCCTTCACCGGGCAGGTGTCCACGCAGCGGCGGCAGTCGCCGCAGTGCGGTTCGTCCACCTTCGCCGCCGTCGCCTTCACCGGCGCGTCGGTCAGCACGACTTCCCAGGCCGCGCGCGGCCCGACCTCCGGCGTTACCAGCAGCGCGCCTCGCCCGATCCACCCCATCCCGGCCAGGCGGGCAACCATCTTCGGCAGGCCGTCCACGCCCTCCATGCCGTAGGCGACCTTGTACCCATCCTTCCGCAGCAGTTCGCCCAGTTTGCGGGCGATGGTTTTCGCTTTCGGCCACATCGCGCCGTAGAAGTGCCTCGAGTACGCCCCCATCTGGCCCGGCAGCGGCTCGACCAGTTCGTCGCTCAGCGCCACGCCGATGGAAATCGCCCGCGGCAGTTGCGCCGCCGGCAGCGGTTTGCCCAGCATCCTGGCCAACCGCGCATAGGCGTCGGCCATTTCGGCTGCGCCGAGGAACGCCGCGCCCTCCGCGACGGCCAGTTCCGCAATCTTCAGGTTCAGCGCAACCGGTGCGGTCGTCGGCGCCGGACTGGCGGCGAACAGGGCCTCCACGCCGATGAGGTTGGTGACCAGCGGCACTGCCCCGGCCGCGACCGCGGAACTCCGCATGAACCGGCGTCGGGTCATGCCCAAGGCGTTATCGCGTTGCATACCCGTTGAACCGCATGCTGGGGTCGGCGGGCCGGGCCCCGCGGGGAAAGTGCGCCTGCGCTCACGGTTCTTCGCGCCGAGTAAGGACGCCCGCGGCGCCCCTCCGCCCGCGGCCTCGCGAAGGTCAGACCGGCCTGCCCACCGACCAGAGAATGTGCCGTCCGGGAAAGCCCTTCATCTCCAGGTCGCGCAATGCCTGGTAGCGTAGGGCCGCGTGGCGCGGGTCGCCTTCCTGCTCCACGTGGCTCCTGGCTTCGCTGCTCAGCCGCACCTCGGCCCCGACGGCCGACGACACCACCCTCGCCGCGTAGTTCACCGTCGTGCCGTACACATCGCCGTCGTCCACCGTCACCGGCCCGACATGGATGCCCGCCCGCACCTGCAAGCGACGGTCGCCCGGCTCCTCGTGAATCGCCAGCGAGAAGTCCAGCGCATCGGCCGCGGCGCGAAACACCGCCATCACCGAATCGCCGATGGTCTTCACGATGCACCCGCCGTGGCGTTTCACCAACTCGCCCGCCCAGGTGAAGTGCTTCCTCCGCAGCAGGTCCATCTCGTGGTTGCCCAGCTTGTTGGTCAGCGCCGCCGAGGACACGATGTCCGTGAACGCCACGGCGAACGTGCCCTTGGCGCCCCCCGCCCAGAGGCGAACGCTGACGCGAGGCGCCGCCTCGGCCGGCAGAGGCGCAGCGGGCTGAGGCGCAGCCGCGGGCTGCTGCCGCTGCTGTGGCGGCGGATCCGACGACGCACGCTGCGGCGCCGACGAATCTCGCTTCTGCGGCCGGCCGAAGGAGAAGTTCGACGTGAATCGGTCGCGTGGGTCTGGCATTCGCTGGTTCCTTTCAGTCCTCTGCGGAAATGTAGAACCCGCGGCCCGCCAACGCAAGGAAGTGGTGCCCGCATCTGGATGCCCGCGATTGCCGCATCCGCCCCCGTTCCCCTTTCGCCTTCACGACGCCATGTGGCCATCCGGCGGCCCCCGGGCGCCGTTATCGCCGCCGGGCCAGCCACAGCACGAGGGCGACCGCCAGCAGGGCGCCGCTGACGAGAAGCGCAGCCGCAACGGTTCCCAAGGCATCCTGCAGCGCCACGAACATCGCCGCCACGGCAAAGCCCAGCGCCGCCAGGGCGAGGACCACCCCCGCGGCCCCCAACGCTATCGACCTCGAGATCGGCCTTGCACGCTCTTCCGCGGCCTGCACAAACGCCCGGCCCAGGCGACCCGCCTCACCGCGGGCCAACTCCCCAGCCAGGCTCAGCAGTTCTGCCCAGAGTCCCATTGGCGTTCCACCGTTGTGCTCTCCTGCTTTCCGTTCTCCAAGGCCGGCAGACCCGGCGCGGACTTCCTCAGCCCGGTCGGCCTTTGCGCTGGTTGCCTTGGCGTCCCTTGCCTTGTCGTCCCTTGCCTTATCGCCGGAAAAGAAACCGGGAGAGAATGAGCCCTCCGGCAAATGCCACCAGCAGCGACGTCAGCGGCCTCTCGCCCACGGTCCGCCGCGTGCTGTCCACGGCTTGCTGACCTTGCTGCTTGGCCATGTCGACCACGTCGCGAGCCTGCTGGCGAGTCTGCTCGCCGATTTCATGCAGGATCGATCCGAGACGGTCGCGGGCGCCGGTCACGCGGCTCTTGCCCACCTCCTTCAGCGATTCCGCCAGGCTCTTGACGTCGTCGCGGAGGTCTCGGAGATCCCGCTTCAACGCTTCCACTTCGTGTCCGTTCATCGTTTCGGTCTTCATGGAACGTCCTTTCTGTTCGGGCATGTCGATCACGATTCCGCCCGTCGGTACCCAGTGTCCAGGGGCAGGACATTGTAGGATCCTCGCCCGCCCGCAAATCGGTTTCGCCGCGTATTTCCCGAAGGGGCCTTCGGCTT
>CAYWTX010000257.1:0-2088 GCA_964461295.1 uncultured Planctomycetaceae bacterium | reverse complement strand
TCGCTCCTTGGTTACTTGGCCAGTACCTTGCAGCTATATTGCAGATAATTAAGCAAAATCACTGCCAGTTCAATCTGCTTTGTCACTCATGATTGGCCTCCCTTCAACTCCCTTACCCGCAAATATCTATCTGGCTTCTCGATAGAGATTTATCGTAATTCAATTAACCTTAACTTGAAGTTCAAAATTTACGTATGCCCCTGCCCATTCGGGAATGACCAAGAACCGCCGTCTTATCATGTCATATTTAGTGCAATCGGTTGCACAATCGATCACCATAGACCACTAAGTCAAAGCTGAACTTAATGTTAGAAATAATACGCTAGTATGGGTAAGTCTGTTTGCGTTTTTCTGGAGCTATCGGCCGAAACGATAAGAAGCCGTTATCTGATGCACGCCATCCAGCGATCCGGAAGGACGATAGGAGTAGTCAACGCCGATTGTCTGCATGTTAAGTCCGACGCCGAAACTGATGCCATCGCCTGCATTGCTCTGATTCTGCAGTGTCGAGCTATAACCGGTACGCAGAGTCAGGTTCTGGCTGTAATGATACTCAATCCCGGAACTGAGCGCGTAAAGGCCCTCACTATCACGTGAGCCGCCCAACGAGACCACCGAGCTGGCGCCGAGTGTTCGATAGGCGATACCGACGCGCAAAGATGTTGGAAGGCCAATCTCATCGTTCACAAACTTGGCTGAACCGCCCCAGTTGGCAATCTGCGCGCCAAATGAAAACTGCCCCAGATCGGCGATCAGCCCGAAGTCGGTTGTGACCGTATGTGCTGAGTAGCCCCCCAAACGCTCGAATATCGGCTTGATCACCACGCCCAACGACAAGTTGCTGTTTATTCGCTGCGAGAACCCAACAGCCAGCAGTAGCGAATAGGCGCTGACATTACCTGTGGCGTTGCCGGAGGCATCGTAGCCGGCGATTGAGCCATAGCCAAGGTAGCTGACACCCAAACCGACACCAGATCCGTTGTGCAGCGGGTAGGCAAGACTAAAATTCTCCAGCTTCAGGTCTTGAAGAAGCTCGGAATGAGAAACGGACAGCTCACCAGCCCCCTTGCGGCCCACCCCCGCCGGATTATAGTAGAGCGCACCAGCACCTTCAGCTACGGCGACCCAGGCGCCACCCATGGCCATACCGCGCGAATAAGCTGATATTTTCAGGAAATCCCCACTGAATGCCCCCGTTCCGGCGATTAGACTGGAATCAGAGAACAAATAGAACAAGGTCACCAGCAACCAAGCCGCACGAACACCAAACCGCTTCGTCATCCGTTTGCCACTCCTCGCAAAAAATGCTATTACTCCACTTCCAGTGAAGCAATGGCAACCTGCATGCCGTCGGCGGAAACTCGTCGAAGTATGTTTGTGTCCGTACTCTGTCAGTCTCGAATCCAATTCGATCCCTATGTCTTTCAACAGCTTCCTGGTCGCGCCCAAAAGCCAAAGATCCCGCGCGCCAGTCTAACTGTCTCTCCAAAAAAGTGAAGTAGACTACGGCTGTTTGTTCCAATTGAGCACACTTGCGCTATCGCAAGAGTGCATCGGCGAGGCATCACCTTGTCCGTCAGGAGATTAGACTTACCTGTGCAGACACTGGACACCTGTAAACATTGTCGGCAACAGCCGCCAAAACTCAAGCAAGCAAAGTAGTATGGACAGCGGTCTCTATATATTGCTGTCCACCTTATACCGCACCACAAGTTATGGTATGGCTCCAGAAACCGTCAACAAAAATAGTTAAGATTTGTGCAAGAAATGAGCAGCGAATTGCCGGACAAAGAGTATGGGAATGAAACGTTCTTAAGGCGTTTTCTCAGGGGCTGGCTTGGGCAGGCGCTGCTTCAATTTGGAGATTCGCGCCTCGTTTTTGGGGCGTTTGGTGATTTCCTGGTACTTGGAGGATATCAACTGGTTTACTCTGTCGATTCTGACTTTGGTATCTGGGTGCGACGCCGAGAGTCGCTCAAAAATGTTCTTCTGGCCGCTATCGCCGAGAGATGCGAGCATCTGAAATAAATCAATTGCTCCCTGAGGATTGTAGCCGGCGGCCGCCATGTAGACGATTCCATATTCGTC
>CAYWTX010000256.1:0-1726 GCA_964461295.1 uncultured Planctomycetaceae bacterium | reverse complement strand
CGAATTCGAGGCCGGCCGTCCAGCCACAGGCGAACTGATCGATTACATCAATCGCGCGTCGACCGACAAGAAAATCCGCTCCGGCCGCGACGAGACGGGCGTGTCGATCAAGCCGATCAGCATCTCGGGCAGCGAGCGAATCGTCCGCTACGCCTTCGAGTACGCCCGCAGGCACGGCCGCAAGAAGGTCACTTACGTGCACAAGGCGAACATCTTGAAGCACACGGACGGGCTGTTCAAGGCCGTCGCCGAGCAGGTTGCGGCGGAGTTTCCGGACATCCAGTCCGAGGAGCGCCTGGTCGACAACATGTGCATGCAGCTCGTGCAGAAGCCGGAACTGTACGACGTGATCGTGCTGCCGAACCTGTACGGCGACATCGTATCCGACCTGTGCGCGGGGCTGGTCGGCGGGCTGGGCGTGGCCCCCGGGGCCAACATCGGCCTCAACAACGCCGTCTTCGAGGCCACGCACGGCTCGGCCCCGAAGTACAAGGGCCTCAACAAGGTGAACCCCACGGCCGTGATCCTCTCCGGGATGCTGATGCTCGATCACCTGGGCGAGCAGGCGGCGGCGCGCAAGCTGGAAGTCGCGGTGGCGGCCGTCATCGCCGAAGGCAGGAACGTCACCTACGACCTCAAGCCGCATCGAGACGACCCGACGGCGGTGGGCACGCAAGAGATGGCCGACGCGATCATCGCAGCCATGGGCAAATGACAACTGCCTGATAGGACACTTGGTCTAGCGGGCCGGGACCGGGCGGCCGGGAAGGGGGTCGGGGGGGTACAATCATTTCCGAGACAGTAGCATCGTTCGTGCGTTCTCTTCAGCCCAAGGGGCTGAAGAAGACGCACCGATGATGCTACAGTCTCCAAATGCGGATGGCTCAGAAGCCCAGCGGGATGTCGAGTTGCCGGACCGATTCGGGCGCTTTGCGGTGGGCGTACTCCAGGATGTCGCCGTCAGGCTCGTGGGTGTTGGTCGGAGTCCAATTCGGGAGAGCGGGAAGGTGCGGCAGCGGAAGGGGCAGGCGGTCGGCGACTTAAGCGGCGCCAAGGCGGAAGCCCTGGCGTGAATCCGGCCGGGCGGGCGGCCGGGGAGCCCGCGGGAAAGCGCGGGCTGAACCAGTCCGCTGCGGCGCTTCACCGACCTGCCCTCCGAGCGGCGTGCCCGACGCGGGAGTTTGGAGGGTCGCGCGCCGTCGCGGCCGTTCTTCCGACCTGGCGGACGCGACGGAGCGCGTCCCTCCAAGACAAGAACGAGAAGCCGTTCACCCGATGCCCCTGGTCAGGCGACCGCCGTATCCGGCCTCCTCCGTCGTCCGTTCCGGGCCAAGCGGTCCACCGCACACCCCTCTATCGCCTTCAGGGCGCGAAGAACTCCCGTGCCAGCACGGTAGTTTTCGGCAAACGCGGCGCGGGTGGGGGTAGGACACCCCCGAAACGAGCTTTTGGAAAACTACCGTGCCGGGACGGTAGTTTCTCGGGCTCATCGCACCCGCTGGGGCGACTGGGCTTGGCATGGGCAGAATGCGAGATGTAACTTACGTGACAACAAGGAGGTGGTTGCCATCCGAGCAAACCTAATGTGCGATGTTGGATTTGCAGGGATGGCAATCTCACCCCGCATAACTGCCTGTTATAGTGAATCTTATATCGCTTCCCGCGCTACTGCTCCATGGTTTTCGCTCCCCGCCGCGCCCGCCGTACGGTACAATGCCGCCGTGCC
>CAYWTX010000255.1:0-39694 GCA_964461295.1 uncultured Planctomycetaceae bacterium | reverse complement strand
GCCTTCCGCTGGCGCTACGCCGCGTGGCAGGCGCCCTTCAGCGTCGGGTTCCGCGTGGTGTGCGAGGCCAAGTGACCGCGATGAAACGATCCCCGGCAGACTGCCGTCCCGCCGGTGGCTGGCGGACCGCCGACGAAGTGTGCCTGCCGCGCCGCATCGGGCGACTGGCCTTGGCGGCGCTCCTGTTCTCGGCGGGTTCGGCACTCTTGGCCGAGCCGGCGCTGGGCCACAAGGACTTCATGCCCTCCGCGGCGCGGCCGGTGGGCTGGCGCGGCGACGGAACCGGCAACTTCCCGGGCGCGGCGATCGTGACGCGGTGGCACGAGCGAACAGGCGAGAACGTGCTCTGGAAGCTGCCGATGCCCTTCGGCTACGGCTCGCCGATCGTCGTGGGCAAGCTGGTCTTCACGCAGGCAGACCCCAACGTGCTGTACGCCGTGGACGCCGCCGGCGGCAAGATCGCATGGCAGTGCGACCGCAACGCCATTGCCCCCGAAGAGGAAAAGGAACTCCGCGGCTGGATGAGTTGGCACGGCCGGAGTTACCCCACGCCTTCCAGCGACGGCAAGCACGTCTACGCGAAGTTCGCCGACACCGTGGAGTGCTACACGCTGGACGGCAAGCGAGTCTGGACGAGTCCGACCGGCCTGCCGGCAAACGCGAGGAACTACGTTACTCAGAGCCCCATCCTCGTCGCGGGTCGAGTGATATTCCTCACCTGCGGCCAGAGAAGGAACGACGACGTGCTGGTCGCCCTGGCAGCCGCCACGGGCAAGGAAGCATGGCGAACGTCGGTGCTCCGAGATCGCGGCGCCGAGACTGCCGGGGCGGCCATGCCCGTCGCCGTGCGGTTGGGCGGCGCGGACGTTGTGGTCACGCATATGGGCGACGCCGTCCGCGCGACGGACGGCAAACTGCTGGGCAGCGCGCTGTTCGCACAGCCGGACCTTATGCCATTGCCCTACAACATAACCACTGTGGTCAGCCCGGCCGGGGAAGTGCTGCTGCGGATGCATCGCCCCAGGACGCAGGAGGGGCTGATGCAGCAGGACCTGCGCGTGATGGCGCTGCGCCTGCGGCTGGCTCGCGATGCAAACGAGAGGATCGTCGCCGAGCCGGTCTGGGGCCCGCGGATGGTGGAGGCCCGCGAGGGAAGCGGGCCGGCATTCATCACGCAGATTCAGCACGTGCTGTACATGGGCGGGCACTGGTACCTGCAAGGCTGGCCGGATCTCATCACGCTGGACGCCCGCGACGGCAATACCGTGACGTGGAGCAAGGCGCCGCGCGAGATGCGCGGACATGCCGTCTGGCACGAGTTCCCGACGCTTCACCAGGCGGGGAAGCTCCTCTTCGTTGGCGACCGCAACGGGACGGCCGCCGTGTACGAGGCCGGCCCGGCGTGGAAGTTCGTGGCCATGAGCAAGGTGGACGAGACCTGGCACAGCAACCCGTTCTTCCAGGGCGACCGGCTGTACATCCGCACGCGCAACGCCCTGTATTGCATTGGGCCCCGCTCGCCTTCACCATCGAGGCAATGATGGCGACCCGGACCACGTCCACATCGTTCGCCCTGGCGATGGCCGTCGCCGTCGCCGTCGCCGCTCAGGCCGCGCCCGCCAAATCGGCATCGGCATACAACACGGCCGAGTCGCTTCGCCTGGCGATCCAGGACCTGATCAACACCTGCGGTTGGCAGTACCCCAAGGGCAAGCAGTACCTGGACCGCCTCGCCGCCATCGAGAAGGCGGGCGCTGCCGCCGGCGAGGACCTGGAGAGACTCCGCTCCGAAGCCCTGCTGGATAACCCACTGATGCGGTTCGAGCGGCTGCTCATGGTGCGCCGCAAGGGCAAGGGCCGCAACGACCTCGGTATGCCCGTCAACCACGTGTGCAACAGCGGGCTCAAGCGAACCGGCTGGGACAACGAAATCGCCGTATTGTCACCCCCCCATCCGGCAGGCAAGCTCACGACGGTGCATCGCCCCGCCGATGGCGGCTACGTCGGCGAGGTCGATCTGCACTGGGACGCCGGCCGGGTGCTGTTCACGCAATCGGACAAGACGAACTGGAAGATCCGCGAGCTTTCGCTGGCGAGTTCCGCCTCCTTCCGCACCGTCTCGAAGATGGATGACGACGTGGACGCCTTCGATGCCTGCTACGTTCCCGACGCCAACGGCGCCGACCGCGTCGTCTTCGCCTCCACCGCGTCGTTCCACGCGGTGCCCTGCTGGCACGGCAAACAGCGGGCCTGCACGCTGTATACGATGGACGCCGACGGCGCGGGCGTGCGACAGCTCTGTTACGACCAGGACCTCGACCTGCATCCCAGCGTCCTCAACGACGGGCAGATTATCTACAGCCGCTGGGAGTACGCCGGGCCGCTGCACATGTACCTCCGTCCCCTGATGGCCATGAACCCCGACGGCTCCAACCAACGGGCGGTCTACGGCAGCAATTCCTACTGGCCCAACGCCCTGTTCTTCCCCCGGGCCGTCCCCGGTTCAGCCAGCAAGATCATCGCCGTTGTCAGCGGCTACCACGGTCAGCCGCGAATGGGCGTGCTCGCCCTCATCGACCTGGCCAGGGGCACCCGGTCTGCCGAAGGCGTGGTCCAGCTCATCCCCGGGCGAGGCAAGCCCATCGCCACACCCGTGCGCGATGTGCTCCTGGACGACGTGTGGCCGAAGTTCCTCCACCCCTGGCCGCTCAGCGATCGGCACTTCCTCGTGGCCGGGCAACTGGTCCCCAACGGCACGTGGGCCATCTACCTGGCCGACGTCTTCGACAACCTCGTCACCGTTTACGAATCGGCCGGCGAGGCGATGCTGGAGCCGATCCCGCTCATCCAGCGCGAGCGTCCACCGCTGATGCCGGATCGCGTCAATCCCGCCCGCAAGGACGCCGTCGTCTACGTCGGCGACGTCTACGCGGGCGAGGCTACCGTTGGCGTACCCCGAGGCGCCATCGAGCGGATGAGGATCGTCTCATACTCCTATGGCTACCCCAACCTCGCCGGGCCCGACAAGATCGGCTCCGGCGCGCCATGGGAAGCCATGCAGATTCTCGGCACCGTGCCGGTCGCCCAGGACGGCTCGGCCGTGTTCCGGGTCCCCGCCAACACGCCGATCTCCCTCCAACTGCTCGACGCCAACGGTCGCGCGGTGCAACTCATGCGAAGCTGGTATACGGCCATGCCCGGCGAGCAGGTCTCTTGCGTGGGTTGCCACGAGCGCCCCGCCGACACGGCCGCCCTTTCGTCGCCCCGCCTGGCACGGGCTCCCGACGAGATCGCCCCGTGGTACGGCCCGCGCCGCGGCCTCAGCTTCTCTCGCGACGTGCAGCCCGTCCTGGACCGCCACTGCGCGCGATGCCACGACGGCACGGCCGGTCGACCGGACCTGCGCTCCCAGCAGCCCGGCTATGCCGGCACGCAACTCGGGGGGTTGAGCGCTTCGCGACTGCACCCCTCTCACCACAAGGCGGCCGGCGATCGAATCCTGTACACGCCGGCTTACGAGGCCCTGCTGCGCCACATTCGGCGCGTCGGCATCGAAGACGACGTGAATCTGCTGCTGCCGGGCGAGTATCACGCCGACACGAGTCCGCTGATCAGGATGCTGACGATCGGCCACCGCGGCGTGCGGCTGGAGGCCGAGGCGTGGGATCGCCTCGTGACGTGGATCGACCTGAACGGTCCCTGCCACGGCACCTGGCGCGAGGTGTACGGCATGGACGTGCCCGATGGCATGCACCAGCGGCGGATGGCTCTGCGGAAGCAGTATGGCGGGCCGGAGGAGGACATGGAGGCCATCCCCAAGCTCCCGCCTGCGTTTGACACGCTGCCGATGTCGGCCGCCGCGCCGTCGCGCCCACCCAAGTCCTTCGACAGCTCATGGGCGTTTGACGCCAACGACGCAAGGAGGCGTCAAGCCGCCCTGGGCAGTACATCGAAGGCGATTGACCTGGGAAGCGGCGTGACCATCACCCTTCAGCGGATTCCGGCCGGCAGATTCCGCGTGGGCGATCCGTGCGACCAGGCAGGCGATGTCCCGCGCGAGGTGAGGATTGACAAGCCATTCTGGCTCGCCGCGACCGAGATCACCAATGAGCAATACTGCCTCTTCGATCCTAACCATGACAGCGGCACCTACATAAAGCGTCCGCTGAATGGCGATGGACACGGCAGCCCCCTCTGTGGTGCGCGGCAGCCTGCCGTGCGAGTATCGTGGGAGCGGGCAACCGCCTTCTGCGACTGGGTCTCGCGCCGTAGCGAGCTGCGGTGCTCACTTCCCACCGAGGAACAGTGGGAATGGGCTTGCCGCGCCGGAACCGCCTCCGCCATGAACTACGGCGACGCCAACGCGGATTTCTCGCGCCATGCCAACTTCCACGATGCGTCCATGGCCCGCCCCGCGATCGAAACCGGAGCACTCAACGTCTCACCCCCCCGCCAGCGCTCTGACGGCGTGGCCGCCTCGGCGCCCAACGATGGGGCCGTCGTCACCGCCAACGTCGGCCGGTACCTGCCCAATGCCTGGGGCTTGCTGGACATGCATGGCAATGCGGCCGAGTGGACCTGCTCAATCTGGCCCCCCTCGCCATCGCTCCGCGTGGTGCGCGGCGGCTCGTTCTTCGACCAGCCTCGCTGGGGCGCAAGCTCCGTTCGCTGGCGATATCCACAGTGGCAACGGGTATTCAACGTCGGCTTCCGCGTCGCATGCGGACCGAAGTGACCCCGGCGTGGCGATCCTGCCGCCGGCCGCTGAAGTGGCCCGCCCTCAGGAGGGCTGCCCACTGGGCGGTCCCAATCGGCACTCGGCGATCGGCCACCCACAAAAACGAGCCGGCCCTTGCGGGACCGGCTCATTGTTCGGTTTCGTCCGCCGCGGTTGCGGCGGACCGGCAGCGAGTTACTTCTTCTTGGCCTTCTTGGCGACCTTCTTGGCGACCTTCTTCACCGGCTTCTTCGCTGCCTTCTTTGCTGCTTTCTTCGCCATTACTGGCTCCTTTCGCAGAGGGGCACCATGCCCCGATGGCCATCGGAAACTCCCTTTTCCCGACGCCTCCATTGGCGTCGCGGGAGCCGTACTCGATTTTCGCCGCCCGTGCTCAGCACGCCCGAAGCTGCGTGTAGGCGATGATCTTGTAGCCGAGCCTGGCGGCCATGAACTCCGTGACGCGGTTGCCGGACAGCGGGCGGACCTCGTTGATGTCCGCCGCCACGACCTGCCGCTCGGCGCACAGCCGGCGCAGCAGGCCCGTCACCTGCGGCCAGTACAGCCCGCCCGGTTCCGGCGTGCCGGTCCCGGGCGCCACGCCCGGGTCGAACCCGTCCACGTCAACCGTCAGGTACACCTTGTCGCCCAACAGATCCATCGCGCGGTCGATCCACTCCCCGCCGGGAGAGGCATGGACGGCCGCGGGCGTTATGAACCGCTCCACCTGCCGCCGGCAGGACTGGAACTCCTCGCGACTGAAGTTCCGGATGCCCACCTGGCAGATGCGGTCCGTGATATCGAGTACGCGTCGCATTACGCAAGCATGCGAATGCTTCGTTCCGTGGTAGGAGTCGCGAAGGTCGGCGTGAGCGTCGATCTGGAGCACGCTCAGTTCGCCGTGCACCGCGGCCGCCGCTCGCACCAGCGGCCCGGTGATGCTGTGTTCGCCCCCCAGCGAGAGAAGAAACTTCCCCGACCGCAGGATCGGCAGCGCTGCCGCCTCGATCCGCCGCATTTCCTCGGCCGGATCGTCCGCCGGTTCGACGGCCCGATACGTGGCGATGCCCGGAGAAATGAATTCGTCGTGCAGTTCCTCATCGAACAGTTCGACCTGCTGGCTGGCCTCGAGAATGGCCTGGGCCCCCGCGGCCGTGCCCTTGTCGTAGCTCACCGTGCCTTCGTAGGGGATGGGCAGGACGGCGTAGCGGGCCGCGGCCGGCCGGCGGTCCGCCTCGTCGAGCTCCAGAAAGTAATCCGCAATTTGAGACATGATTCCTTGAGCTTCGAGCTTCCATCTGCCAGCAGGGCTTCTGGCCACTCAGTCTCTATCGGCATTGGCGGCGTATTCTCATCGGCAAACCTGCCGCGATTCCTTCTCCGCCTGCGGCCGAAAGCTGGAGACTGGCGGCTGGAAGCGTACTACAACAGGAAGACCGCCGCGGACACCACCGTAGTCCACAGGCCGCTCTTGTCTCCCTCGGCCGTCTGAACGCAGGCGCTGGTCCGCACGATCTTGCGGCTCATGCGGTAGATCTCTTTACGGTAATCATAGGCCGTCTCGGGATCGAACTCGATGCCGAGGGTCGTGGCGAGCATGGTGGCGGCCATGTCCTCGACCAGGTCGCCCAAGGCCTCTTCCTTGGTGCCAAAGCCATGGTGTTCGCTGATGTAGCCGTAGTTGTCGCCGGAGGCGGGGACGGCAACGCCGATGCCCGCCCCCACCAGGCGCGACGGTTCATCCGTCGATATCTCGGCCAGGACAACGAACGTGATCTGCCCGGGCTTGAGCAGTTGCAGGCCGCGGTTCTTGGGGACGATCTTGCAGCACGGCGGCAAGATGCTCGATACGCGCACGAGATTGCACTTCTCGATGCCGGCCTTGCGGAGAGCCAACTCGAAACTCTGAAGCCGATTGCGATGCTTCCCCACGCCCTTCGTGAAGAACACCTTCGACGGCACCAGACTCAATGCATCCATTCCGTGTTCCCTCGAGGTCGCCGGCATGACGACGCGCCAGGACAATATCTACACTGCGCGCGGCCCCGCTTCAACCCAAATCGACGCGCCAAAAAACAGAAAACGCGGAAACCGAAGCGATCCGCCCTCGCGGCGGCGCTTGAATTGCCGGATCCCTCGCACTACAATGACCTCCAATGATCCGACAGAGGACACAGACGGCGATGCTGCTTGCCGCTACGTTGCTGGCCAACATGGTCCACCCGGGCGCCATCCTCTGCATCACCGGCGATCGCATCCAGATTGAGACCACCCAGCACGACTGCTGCGAAGGCCGGGAGTACTCCTTCCACGACACGGCCGTCACCGACTGCCACGCCGACAACGGCTGCACGCGTTGCCTGGACATTGTCGGCCACCATGCCTACCCGCAGCGAATGAAGGGCCTGCCGATCTCGCACGCTTCGCCCTGCGCGTTCTCGGACGGCGCGGGGAACCTGGTGGCTTTGGCTGCGCCCGCCGCTCCGGGGTCGGCGTCCTCGCTGCAACTGCAATCGCTGCGTTCGACCATCCTGCTGATCTGATCGCCCCTTCTCTTCCCCAACTCGGTTCCGTGCGATGACGGTCTGTTCCCGCGCGAAATCCCTCACCAGGAGGACCCGACATGATTGTCCCAAAGACTCGCCGCACTTGGCCGCTGCTGCCCGTTGCCTGCTGTTCGCTCGCCTTCTTAACCGGCTGCGCCGCCGGCCTCACCGATGGCGGCTGGCAGCGGCCCCGCTCGCTGGGAGCGGACCTGCCGGCCTGGCGCGCGCCGCTTCACGGCGACGCGAACGCGCCCGCCGTCGCCGAACCGCGGGGCCCGCTCACGCTTCGAGCGGCCCTGGCCCTGTCGATGCTGCACAACCCAGACCTGGCCGGAACGTCCTACGACGTGCGAATCGCCGAGGCCCGCCGCCTCCAGGCAAGCCTGCCCCCCAACCCCGAGATCGGTTTCGACATCGAGACGTTCGGCGCCCTCAGCGCGGCCGAGAGCGTCCTGCAACTCGGCCAGGCCATCTTCCTGACCGACAAGCTGGCTCGCCAGCAGCGTGTGGCGGCGTTGGACCGCGACCTGGCCGGATGGGACTACGAGGCCAAGCGCCTGGCGGTGCTCACCGACACGGCCAAGGCGTTCGCGGCCCTGCTGGCCGCCCAGGAGAAACTGGTGCTGGCCGAGGAGTTGTCAGACCTGTCGGAGAGGATCGTGCAGATGGCGACCCAGCGCGTATCGTCGGGCAAGGCCGCCCCGCTGGAGTCGATGAAGGCGAAGATCGAGTTGGGCACGGTGCACATCCAACGTGAGCAGGCCGCCCAGGCCGTGCAGGCCGCAAGGCGCCGCCTGGCGGCGACGTGGGGCGCGACGCAGCCGCGATTCGCCCGCGCCGAGGGCACATTGGCGATGCCGGCGAGTATTCCTGACGCCAACGAACTGGTCACGCTGCTGGAGCAGAATCCCTCGGTGGCCCGTTGGGCTACGGAGATGCAGAGGCGCCAGGCCGTCGCTCGACTCGAGCAGGCCAAGGCGATTCCCGACCTGACCGTCGGCGGCGGATGGAAGCGAGAAGGCGGCCGCAACGGATGGGCGGGCGGCGTGTCCATTTCTCTGCCGGTCCTCGACCGCAACCAGGGCGGGATCGCCGAATCTCGCTACAGTCTGGCGAAGGCCGCGCAGGAGCAACGGGCGGCGCAGGCGACCGTGAACCGCGACCTGGCCGACGCATACGAGGCGATGGCGGCGGCGCACGCATCGGCGCGGCTGCTGGAAGCGGAGGTCCTGCCGGAGGCGCGGAAGGCGTTCGACGCCTCGCGGGAGGGATACCAGCAAGGGAAGTTCGCGTACCTGGACGTGCTGGACGCGCAGAGAACCCTCTTTGACGCCAGGTCGCGACGTCTGGCCGCCTTGGCCGACTACCACGCGGCCGCGGCGAATGTTGAGGGTTTGATCGGCCAGGCTCTGGCGGCCGGCACAACAACGAATGAGAAACTGGAGAAACAGCCATGATTCGGAAGATCACACGTGCGGGCCTGGCGGTCGCGGCGTTCGTAGTCGTAGCGGGCGTCATTCTGTGGGCAACGGGCACCGTTAACGTCAACTGGAGGACCGCCGTCGGCAAGGCCCAGCCGCACGCAACAGCCGAAGCCGACCACGACGAGCATGGCCAGGCGAAGGAGGAGACGAAGCACGGCGAGGGCGATGGCCACGGACATGGGGAGAAGCCTGGCGCCAAGGCCAATCTCAGTCCTGGGGAGATCGAGAGAAAGAAGTGCGAGCACAACATCCGGCAACTCGACTGTGACGAGTGCCGCTACGAACTGGGCGTGGTGAAGGTCGATCCCTCGGTGACCGGCGCTCTGACCAGGACGGAGGCAGTCCGGGAAGGCGACTCGGGCCGAACGCTTCGCCTGACGGGCGAAGTCCAGTTCGACCAGACGACGCTCGTGGAGGTGCTGCCCGCCGCGGCAGGCAAAGTTGTCAGCGTCAAGGCTCGCCTCGGCCACAAAGTCCAGGCGGGCGACGTGCTGGCGGTCATTCATTCCGGCGGCTTCGGGGAGGCGAAGGCGGCTTACCTGGAGGCGCATACGGTTGCGGAGGTCGCCCAACAGGAAAAGGGCCGTCAGTCGACCATCGCCGGCGGGCTCGAAAAGCTCCTGACTTCGGCAAAGGACCATCCGGGATCGGACATACCCGCCGAGACACTGGGCGAATGGAAGTCCAGGCTGGTGGGCGCCGTTGCCCGGCTACGCCAGGCCAGGATCGTCCTGGACAGGGAGAAATCCCTCGCGGCCAAGCAGGCATCCAGCAAGGCCGAACTGGAGACGGCCGAGCGTGAAATGCAGACAGCACAGGCTGACTATGCAGGCTTCCTGGAGGAAATCCAGCTCAACGTGAAGCTCGACCGGCTAAAGGCGGAGAGCGCCGCAAGACTAGCGGATGCGAAGTTGAGTGCCGCCGAGCAGCGGCTGCATCTGTTCGGCATGGACGACGAGGCAATCAAGGCCGTCGGGCAGATGAGGGACAACGGCAGCTTCGCCCAGTTGGAGGTCAAGGCGCCGAGAGCGGGCATCATCACCGTGCTGAACATCACCGAGGGCAAGTTCGTCGAATCCTCCCAAAGCCTGTACACGATTGCCGACATGTCCAACGTCTGGGTCTGGTGCGACCTGTACGAGCGCGACCTGGCTCCACTGCACGAGCGCCTGGCCAGGGGAGACAAGCCCCAGGCCAACGTCAAGGTCACGGCGTTCGCCGATGGCTTCCTTGGCGTGGTGGACCTGCTGGGCAGCGCTGTGGATGAGACCACCCGTACCGTCAAGCTGCGGGTGCAGGTCAAGAACGAGCAGGGCAAGCTCCGGCCGGGCATGTTCGCGGCCGTGGACATCCCGCTGACGGAAGGCAGGAAGGTCACGCTCGTGCCGCGGCAAGCCGTGCTGAGCGACGAGGGCCGGACATTCGCCTTCGTTCACTGGAAGGGCGATCTGTGGCTGCGCCGGGACGTGAACGTCGGCAAGTCTCAAGGCGACCTCGTGGAGATCCTCAGCGGGCTATCGGCCGGCGACACGGTCGTCGCCGGCGGCGGGTTCCTGTTCAAGAGCGACATCCTGCGGGCCAAGATGGGTGCCGGCTGCGCGGACTGAATCCATCTGTGCGGATGCGCGAATCTGGCCACAGTGACAGGAGACGTGAATGCTTGACTACATACTGCGTTTCGCTCTGAAACAGAAACTGCTCATGATCCTGGGGGGCGTGCTGCTGCTGGGCGCGGGCATGTTCGCTTGGCAGAAGTTGCCCATTGACGCCTTCCCCGACGTGACCAACGTCCAGGTGATGATCCTGGCCGAAGCGCCGGGGCTGGCCCCCAGCGAGGTCGAGCGGCTCATCACCGCCCCCATCGAGATCGAGATGGGCGGTCTGCCGAAGGTCAAGCAGGTTCGCAGTTCATCGAAGGCGGGCCTGTCGCAGGTTATCATCGTCTTCGATGATGACGCCGACACCTACTTCACCCGGCAGGTAGTCTTCGAGCGCCTGGCCGGGGCCAAGGACAAGCTGCCCGCCGGCATCGAGCCGGAGATGGGGCCGATCTCGACCGGCCTGGGTGAAATCTACCAGTACTCGCTGGAGAGCGGCTTCTACTGCCCTCAGCACACGTCTGAGTTCTCTCGCACGGAAGGCAGGTGCCCGCAGGACGGCGCTGCGATGGTCAAGAGCGAGTACGACCTGACCGGCCTGCGAACGCTCCAGAACTGGCTGATCACGCCGCAGCTTCGGCGATTGGAGGGTGTCAACGAGGTCAACAGCTTCGGCGGATTCGTCAAGCAGTTCCACGTCGTGCCCAACCCGGACCTGCTGCTGAAGTACAAGATCACGGCCGCCGAAGTACTGGAGGCGATCGGGAAGAACAACGCCAACGCCAGCGGCGGCTTCCTCGTCCAGGACTGGGAGCAGATGAACGTCGTCTCCAAGGGCCTCCTCCGCGACATCGCGGACATTCAGAACATCGTCCTGAAGGCCGAGGACGGCTCGCCGGTCTACCTCAAGGACGTGGCCGAGGTGAAGATCGGCCATCAGACCCGCAACGGCGTTGTGACCAAGGACGGGCGGGGCGAGGCGGTCCTTGGCATGGCCATCATGCTCAAGGGGGCCAACTCCAAGGAAGTGGTGGACCGCGTGAAGGAGACGGTCCCGAAGATTCAGAAGTCGCTGCCGCCGGGCGTGAAGCTCGTGCCGTTCTACGACCGAACGGACCTGATCCAGGCGTGCATCGAGACCGTGTCCAAGGCCATCGCCGAGGGCGTGGTCCTGATCGTGCTGATCCTGTTCCTGATCTTGTGGGACTTGCGAGCGGCCCTGATTGTGGCCCTGCTGCTGCCGATGGCCGCGGCAGCCTCGTTCATCCTGATGGGCTGGCAGGGCCTGACCGCTAATCTGATGAGTCTGGGCGGCCTGTCCATCGCGATTGGCATGGTGGTGGATGGCGCGATCGTCATCACCGAGAACATCTCGCGCCACATGCGCGAGAAGGCCCTGTCCGGCCAGTCCCGAGTGGAGATCGCCTACGAGGCGACCAAAGAGGTCAGCCGGCCGGTGGCCTTTGTCTTCCTCCTGATCATCATTGTGTGCGTGCCGCTGTTCTCGCTGGAATCGACCGAAGGCAAGATGTTCAAGCCTTTGGCGCTGACCATGATCTATGCCCTGGTCGGCTCGCTGGTCATCACGTTGACAGTGATCCCTGCTCTTGGCGCGATGCTGGTGAAACGCAAGCCCGAGAGCGAGCGCGGCAACCCGCTGGTGCGGGCCATTGAGCGGCTCTACATGCCGGTGCTCGCACTGTCGATGAAGGGCAAGTGGATCTCCGTGGGCATCGCGGCCGCGATTGTCGTCGGGGCGCTGTCCCTGGTCCCCAAACTGGGCGCGGAGTTCCTGCCGCCCCTGGAGGAAGGGGCCCTGGCTATCAACGTCGTGCGCCTGCCGACCGCCAGCGCGGAAGGCTCGGCTGCCCAGTGCACGGTCATCGAGACGCGGCTGCTGGCGAAGTTCCCGGAAATCACGTCGGTCATCTCCAAGACCGGCCGGGCCGAGATTTCCGAAGACCCGATGGGTCCCGAGCAGAGCGACCTGCTGATCATGCTCAAACCCAAGAACCAATGGTCCAAGGGCATGACCAGGGAAAACCTGGTCCGGGGGATCGGCTTGGAGCTTGCGGCCATTCCAGGCATACGGCCGGCGTTCTCGCAGCCGATCGCGCTGCGCGTCAACGAACTGCTGAGCGGCATAAAATCCGATGTGGCCATCAAGATCATCGGCGATGACATGGACCGCCTGCGAGAGACCGGCGAGAAGATCGCCCCCATCCTGGCAGGCATCGAAGGGGCCGAAGACGTCAAGATCGAGCAGGTCTCGGGCTTCACACAGTTGGAGGTGCAGCACAAGCGGGAAGCGATGGCACGCCTGAAGATCAACGCCGAAGACATCAACTCGCTGATCGAGACGGCCGTCGGCGGCAAGGTGGCCACCGCGATGTACGAGGGGCAGCGGCGGTTCGATGTGCTGGTCCGCTTCCCTGAAGACAAGCGTAACACGCCCGACCGCATCGGCTCGCTGATGATCCCCTCGCCGGCTGGTTACAACGTGCCGCTGTCCGACCTTGCCGACATCAAGGAAGTGGAGGTCCCCGCCCAGATCAGCCGCGAGGACTCGACCCGACGGTTGGTTGTCGAATGCAACATCCGCGGGCGCGACATCGGCTCGTTCGTGGCCGAGGCCAAGGACAAGCTCGCCGAAATCGAGAGTCAGTTGCCTACGGGCTATCGCATTTCCTGGGGCGGCCAGTTCGAGAATCAGCAGCGGGCAATGGCCCGGTTGACGGTGGTGGTGCCCATCGTGATCTTCCTCGTCTTCCTGCTGCTGTTCATCTCGCTTCAGTCCGTCAAGAGCGCCCTGCTGGTGATGACCAACCTGTTCTCTGCCATGGTCGGGGGCATCCTCACGGTCTACCTGCTGGACATGAACCTGAGCGTGTCGGCGGCGGTGGGCTTCATCGCCCTGTTCGGGGCAGACGTCGCCGGTGCTCTCATTCTGGTGACCTTCATTGACCAGCTCCGCAAGCAAGGAATGGGCATGAGGGAGGCCGTGTTCGCCGGGTGCCGGCGTCGCGTTCGGCCCGTGATGATGACTTCGCTCACCGTGTTGGTGGGCTTGATCCCGATGCTGTTTTCCAGCGGTGCCGGCAGCGAAATCCAGCGTCCTCTGGTAGCGGTGATCTTCGGCGGCATGGTCAGTTCACTGGCCCTGACGCTGATTGTCCTGCCTGTCCTGTATGCCTTGGTAAACGGTCGCAAAGAACAGACCGCCTGAACAATGGAGACGAGGATGGAAGAGGTCAAGGCAATCATTCAGCCGCACAGGTTGGGCAAGGTGCTGGAGGCGCTGCACTCGCTGCCGCACTTCTCCGGCGTGACCGTAAGCGACTGCCAGGGCCAAGGGCGGGGCCGTGGTGCCGGCGGGCATTACCAGCCGGCGCCGCGCGACGTGTTCCTCGCCAAGCAGGTGAAGCTGGAGGTCTTCTGCGACGACGCCGTCTGCGACGAACGGGTCGAAGCGATTCGCCGCAACGCGCACACGGGCAACCCGGGCGACGGCATCATCATGGTCGCCGATCTGCCGCGCGTGGTCCGCATCCGCACCGGCCAGCAGCAACAAGATGCCACGTGACGGAGAGGCCCCCGTGAGGGCCCCGCGGCGAGCGTTCATTCTCCCGCGTCGCCCTTGCAGGCTTGTGCCGCTCGCACGAGGAAGTCGCGGACGACCTCCGCGGGGATCGCGAAGTTGAGGTTCTGCCCGTCGCGGAAGACCTGGTAGCATGCTCCCACGACGTGCCCGTCGGCGCCAACCAGCGGGCCGCCGCTGCTGCCCTTGCTCACCGGCGCGGTGGTTTGCAGGATGATGGCCGGCCCAGTGGGCAACTGCCGGTGCCCGCTGACCATCCCCTCGCTGAACGTATTGAACAGCCCCTGCGGGCTGCCGATCGCATAGACCTTCGCGCCCACCGGAGGCATCTGCCCGTCCGAGATCGCCACCGCCGGCGTGTTCCTCCCGTCCGTCTGGATAAGCGCCAGGTCCGCCGCCGGATCGATCGCGACCAGGCCGGTGACGTTCAGCAGCCGCTCGTCCGGCAGGCGTGCCGTGGCCGACCAGGCGCCGCTCACCACGTGGTAGTTGGTGAGCACCAGCCCGTCATCGCTGATGACGAACCCCGAACCCATCCCGCCGGCGTAGTAGCCCAACTTCATCACGCTGATCCGCACCACCGACGGCGATACGACCTCAAACACCTTCTCCGGCGGCAGCGATGCCTTGGCCGTCTTGCCGGCCGCCAGGCATCGCCGCAGCGACGCCGCGATGCCGGGATCGGGCAGCTTGACGGCCCCGAGACGGTGCCGTAGATGCGCCTTCAGGATGTGCATCTCCAGGCGGTCCACCTCGCCGTCGGGCATGAGTCCCTCGCCGGGGCGGCTGGTCGGCGGCAGCGGATTGGGCAGCGGACTGGGGGGCACGTTCTCCTTGGCGATCCCCATCGGCGCGGGTCTGCTTGTCGCGCCTGGCGAGGGGCGCGCGGCGGCACGAGGCGCTGGCAGGACCGCCCTGCTCAGGGCCCCGAAGACCGTCGGGAAGGCCTTCTTGGCGCCGTACGCCAACACGATGAGGACGACGCCGGTCGTCAGGATGAACATCATGCGGTGCGACGCGATGAACTGGCGGACCCGCCGCTTGCGCCCGCTGCCGGCCTTGGGCCTGGGCTTCAGGCGCAAGAGTTGACTGCAACCCGGGCAACGGACCTCCAGCGGGACAGGGAATGCGGTACAGCCGAACTTCTTGCCGCACTTGGGACACGCGATCTTTATCAACCCAGCGGCCCTCTCCACTACGGAAGCCTACCTTCCGGCTCCGAGCGCAAACTATACGCCCCATCCGCAGTTGCGTCAAGGTGAAGCTCGGCAGGCCCAAGCAATGGGGCCTACTCCTTCGCCCACAGCCCCACTCGATTGCCATTGGGGTCGCGAAAAACCGCGATGAAGCCCCACGGGCCGATCGACCGCTTCGGCTCGACGACCGAGCCGCCGGCTTTCTCGATGGCCGCCAACGTGGCGGCGATGTCGCCCACCTTGATGTAGAACATGATGCCGCCCTCGACGACGGGCGACTTGGGATCCAGCCCGCCGCCAAGCTGTTCAGTGCCCGTGTCGAACATCATGTACCCGCCGTCACCCGACGGCTCAACGCCCCAGCCGAAGACGGAACTATAGAACTTGCCGGCCTTGGCGACATCGGGGGACGGAATCTCCAGATGGACGATCGGTGCGGGTTTGTCTGGCATTGGCACTCCTGTACGTGTCGCGCACGGAGCCGAGGCGTGCCGCCCGGTCGTGCACAGCCAGGGACTGCATTCCCAACGAGAACCCAACCGGGGCGACACGCCCCGGCTCTGTAGGAACAAACATCCGAAGTCGCTACTTCCCGGCCGGAACCTTCGCCGTGATGCTCGCCTTGCTTCGCGTGTGCTGCAGATCGGTTCCGCTGGAGCGGTTCTCGAAGATCGACCAGGAGATCTCGATCAACTCGCGGGCCTCGTCCGGCGACATCGTGCCGACGACCATCATGTCCCGAGGGCGGATGGTCGACCAGACGAACGACAGGCCCTCCAGCGGCTGGATGCGCCCGGCGGCCATGGGCTTGATGCACATGACGGGTTTCTTCGCGTTCCAGATGACGCGCTGGATCCAGTCGGTCTCGACCTGCATGAGGAAGCCGGCGGAGTTGTAGATCTGGATGTAGGTGGCGACGTCGAGGTTCTGCTCGTCGGCGAAGATGATGCTCTCGGGCATGTGGGTGCTCAGGCCCGGGATCATCCCGCACTCGCGAATCATCTTGCAGTACTCGTCCATCCAGCGGTGCTTGCGAATCGTGCGGTCGAGGCAGGCGTCGGTGGTGGCCTGGTGCGGCAGGCAGAACGTGGCTCCGATGGCGGCCTGGCGCTCGATGACGCGGCGCGAGGCGTCGAAGTCTTCCTGCGTGGGGCCGGCCTTGAGATGCGGCACGGCGATGGTGATGATCTTGCGCCCGATGCGCTGCTCGGCCTCCCTGACGGCATCCATCAGCTTGGGCCACTCGTCCAGGATGCCGTAGACGCAATCGATGTTGGCCTCCCTGACGAAGGTCTCGATCACGTCGGCGATTCGCGAAGGCGTCATGTAGTCGTTGTTGAACTTGCCGCGGGCCTTTGTCTGGTGGCAGTACCCCATGAACCAGTTGATGCCGATCAGCATGCGGGGCAGCGAGACGCCTTCGATCTCGGTGCGGGGGAACTCATTGCCGGAAACCATCGTAGGTCTTCCTTCAGGGACTCGGCGGCGAACGCTCCGCCTCCATCGGAGAGTATACGGCCTTGACAGGAGGGCGACGCAAGCGAAATGAAGGCGGCAGGCCCCAGGCGAGAGAAAAGGCCCAGTGTCGCACGCCCGGTTCCGAACGGCGAGTACAGAAATCACGAACCGCCGCAGCAGGCACCAGGCTGCCATTGCCCCGTGCCGAGGTTCTCAGGAACGCCCGCGGTTCCTCGGGCGGCGTCCGGAGCCCGGAGCCGCGCGGCCGGACATCTCCCCGCATCGCTCTTGCCCCGGTCGTTCCTCCCGCTACCATGGGACGTGAGAGGTACACCATGAACCTGCGCATGCCCTTCGTCGCCGGGATGTTCTACGAGTCGTCGCCTTCGGCGTGCACCCGCCACATCGAGCGGATGCTGCATGATGCCGGACTGCCCGACGATCTGCCCGCGCCGCTGTTGGGCGGCATCGTCCCGCACGCCGGCTGGGCTTACTCGGGCGCCCTGGCCGCAAAGACGCTCAAGGCGCTGCTGTGGCGGGATGGCACGCCGACCGTCGTCTTCTTCGGCGCCGACCACACCGGCACCGTCCGCATGGGCGAGGTCTACGACTCCGGCGTCTGGCGGACGCCCCTGGGCGACGCCGCCATCGATGAACCGCTCGCCCGCGACGTCCTGGCCGCCGGCGGCAATTGTCTGCGCCCAAACGCCCAGGCCCACGCTCGCGAGCACTCCCTGGAAGTCCAGGTGCCGCTGTTGCAGGTGCTGGCGCCCGACGCGAGGATCCTCCCCATCGCCGTGCCGCCCACCGACCTGGCCCTCGACGTCGGCCGTGCCGTCGCCGCGGCTGCGCAATCCAGCGGCCGCGGCGTCATCATCGTCGGCAGCACCGACCTGACGCATCACGGCGGACCTCGCTTCCCCGCCCCCGGCGGCCGCGGCGAGAAGGGAGAGATATGGACGGCCGGAAACGACCGGCGCATGATCGACCTGATGATCTCCCTGGACGCCGAGGCGGTGATCGCCGAAGCCGAGGAGCACCTGAACGCCTGCGGGGCGGGCGCGATCGCGGCGACGCTAGCGGCCGTGAAGGCCCTGGGCGCCTCGCGCGGCCTTTGCCTGGAGTACACCAACAGTTACCGCATCACGCACGAGCGATACCCACACGAACTGGACGACACGACGGTCGGCTACGCCTCGGTAGTGTTCGCGTGAGACTGAACGCGGAGGGCACACCTTGCGGCCCCCGGCGGGACGCGCCTCGCGCCTACCTGCCCGCCTTGACCGAGGCGTTGGCGATGGCCGTCAGCAGTTCCCGACGGGTGGAGACCTCGGGGTAGTCCCAGGCCAGCTTGCGCAGCGCATCGGCGCTCGCCGGGTCGGCGATGTACCCCAGGGCCCGCGCGGCGGCGGCGCGAACATCGGTGGCGTTGTCGAAGTTCGCCACGGCGGCCAGCAGCGCCGGCACGGCCTTGGGATTGCCGATGCGCCCCAGGGCGTCGGCGGCGGCGGCGCGCCAGCACGGCGTCATCGTGTTGTGGATGTAAAGCACGTGCACGGCCGGCGCGGCGGGCCGGCCCAGGCTCGCCTCGGGCGATCCCTTGTCCACGCCGTCGATCAGTGCGTCCACAGCGCCGGTGAACTTCATGCGCCCCAGCGTGCGGGCGAGGAAGAACGCCGTCCAGTGCCCCGTCGGCAGCGTCGCCGGATTGCCCAGGCCGCTGGGGATCGGCGAGGCCGGCATCCGCCGGTAGCGGTCCAGCGCCGCCAGCACCCGCGGACCGTACTTTGCGTCCAGGCACACGGCCGAGACAACCTGCGCCGCCCGCACCTCGCCGACGGGGTTGCCGGCCCACGCGCGCGGCGAACTCGTCACGACCGCCACCAACTCCTCCACGGGTTTGGCCTCCGTGTCGCCCAGAACCGACAAGCACGTCTCGATGACCTCGTCGGCCCGGCCGCTGCGGGCCACCACGCGCCCGATCATCCGTTCGACGGCGTCGGTCTCCAGCAGCAGGCCGCGGTCGGGGTCGGTGGGCATCGACTGCACCACCAGAGGCACGATCTTGCCGGTATTCGTCGAGCCGATCGCGTCCAGGGCCTCGGCGATGCGATGGTGCATCGGCGAAGCGTGGCAGGCGTGCAAGGCCGAATGGTCGCCGTACGCGCCGCAGTAGGTCTGGAATGGCCGCAGCGACTCATACGCCCCGAGCAGCGCCTCCTCCGCCTTGGACCTGG
This sequence comes from uncultured Planctomycetaceae bacterium, assembly GCA_964461295.1. Lineage (GTDB taxonomy): Bacteria > Planctomycetota > Phycisphaerae > SM23-33 > SM23-33 > CAYWTX01. The sequence continues at coordinate 20,860 of CAYWTX010000255.1, read as the reverse complement.
CCTCCGGCACGGCGGCGCCGATGCGACCGATCGCCTCGGCCGCGGCCGCGGCACGATGGTAGGCATTCACGTCGGCCCGCCTGGGGGCGGGCTTCGCCGGCTTTGCGGGTTTGGCCGGTTGGGGCTTGGGCTCCGCCTTCATCCCCGGCGGCAGTTCCGACGCCGGGGCCGGTCCCGGTTGCGGCGGCGCCGCAACCTGTGGCTGCGCCGCAGCCTGTGGCGTCTCCATCGCCATCAGGCCGCCCAGCAAGCCCAAGGCCTGGGCATCCCTCAGATGTCCCAGGCCGCGAATGGCCTCCAGCGTCGTCCGAATGTCATCGGCGAACGCGGCCTTCGCCAGGCCGTCCCGCAGCGCCGCCGCCCCGGCCAGGCCGCCCACGTGGGCAATCGCCAGCACGGCGTTACGCCGCACCAGCGGGTCGCCGTCGCCCAGCTTGGCGATCAGCCCGGCTTCCAGCTTCGGCCAGGGCGTCTTCTCCAGCAGGTCCTTCCACGCCGCCTCGCCGCGGGCACCGCGGGCGGCGCCCGGACGGAACGCCACCACCTGCCCAGTGAGGTTCTCCAGGCTGGCGTGGGCTGCCTGGGCCACCAGGCAGTCGCTGTCGCCCAGTGCCTCGGCCAGACCGGCCACGGCCGTGCGGTCGCCGCAGGCGCCCAGGGCCATCGCCGCGCTGAGGCGCACCTCGCGGTCGCCGTCGAACAGCGATCCCGCCAGCGCGGCCGTGGCCGAACGATCGCGGAAAATCGCCAGCCGCTGGGCGGCTGAAATCTTCAGCCCCGCGTCCTTGCCGCCCAGTTCGGCGATCAACCGGCGCGCCTCGGCCTCACGGCCGGGGCCTTGGGGGGCATCCAGTTCGTACAGGTCGATGGAGGCCACCTCGCGGAACCGCTCGAGTTGCAGGTTGAGCGTCCCGCCGTTGTCGGCGTTGTTGGCGCGGAAGCGGTGTGGCCGGCCCTGGCCCAGCAACTTCGCCGCCGGCCAGGCCAGCGCCTGCGGCTGGGCGCCGCCGCCGGAGGGGGCCATCTGCCGCGGCGCGTGGCAGCCGACGCAACTCCGCCGCTCGCCGGGACGCACGTAGATCCACGTCAGCTCGTTGATGATCTCGCGCCCCTCGGCGTCGACGACCTGCATGGCCATCGCCCGGTCGGCGGGCACTTCCACCTGGAACGAGCCGTCGGGCGCCAGCGGCACGGTCCCCCACTCCACCGCCTGCGTCCCGATGTGCACGATGTCGCTGTGGCTGGACCGCTGCGTCAGCCCGCGGCCCTCGTAGATGCGCACCGCCCGGGCGCGGGACCAGTCCAGGCCCTTGTGCCGCGAGTTGAACACGCTCTGGCAGACCACCACGCCGGTGGCGTACGGCTGCTCGTCGGCGTCGCGGCTGCCGCGCGACAGCACCGCCGGGCGCGTGCGCGGACCCAGGTACGTGGCCGAGTGCACCGTCGCGCCGGCCGAGCGATACACCGGCACGATCTGCGCCGTCGCCACGTCCAGCACGCCGATGACGTCTTTCCCGGCCGTCGTGCACAGCAGCCGGTCGTCCGGCAGCGGGCTGATGTCGCTCACCTGCTGGGCGCCGAGGTTGCCGATCCGCCGCGGCTGCGTCTCGCCCGGCTCGGCCAGCAGCAGTCCCTGGTAGGAGATGCACGCCATTCGCCCGTCGGACAGCGGCGCGGGGCTGCCGTAGCCGTAGTTGCGCAGCAGCGCAGGCAGCTCGCCGCTGGCGTTGGCACGGCCGTAGTTCAGCCCCGGGCGGTCGGGGCCGAACTCCACCACCCCGGCCGTGCCGTCGGGGTGTACAACATGAATCTGGGTCTCGACCTTCGCCCGTTCGCCGAAGTTGTCCGCCCGAACGAAGGCGATCCGCCCGTCGGCCGTGATCCGCGGATCGTTGTCGAACACCACCGGCGTGGTGATGGATCGAATGGCCTTGGCGGCCAGGTCCAGCGCGAACAGCCCGCGCGTCGGGGCGCTGTGGTATTCCTCGAACGTGCCCATGCGCGTGGAACTGAACACGATCCGCCCGTCGGGCATCTCCGCGGGGTCGAAGTCGTGGAACGTGCCGCCGGTCAGCCGTTCGGCCGCGCCGCCCCCGGCCGCGATGCGGTAGATCCGGAAGAACTTCTCCCCGGCCGGCATGTGCGAGAAGTACACCCACTTGCCGTCGTAGGACACGCTGGGCGAGCCGACCAGGCCGCCCTTGGCGTCAAACAGCACCGTCGCGTTGGCGTCGGGCTTCACCGGGCGCAGCGACATCAGCCGCCGCCCGATCAGCGACGGGCCGGGCACGTCGAACTGCGACCACGTTCGACTGCGGCCCGCGCGGAAGATCGTCCGCCCCGTGTCGTACAGCGAGCAGTCGTCAGCCACGAACACGATGCCGTCCGGCCAGCGGAAGTCGCCAGGCGGCTCGGCGAACAGTTCCTTAGGCGTCACGTTTCGCGGCGCGGCCCCAACGGCGCCGGGCGCCGGCTTGGCCACGTCGCCGTACTTGAACTTGCCCCACGGCCCGCCGCCCATCTGCACCAGCTCGACCGCGGCCTTCCACGCCGAATCGTCGGTCTCCGTCTGCTGCCAGTCCCTGGGCGCCTTGGCGATGGCCTTCCACGTCGCGTCGGTGCGGACCTCCACCGGCGGCCCCATGCTGAAGTCGGCCCGGAACGCGGCGATCATCGCCGCCACCCCGCCCAGGTCGATCCCGTGCACCGCGATGACGTTTTTCCCCTTCACCATCATGTTCGACACGTCGTACTTCTCGATCGACTTCCAGTACGCCGCGTCGTAGCCGACGTCGCTGCCCACCGCCTGCCCGTTGATGGAGAGTTCGTACCCGTTGTCGGCCGTGATGAGAACCGTCGCGATGATCGGCAGGTCGGCCAACTCGAACGTCTTGCGGAACCAGACGTTTGCGGCCACGCCTTCGCCGCCCTTGAGAGCGGCCATGTCGTTCCAGATCCACATCGCCTTGTCGATGTCCGGCAGCGGCGAGGCGGCGGCGGCGTCCGCCTTTGCGGCAGGCTTGGCGCCGGGCTTTGCGGCCATGGCCAGGCCCGCGAAAAAAGCCACGCACAGCACAAGAACGCATCTGCTCGCACAGACGTTCATGAGTACCTTCCTTCGCCCGAAAGTTCGGCGCGGTATACAGCCGCGGCCCAATTGTTCAACCCGCATGGCTCGCGATGGGCCGCTCCCGCACGCGCCCACTGTTGGAACTCTTGTTGTCCGTCCCTGGGACATCGCCATGCCGCGGCTGGAGCGAGGAGACCGCAATGACTACCCCATCGCGAGTGAAGGTGCTGGCCGCCAGCTTGGGCGCGGATGTGTGCGGCATCACGCCGATCAGCCGCTTCGACGCTGCGCCGCCAGGTTTCGGCCCGCTGGACGTCTTCCCGGCCGCGCGGTCGGCCGTCGCGCTCGTCCGCCTCTGCGGAAGGGTCGTGTACGGCCCGTTCGGCGCGGCCGGGGCGACAGCCGAATCTCGCGCCGCGCTTGACGGGATCGCCCCACGCCCTATCATGCCTGACCTGATGGAAGGCGGCGCACTTGTCGGAGGCAACCGGGCCGGCACGGCCCGGCTCTGTTGTCCGGCTCCGTTGAGAGGTCGGAAGGAACAACATGGCAAGCTACAAACTGAACATCGCGCGGATTCGCGGCTGTCCGGCCCCAGCCAAGGTCGCCTCGGCCCTGGAGGCCTATGGCATCCCCGACGACCAGGAGTTCGGCGTGCTGAACCACTCCGCGGCCCCCGCGGCCGTGTTCGGCACCATCATCCGCCGCGTCCGCCAGGCCGTGCAGAAGCTCGACCCGACCACGAAGGAAGTGACGGCCGAGGCCGTCGAGAAGGTCCAGGTCTACCCCTTCGGCCTGCACCCCGCTCAGGAAACGCTGGAGGTTTACGCCGGCTCGGCGGCCGGCATCAAGCAGGTGGCGGACTTCCTTTCAGCCGGCTTGGCCCTGCCGGTGGTGGTCGATCCGATCGAACTGGACCTGCCCGAGGCCATCGAGAAGCTCTCCAAACTCGTGCAACGGTTCGTGCTCCGCTCGGTCCGCGTGACCGACTACACCCACGATTCCTACACCTCCGGCCCCTACGCCCCCAAGTTCCTCGACACGACCCACGGCCAGGAATTCATGGAAAAGTTCGCCCCGGCGCTGGTGTCGGCCGCGGTGAAGTTCGCCGCCAAGGCCGGGCGCGCCACCGCCACGCTGACCAATAAGGCCTGCTTCAGCTACTCCTGCAACGAGGAAGACAAGCACGAGATCCAGGCGACGCTGAGGAAACTGGTGTAGCGGAACTGTCGACCGCTCATTCGTCCGGCGACACCGGGCAAGGCCAGGCGCGTCCTTGTTTCAGGGGCGTTAGCCCATCCCTGGGCTTCGTTGGCGTGGGCGACTACTCTTGCCTCTGCCCGCGCCCCAGGTCCTTGCCGCGAAGGGCGAACCAGACCGTTCCCGCGGCCCCGAACGCAAAGGCGGTCATCAGGTTCAGGGCCGGGCTGCGCTGCCACAGCAGCGCCCCGCCGAAGGCCGCCGCCGAAACGATCACGTCGCGGATGAGGTAGTACAGGCCGAACATGCCCGCCTTGCGATCCTCGGGGGCCAGGTCCATGATGAGGGCCTTCCGTGTCGGCTCGCCGAACTCCTTGAGCCCTCGCAGCACAAACGCCGCCACCAGCATCCAGAACGAATTCGAGAAGTACAGCATCAGCGGGAACAGCGTGAAGAAGACGAACGTCATCACCACGAAAGGCTTCTTGTTCCCCCGGTCAGCCAGGTACGCCACGGGCACGTAGATGAGGATCGCCGTGGCCATCTCGACGCTCCGCAGCAAGCCGAACTGCATGGCCGTCACCGGCCCGGGATGGTCCCGGGTCCCGACCGCCCAGATGACCACGAAGGCGTAGGGAATCTGCTCGCAGAAACGAACCAGGATGTCGGCGACCAGCAACCGGCGCAGGTCGCCGCTCATGAACTTCCACAGCCGCAGCGGGTTGTGCTCGGCGGCGGGCTTGGAGGCATCTCCAGGCGGGTCGTCCTCGATGAGCAGTTGCTGGAAGACGGCCGCCACGCCGGCCATCAGCAGGGCGCCAACGAACGCCAACCGCACGCCCAACTCCACGCCCCAGACGGCGATGAACGCGCCGCCGGCCACCGGACCCAGGGCCATCGGCACCCGCCGCACCAGCGAATGGACCGACACACCCATCGTCCGCTTGTTCTTGGGCAGCACGCGGGCCACCAGGCTCATCGTCGCCGGCAGGGAGATGGCCGTCCACGACAGGAACAGCGCCGCCGCGGCCAGCACCACCGGCCACGACGGCACGAGCACCACCAGGATGAACCCGGCCATCGAGACCAGGTTGAAGATCAGCAGCGCCCGCTTGGTGCCCAGGCGGTCGGACAGGTACCCGCCCGGAAACGAGTACAGCGCCCCCAGCAGGTTGTCCATGCCGTTGAGGAAGCCCACCGAGATGAATCCGCCGCCCAAGGCCAGCAGATACAGCGGGAGGAACTGCTCGGCCATGTGCTCGCCCATGCCGACCAGGATGACCATGCTCAGCAGCCCGAAGATGCTGCGTCGCAGCCCCAGGAAATCGGCGAGGCGGCGCAGCGACGAGGGGCGGGGCGCATCTTCAGCCGCCATGCTTGGCTGCCTCCAGGCGACACCATGCGTACAGGGCGTCGTAGACCCGACCGGCTGGCACGAACAGGAATGCTGCCTCGGAGTCCACGAATCGCCTGATCAGCCATGGGCAGGCAACCCGATCGACGTGAACGCCAGAACGTGTGATCCACTTCATGGGCTGCTTCCTCTTTGGAGCATCCTTCCGCCTGCGCGCGGCGCGAAGTCTCTTCTAACACGCCGGGCGCAAACGCCGCAAGCGCCTCGGCCTGCCCGCTTCAGCGCGTAGGCTCCTGCCTTCCCACGGAACCCGCCGCCGCGCCTGCCTGCGCATCGGTCCCTCGTCGTTCACGGTCAGAACTGCCTACTCCCGCCCCAACCACGGCCGTGCTAGACTGACGTCATGCCGGCGACCCAATCCATCGACGCGCCGCCGACCGCCGACGGCCGCCTCAGCCTCGCCGAACAGGAACTCCTGGACCGCCTGGGCTGGTTTACGCAGGTGCGGTGGTTCATGGCCGCGGCCACGCTGGGCCTGCTGGCGTTCGCCTGGGGCGTGCTGTCGGTGAAGTTCCACCGCGCCGACGGCACAACCGTCGTCGCCGCCCCTCTCCAGGTCGCCTTGCTGATCTTTGCCTACAACCTGGCCTTCACGCTGCTGATCTGGTCCCTCAAGGCCCGCAACCTGTTCACGCGCCGCACCATCGTCCTGCTGGCCCTGGGGCAGATCCTCTGCGACACCATCGCCGTCACCGCCCTGGTCCATTTCACCGGCGGCGTCGAGAACTGCTTCATCATCCTCGCCCTGCTGCCGCTGGTCATCGCCTCCGAATTGCTCCCCCAGCCCCTGGCCTACGCCGCCGCCGCCGCGGCCGCGCTGTCCATCAACGCCATGGCGTGGGGCGAGTATCCTTTCGGCGGCCAGGCCGTGCTGGACCACGTCCACGTGGACCTCGGCGGCGGCGTCGCCGCCGGCGGCGTCCTGCACGGCCTGCACGCCAACTGGATCTACGTGCTCCAGGCCACCGCGGCGCTGACCGTGACGAGCTTCACGCTGGTCTTCATCGCCTCCGCCATCGCCAACCGCGTGCGCGCCCGCGAGAGGGAGCTGGCAGCCGCCCACACCCGCCTCCAGGCTCTCGACGAGGCCAAGAGCTTCTTCATGCGCAAGGCAGGCCACGAGATGCGGGCTCCCCTGGCCGCCATCCAGAGCATGCTGGAGGCCGTCGCCATGGACACCTCCGCCTACCTTACCGGCGAGCAGCAGCGCCTGATCGGCCGGGCGGTGAAACGCTCGGCCGCCCTCATGGAACTGGTGGACGACCTGCGGCGCTACTCGCGCCTGCGGTCAGCCCCGGCCAGCGAGTTCCCTATGCAGCCGATCGCCCTGCACGAACTGGCCGCCACCATCTGCGAACTGTACGCCAAGCAGGCCGCCGAGGCGAAGCTCACGCTTACCTGCGACGCTCGCCCCGCCGTGGTGGCCGGCAACGAGGAACTGCTCCGGCAACTGCTGACCAACCTGGTGACCAACGCAATCCAGTACACGCCCGAAGGCGGGCGGATCGAGGTGTCCGTCGCGGCCGAGGGACCCGACGCAGTCCTGACGGTGGCGGATACGGGAATCGGCATCAGCGAGCAAGCGCGAGGCAGGCTGTTCGAGGAGTTCTTCCGCTCCAACGAGGCCAAGCAGAAGTTCGCGCAAGGCAGCGGCCTGGGACTGGCCATCTGCAAGCAGATCATGGAGGTCCACCACGGGCGAATCGAGGCCCTGCCGCGCCAGGCAGGCGGCACGGTGTTCCGCGCGACGATACCGAGCAGCCCATGTCCGTGACCGCCGGCGACTTCCTCTACCCGCTCGACGAGCGGCTGATCGCACAACAGCCGCCCGCCCGCCGCGATGAATCGCGGCTGATGGTGCTGGACCGCGCCGGCGCCGCCCTGGGCCACCACGTCTTCGGCGAACTGCCGGACCTGCTCCGCGACGGCGACCTGCTGGTTCTCAACGACACGCGGGTGGTGCCGGCCAGGTTCTTCTGCCGCCGCCGCACCGGCGGGCGGATCGAAGGGCTGTTCCTCCGCGAGCTTGCCCGCGGGCAGTGGGAAGTGCTCCTGAAGGGCGCTAACCGTTGCAGGATTGGCGAGGTTCTGCTCCTCTGTCCTGAAGGCCTGCCCGCTTCAGCGGGGCAGGTCCCGGACCTTCCCTCGGTGCAACTCGAACTTCGCGAATCCTCCGGCGACGGGCGCTGGGTCCTCGCCGTCGTGCCCCCCCTCCCCGCCGTCGAAGTCCTCGAACGTTTCGGCCTGGCGCCGCTGCCGCCCTACATCGCGCGGAAGCAGGCAGCCGGCGCCGCCGCCGACCGCGAGCGGTACCAGACGGTGTTCGCCCGCTCGCCCGGGGCCGTCGCCGCCCCCACCGCCGGCCTGCATTTCACGCCCGAGCTGCTCCAGCGCCTGGCCCGGCGCGGGGTGCGGCACACAGCCGTCACGCTCCACGTGGGGCTGGGCACGTTCGCCCCGGTGAAAACCGACGACCTCTCCGCCCATCGCATGCACCGCGAGTGGTACGAACTGCCCGCCCCCGCGGCCGAGGCGGTCAACGCCGCCCGCCGCGAGGGCCGACGCGTCGTGGCCGTCGGGACCACCGCGGTGCGGGTGCTGGAGTCGGCCGCGAGATCGGGCGGCATCCGCCCCACCAGCGGATGGACGGATCTGTTCCTGTATCCGCCGGCGGAGTTCCACGCCGCCAGCGCGATGATCACCAACTTCCACCTGCCCCGCAGCACCTTGCTGATGCTGGTGGCCGCGTTCTGCGGCCCCGGGCGCACGGACGGCCTGGCGGCGATCCTGTCGGCCTACGCCGAGGCCCAGCGGCTGGGCTACCGCTTCTACTCCTACGGCGACGCGATGCTGATCGTGTGACGCGCACACGCACACACTTCCTCCTCGCCCGCCGGTATGATGTCCTCGCGTTGCCGTGAAGAAGGAATGCGATGCAGTCGTGGATGCGCTCTGTAAGGAGACGTGAGGATGGTTCTTCTGCCTCGGTTCGCACGTTGCGCAGGTTCCATCGGACTCCTGGTCGTCGCAGCGGCCGTGGTCGGCTGCGAGGATGACCGCGGGCCCGCCGCTCCCGCCACGAAGGAATCCGCCGGGACCACCGCCTCAGCCCCCACGATGATCGCGCCGGCTGTCGCCGACCGGGACGAGGAGGATGCTCGCGAGGCGGATGCTCTCCGGGCCGCGATCAAGAAGGGCGGCCGGTTCTGGTCCTCCACGGACAGTTGGCAGTCGAGTCTGCCCAAAACGTCGCTGGCGACGACCGAAGGCGTCATACTCATCCGGCCTGTGCAGGACGCGGTGATCAAGATCGTCAACACGGGCAAGACCACGAGGAATCCGAACCTGCCCGTTGCGGTGACGGCGTTTCGCGTGCCGGGCAAGGAGGTCCCGGCCAAGGCGGGCAAGCTGCTCCTCGGCACGCGTGTCGAACTGCACTGGACAGGCAAGGTCGTCGCCCGCAGTTCGGAAACCGCCCTCAACCCCATGCTGCGCGAGCAGAGGGCTGTCCTGAACTGGTGGCCGGAGACGGATGAGGACCTGCCGCAGAAAGCCGACGCCTTCCTCTACCTCACCTACCCCAATCAGCCGACGCGGGCCGTCAGCAACATCCTCCAACTCCAGGTCGAGTTCGTGGATTGACCCCGGCGCTGCCGGGTTCAGTCGGGCTGTGCGCCACCCGGCAGCGGCAGCCGTACCGTGAACGTGGTGCCTTCGCGCGAGCCGGAGGCAACTTCGATCTCCCCGCCGTGACGGCGGGCGATCTCGCGGGCGATGGCCAGGCCAAGCCCCGTGCCGCCCGTGCTCCGCGCGCGGGACTTGTCGGCCCGGTAGAAGCGGTCGAACAGCCGCGGCAGGTCCTCGGCGACGATCTTCCCCCCTTCGTCGTGGACGGCGACGGCGCAGCGGCCATCCTCGACGCCCAGGCTCACCGTCACCGTTCCGCCCTCCGGCCCGTGCTTCAGCGCGTTGTCCAGCAGATTGCCGAAGAGACGGGACAACTCCGCTTCGCTGCCCCTGACCAACGTCGCGGGCCCCGCGCCAGCCACGACGCGCCCGCCCGTCGCGGCCGCCAGCGGCTCATACTCCACCGCAAGCCTGCTCAGCAGGTCGTGCAGTGCCACGACCTCATCGCGCGGCGCCTTGCCGTCCTCATCCAGCTTCGAAAGGTCCAGGAGTTGGTTCACCAGCCGCTCCATCCGGTCCAGGTCGCCGACGACCTCCTTCTCCGCCTGCTCGCCGATCTGCCCGCCGCCACGAGTCAGCCGGGCCGCCTGGAGGGTGCTCTTCGCCAACGCCAGCGGCGTACGTAACTCGTGCGCCGCGTCCGCGGTGAACCGCCGCTGCTGCTGAAAGACCTTGTCCAGCCGCAGCAGCATCTGGCGCAGGGCGGCCAGGAACGGCCGCAGCTCGGCCGGGGCGTCAACGTCCGACAGGTCCTCGGCGGCGAGGTTGGCGTGGGTGATGCCCGCCAGGCGATGGGCGACCAGCTTCAACGGACGGCTGGCCCGAAAGACGATCAGCGTGACGGCGATCTCCGAGATCACGGTTATGCATCCGCCCAGGATCAGCAGCATCCGCAGGAATTCCCACATCTCGTGCCGGGCATACGACCACGACATCCCCACGACCAGGTTCGTCTGCCCCCGCTTCATCGCCCGACGCGACCAGAGGAACCGGTATTTCTCGCCGGCCGGCGCGGCGAAGAAACATACGCTCCCGTTCAGTGCAGGTGGACGCTCGGCCGGAAGCTGCCTCAGCCACCGGCCCATGGGGGAGTTGGGTTCATGGCTGAGCAGCAGGTCCGAGGCGCTGCCGTCCAGCCACACGCGGCAGGGCGCCAGCCATTGCCCGCGGCGCGTGCCCAGGATCGACCGCATCTGTTCGTGAAGTTGCCCGGGCGTCCACGGCTCGTCCAGTTCCGTCGCCACGCTGGCGCTCATCACCCGCAACGTTCCGTCGGCGTTGCGCAGCATCGACTCGTGCTGGTCGTAGTACGCGACGGCCGAGATGATCGCGATGACGGCCGCGAGCATCGCCCCCACCAGCAGCGAGATTCGCCATCGCAGCGAGATGGGCCTCACGACGTTCGACTCCCCAGGATGTACCCCTGTCCACGGACCGTGTGCAGGAGAGTGTGCTCGGGGCCCGGGTCCAGCCGGCGGCGCAACGACGAAACGTACACCTCCACCACGTTGGAGAACCGCTCGCAATCGAAGTCGTACAGGTGCTCCAGGATGTCGGTCTTCGACACCACCTCGTTCTCCCGCAGCGCCAAGTACTCCAGCAGGCGGTATTCCATGGCCGGCAGGATGACATCCCGCCCGGCGCGGCTGACCACGCGGGTGGCGGTGTTGATGGCCAGGTCGCCGGCGCGAATGACCGGCGAGGGACGGTCGTAGGAACGCCGGATCAGCGACTTGCAGCGGGCGACCAGTTCGGCCATCTCAAACGGCTTGGTGATGTAATCGTCGCACCCCAGGTCCAGCCCGCGGATCACGTCCTCGGTGGCGTCGCGGGCGGTGAGCACCAGCACCGGCGTGCGATGCCCCTTGCCGCGGAGGTCCTTCAGGATCGTCAGCCCGTCCACCTTGGGCAGCATCAGGTCCAGCACGATCAGGTCGTAGGGATTGGTCATGGCCAGGTGCCGCCCGTCCTCGCCGTCGTGCGACACGTCCACGGCGTGGGAGCAGCGGCTCCGCAGCACCTCCGCCACGTTCCGGGCCAGCCTGGCCTCGTCCTCGACGATCAGCACCCGCATCGCCGCACTCCGCGCCCATCGCCCGCTGCCGGCGGACGTCGGCCCCCATGATAGCCGCCCGGCCCGCCGCCCACGAAGCCGAATCGCGCGATCAGCAGGATCAGCACCCACGCCAGCGTCATCGAGATCAGCACGTGGCTGATGTAGTGGGCGCCCTTCAGCACCTGGTACATCCCCATCGCCCAGCCGGCGCCCAGGCCCATCGCCAGACCCGCCCATCGCCACCGCGGCCGGCGCAGCGCGTGGTACAGCATCATCAGGGCGAAGCCCGGCGCCGCGTGCCCCGCCGGCCAGCCTTCGCCGGGCCTGGTCTCAAACCCCGGCGGATTGCGCGTCAGCACCTTCACGATGGGCTTCTTCCCGCCGTACCGTTGGGCCTGAGCAGGCGTGTACACGTTCGTCGCCTTCTTCAACGCCGCCACCGCCAGCGACACCGCCGCAATCGCGACCACCATCCGCATGCAGAACAGCCGATGCTCCGCCAACGCCGGCCGGCGGTACGACGCCGCCCAGATCCCCGCGCACACGCAGCCGAACACGATGATGGCCACCTTGGCGCCCGTGTAGAAGATCGCCCGGCCGATCGGCTCTTCGCGGCTCACCACCCATCCGCCGCCGTCGCGGCGAAAGAACCCGTCCTGCACGGCCACGTCCAGTTCCGTCAACTCGAACAGCGCAAACAGCCCCAGGAGGACCGCAAGGGAAAGGAGGATTTGCCGGTTGACGGACATACCCGATTATCGCGAACCGCGCCTCGCAGGGCCATGTCTGAGCATGCGGCTGGCCGTCTGGTAGTAGGCGATGCAGTCGCGTAGCAGGCCCTGGTCCATGCCCGCGGGCGCCATGTCCTCGCCCGCCCCGACGCGGTAGGCCTTCGCCCGCTGGACCGGCTCGATCACGACCAGCGGGTCCCCCGTCAGCAGGCCAAGTTTCTGGTACGTTGCCAGCAGCGCCGCGGCGCCGAAGTCCGCCTGAGGCGACACGGCCAGCAGCGCGCATCGCAGCGCCGCCGCGGCCGAGAGCGACACCAGCAGCAGGATGCGCAGGCCGCCGAACCGCCCGCCCGCGAGGCGCAGCAGAGGACGGCTGGGCGACGGCTGGGACACGCTCGCAACCGGGACCGGGTTCTGCATGGTTCCTCTTTCCGCGAGCGATTCGGCGCGGCTCGCGCATAGGCGTGTGAGGGTAGGCGATGAGGGCTGAAGGGAAGCTGAAAGCCCCGCGGCACTTGGCGCGGAATGTGCGCGGCGGTACGATTCGCCGCCTTGACGGCCAGAGACCAGGAGAACCTTCCATGGCGGTGATTTCGTTCTTCCAGAACCGGCTGGGGCGGACCGACGGCGTGTCGCTGGAGGTGGACAAGTGGCGGCAGGTGCTGCGCGACCGCATGGGCCACGCCGTGTGGTACTGCTCCGGCAACGACGACGTGCCCACCAACTACAACATCCCCGAACTGTACGCCCAGCATCCCAAGACGTGGAAGATCCTCCGCAACGGCACCGTCGAGTTCAAGGACTACGCCAGCGAGCAGGACCTAGAACTGGACATCTACAATCACGCCGACGTGCTCGAGGCCAAGCTCCTGCGATTCTTCGACGAAAAGAAGATCAACCTGCTCGTGCCCAACAACCTCTGCTCGGGCGGCTACCAGCCCGCCGCAGCCATCGCGTTCCACCGCGTCATCCGCAAGACCGGCCTGCCGACGATCATCCACAGCCACGACTTCTACTTCGAGTCCAGCGGCGAGGTGCGCCCGACATGCCACACCGTCGCGAGCATCTACGAACGCTACTTCCCCACCAAGCTGCCCAACGTCCAGCACGTGATGATCAACCACATCGCCCAGGCCGAGCTGAAGAAACGCAAGAACATCGACGCCACCGTCGTGCCCAACGTGTTCGACTTCGACCAGCCCGTCTGGCAGGCCGACGAGTACAACGCCGACTTCCGCGCGTCGTTCGCCCTGGGCAAGGACGACCTGGTCTTCCTCCAGGCCACGCGAATCCTCGACCGCAAGGGAATCGAGATGGCCATCGACGTCGTGGCCGAACTGAACAGGCCCGCCCGCCGCAAGGCGATGAGCGGGGCGTCCACGGCCGCGGGAGGCAGGTTCCACGCGGGCGCGAAGATTGTCCTGCTGTGCGCGGGGATTGTGGAGACCATCGGCATCAGCGGCGACTACTGGGGCGCTCTCCAGGCCCACGCCAGGGACAAGGGCGTGGACATGCGCCACGTGGGCGACCGCGTCAAGCACAGCCGCGAGACCGGCGCCGACGGCGCCAAGGTCTACTCGCTGTGGGACAGCTACGTCCTGGCCGACTTCGTCACATACCCCAGCACGTGGGAAGGCTGGGGCAACCAGTTCATCGAGGCCGTGTTCGCCCGCCTGCCCGTCGTGCTGTTCGAGTACCCCGTGTGGAAGACCGACATCGCCTCAGCCGGCTTCGACGTCGTCAGCCTTGGCGACAAAGTCGCCGGCAAGGACGACCGCGGCCTGGTGCACGTGTCGCGGAAGAAGCTCTCGGCCGCGGCTGACCAGATCGTCGCCGTCCTCACCGACCCCCGGCGCCGCGCCGAGATCGGCGAGCACAACTTCGCGGCCGGCAAGAAGCACTTCTCGCTGGACGCGTTGCAGACGCTGGTGAGTGGGCTGCTGGCGAAGGCCGGGCTGTGAAGGGTCCGTCGGATCGGACCGACCTCTCAGCGATTGAGCAACTTGCAGAGCCGCTCGCTCACGCGCCTCGCGTCATCCTCGCTCTTGGCCGTCGGCTGGAGGACGACGCGAGCGCCGGGCGGGTAGAGCCTGAGCCACTGCTCAGGTTCTCCGTCACCGCACCAGCAGTGCATCTGGGCCGTGTGCGGGCCGAAGAACTGGTACGCCTCCGCCAGGTACTCCTTGTTGTGAACCAGGTTCAGCAGCCGCAGGTCGGGAATCTTCAGGAAGTGCTCCCACTGGTGCCTGGCCGTGGCGCAGCAGTGCATGCCCAGCCCGCCGTAGCGGTTGGATAACTCCACCAGTTCCGGCAGGAACAGTTCCAGGAACACCTCGACGTTGATCGAGCCGACCTCGTCCTCCGACAGCGTCAGTCCCCGCGGCATGTAGTAGCTGGGGTAGTGGGCGATGAAGTCCCTGCCGTAGCGGCGGAACCACTCGTCGAAAAACGCGCAGAACAACTCGCCCACCTTCCCGGCCAACTCCCACACGGCCTCGGGGCACTCCAGCATCGCGATAAAGAACGTGTTCTTGTCCCAGATCTGTGCGGCGATATCCATCGGGCTCTGAATGTCCACAATGCCCATCACCGCCTTGCCGCCGGCACGGCGCCGCAACTCGTCGCCGATGTCCAGCAGCCGCATCAGCGGCGTGTCCTCGAGCCTGGGCACCTTGATCTTCGCGGCATCGACGGCGTTGTCCACCAGCGGCCGCGCGAACGGCATGTTGTCTTCCGGGTACGCCACGCCGCAGCCGAAGGCTTCGGCGTAGATCTCCGTGCCGGTATAGACGTGCAGGAACGGCACGGTGTCGTCGGCGTACAGTTCCATCCGCTCCATCTTCCGCCGGTAGGCGTCCCAGGCCCACTCGATCCGCTGGGGGACGTTGTCCCACCGCGGCCAGGGGCGGGCCGGCACCTTCCCGTCCTCCACGCCGATCATGAACACATGCTGCGCGGGCTTGTCCATGGACAGGAAATCGCACCACCGCTGCTTCCGTTGCTCCAGGCCGTACGTCGCCAAGGGTCTGCTCCTATCCCAGGGGGGCCAAACCAGTGAGCGGACATGATACCGCGGCTTCCGCGCCGGCGCGAAGGGGCGAATCGCGAGCGCCCATCGCCTGCCCGCCAGCCATCGCCCCTGCTGTGATGCTAATTAATTCGCATTTTCTTCTTGACTTTGGCGGAACTTCATGCGAATAAATTCGTCCAACGTGCGTTGAAGTATGTAAGCTGCCGCCCACAAGACAGGAGAAGCCAATGTCACGGAAGCCCTCCTCGCAACCCAACGAACTCGAACTGCGGATCCTCCGCACCCTCTGGGACCGCGGGCCCAGCACCGCCCGCGGGGTCCACGAAGCCCTCCAAGCCGGCCGACAAACCATCATGTCCGCCACCACCAAGATGCTCCAGGTCATGGTTGACAAGGGCCTGCTCGTCCGCGACGACAGCGAGCGCCCCATCCGCTTCCGCCCCGCCGTCAGCCAGGAGGCCACCCAGGCCGGCATCGTCAGCGACGTGATCGACCGCGTGTTCGCCGGAGCGGCCGAGAAGCTCGTCCTCCGCGCCGTCCAGGCCGGGGGGCTCACCGGCGAGCAACTGGCGGAGATTCGCAGTTACATCGACCGAATGGAAGGAGAGACAAGATGAACTCGCTGACCGACCTTGCAGCCAACCCGTTCGTACACCGCCTCGGCTGGGCGCTGGTGCACTCGCTGTGGCAGATGGCCGCCGTGGGCGCGGCGCTGGCGGTCGCGCTGGCGATCGTGCCGCGCCGCCGCGCGACCGTGCGATACGCCTGCGCGTGCGCCGCCCTGTTGGCGTCGATGGCGCTGCTCGCGGGCACGTTCGCGGTGGTGACGCCCCCGCGAACGCCGGACCTCGCCGCGACGAATCGCGCCGCGGTTGCTCCCGCCGCCCCCTTCAGCGCAGGTCTTGGTGGCACGGCATCCTCCGAAGGGCCTCGGGCGTCTCGCGCAGACACCCCTGCGCCCGCGCCGCTTCCCGCACCCGTTCGCCCCACCGACCCACTTCGCCCGCAATCCCCCTCCCTCCTCCAGGAAGCCGCTGCCACTCTCCAGCCCGCCCTCCCGTGGCTGGTCCTGCTCTGGACCCTCGGCGTACTGCTGGTGGGTCTGTGGCACACGGGGGGCGTCGCCCTGACGTGGCGGCTGCGCCGCCTGGGCCGCGAACACGACGCGGGCGAGCACGTGCTGACCGCCGTCCGTGAAACGGCCCAGCGCCTCGGCATCGGCCGCGCCGTGCGCGTGCTGGCGTGCGCCCGCGCAGCCGGCCCGGCCGTCGTCGGCGTGCTGCGCCCGGTGATCCTGCTGCCGGCGGCGCTGCTGAGCGGCCTGACGCCCGCGCAGCTCCAGGCGTTGATCGCCCACGAGCTGGCCCACGTGCGCCGCCACGATTACCTGGCCAACCTCGTGCAGGTCGCCATCGAGTCCGTCCTGTTCTATCACCCCGCCACGTGGTGGATCGGCAGAGCTATCCGCCGCGAGCGCGAAAGCTGCTGCGACGACCTGGCCGTCTCGGCCGGGGCGAACCGGTACGACTACGCCCGCGCGTTGACGGCCGCGGCCGATCACGGCCGCGCGACGCCCCGCCCGCACTTCGCGATGGCCGCGGAAGGAGGTTCCCTCATGCAGCGAATCCAGCGCCTGCTATCGCCCGCCGCGGCGGGCCGCGGCGACGTCCTCCGTCGCAGTGCCCTGGCCGGGCTGCTCGCCGTCGCACTCGCCGCCGCCATCGTCGGCTGCTCGCTCACCGGTCCCGCGGCCGACGCGGGGACCTCGACCCCCTCCGCCGCAAAGCCGCCGCAGATGCGCATCGCCGCCGTCGCCGATGCCAATGAGCAGTACGACGTTCTCGTGCGATTGCCCGACGACAACGTGCTTGGCCCCCGGATGCGCGTCCTGGCGGGCCAGGCCGCCACGATGGCCATCGGCAAGGACGGTGCCCAGCGCCAGAGCCTCACCGTAACCGTCGCTCCCGATGGGACCAAGCTGGTACGTCCCTACCCCGCCGGCCTGGCGAGGAAACGCCTCACCGTAACCGTCGCTCCCGATGGGACCAAGAGCGTCCGCGCCACGTACCACGTGATTCTCGCCGTCAAGGGCGGCTTCCGCCAATGGACGCAGCGGAACGTCCCCTGGCCGCTCGGCGAGTGGAAGGACCTGTCCGAGGAAGCGTCGGCGCCGCCCGCCGGCGTGCGCCCCGTCCGCGAGGCCCGCACGCAAGGCGAGGCCCTTCGCCTGGCCAAGTCCGACGACCTGCCGGCCGTCGAGCACGCCGACCGGGTGGTGGTCGAACAGGTCTTCCCGCCTGGAACGAACAGGAAGTTGACGATCACCGACGCCGCCGCGATCAAGAAACTGCGCGAGGCGATGACCGTGCGGGCGATGTCGCCCAGCGCGGGCATGGTCAAGTGGCAGATCGGCTTCTACCGCGGCAAGGAGCTGCTTCGCACGGCCTGGGTGTACCCCGACGGCGAGTGGGGCTTCCAGCGACCGAAGAGCACAAGCTGGACGCTCGGCGCCAACGATGCCCTGCCGGAGGTGATTGGCAGCCTGCCGGGCGCCCCGGCCGCGAGCGAAGAGGCGAAGCTCAGGCCCGCCGAGGCGCCCGCCACACGCCCCGCCACCCAACCGGGCGCCGCGGCGGCCGGCGCAGCCGCGGCGAACAGCGACGCAGCGTACCGCGCGATCTACGAACGCTACAAGGGCCTGGTGTTGGCTGCGGCGAGGGCCGACGACAAGGACCAGGTGCGGCGGATCACCGAGGACTTCGCCAGCCTGGATGGACGGCTGATCTACGTCCGCCTGACACGTATCGACCCGGGACCCAAGTACGCCAAACTCATCCAGACCTTCCTCGTCGGCCGGGCGTTCGCGGTGCCGGCCATCGACTACGCGGACCATTCAGCCGTCCACGTCACGCACTGCAAGGACAACGGCGGGTATGTCCTGATCGAGACGAATCGGCAACGCGACGGCAGCTACGCCGACGACGTGTACATCGTGCTGGTCTTGTCCGAACCGGAAGGCGGCGCCGCCAGGGCCAAGCCGCTGCTGCCCAAGGGCTAGGCCCTCGCGACCGAGTGCGGGATCCCGCTCCAGACGGCACGTGGGGCGTTCGAGCAGGGGACGCCCCGGCCAAGGGAGGAAGCGAACATCCAACCCCACAATCCGACTTTGATGGACACTGGGCGGGTAAGCCTGGGCGGTTGCCCGCCCTGGATTACCCGACCAGTGTCCGATTCCGGCCGCTCAGCAAGGCCTACGCCTTGATAGCCAGTTCAATCACCGGCACCTCGACGTTCGGCGTCACCGCCGGCAGTTCCACCATCGGCGGGGTCTTCTTCTCCGCGTTGGCGTCGGTGAACTTCAGTTCGCTGGCGTCGTGCAGGAACTGGGCGTACTCGATCCGCCCCTCGAACGTCGGCAGGTACAGGTTGCGGAACGGGTAGCTCAGCAGGTGCACGTACATGCGTTTCGTGGCCGGGTTCCACGTCAGCTTCGTGCCCTCCGGCGCGGCCAGGTCGTCGGGCGCCTGCGTGCAGCCGTAGATGCTTCGCCCGTGGCGTCTCATCCACGCGCCGTAGCCGGCCAGGCGGTCGCGGGCGCGGTCGTCGAACTCGCCGCGGGCGGTGGGGCCGACGTTCATCAGCAGGTTGCCGCCCTTGCTCACGCAGTCCACCAGCAGCCAGATGCACTGCTTGACGGACTTCCACGTGGCCTCGTCGCGGTGGTAGCCCCACGAGCCGCTGAACGTGTGGCAGGCTTCCCACACCTGCCTGCGCCCCTCGGCGTTCGTCGGCCAGCGCGGCGGGATGAACTGCTCGGGGGTGACGAAGTCCGGCTCGCCCGGCAGGTCGAGGCGGTTATCGACCATGATCCCCGGCTGGAGCTCGCGCACCATCTCGAGGAGCTTGGCGCTCTCCCAGTCGTCGCGGCCCTTTCCGTCGGGTCCGGTGTAGGAGAAGTCGAACCACAGGATGTCGATCTTGCCGTAGCCCGTGAGCAGTTCGCGGACCTGCCCGCGCATGTACGCGGCGTACTTGCGGACGTCGCGGCCCTTCTCGCGCTGCCGGGCCTCCATGTCCTCGCGCAGCGGGTGCATGCGGTCGATGGGGAACTCCGGGTGGTGCCAGTCGATCAGCGAGTAGTAGAAGCCCACGCGCAGCCCCTCGGCCCGGAACGCCTCGACCATCGGCTTGATGAGGTCGCGCCCGGCCGGGGTGTTGGGCGCCTTGTAGTCGGTGTGCTTGCTGTCGAACAGGCAGAAGCCTTCGTGGTGCTTGGTGGTGATGACGAAGTACTTCATGCCGGCCTCGCGGGCCATGCGCGCCCACTGCCGTGGGTCGTACAGGTCGGGGTTGAACCTGCTGAAGTACCGGCCTTCATAGACGTCGGCCGGCACCTTCTCGCGGTGCATCATCCACTCGTGCCGCGCGCCCAGCGCGTACAGCCCCCAGTGGATGAACATCCCGAACCGCGCATCGACGAACCAGTCGGTGTCCGGGCCGGCGTGCTTCTTGACGCTCTTCTTCGCCATGGAATCTGCTCCTTTTGCGTGTTGTTGGAGGAACCAGGAAGGGATTCGTATACCGTCTCCCGCAGCGATCCGCCAGAGAAAGTCATCTGCTTTCGTGATGCCTTCTTACCACCATCTTGCCGGTTGGCGCACCCCGCGTGGCATGGTACTGTCTCGCCGTGGACAAGTTGACGCGCCCGACTTCGGCGGGTACGGGCCAGAGGCATGCACGGGAAGATGCCTTGAGGCGCACATGAACGGCAAACCTGCCATGCACGGTTGCAGAGCAATCGCCGCCGCCCTTGCGGCCCATAAAGGCTCAATGCAGAGCTTCATGCGGTCGCTCGACCGGGAACGGGTTCCCTATCTCAGTTACAGCAAGATCAATTCCGTGGAGTTCTGCCCATACCGGTACTACCTGGAGTACGTGGCCGGCGTCCGGTTGCGCCCGGAACCATCGTATTTCGCCAAAGGGCGAACGTTCCACGAGGCCGCGGACAGGTTCTACCGCGCGATGGCCCGTGGTGCCAAACTGGAGCCGGACGCCTTGGAGCCGCTGATCCGAAGGCATAGGGACGAAGAGGACCAGAGGCACCTGAAAAATGCCGTCCGTCTTCTTGTCGAGAACGCGATGACGGGCTGGGAGGTCGCTGCCATCGAGGAGCCCTTCGTCCTGTCCTTGGGTCGGCGCCTGCCTCCGTGCATCGGTGTCGTGGACCTTGTCCTTCGCAAGGGGGATTTGGTCGCCGTGATCGACCACAAGACCGGGAGGAACTTTGGGAACACCGACGAGTTGCAGATGGCGATCTATTGCCAGCACGCGTTAGCCAAGCACAAGGCGCGGGAATGCCTGACTTTCTTTGACGAGTATCGGTGGGTTAACGACCTGGGGCGAATCCGCAAGCCCGCATTCCAGCGCACCCCTGCACATCTCAATCCGAACGCTTGGGCCTTGACACTCCGTCGCTTCGCGGCCGGGTATCAGCGTATCCGCCGCGTCGAGGAAGAACGGAACGCCCCCGGCACTGACGAATGCTACAAATGCCCCTTTCACCTTCGCTGTGACAAGGCATTCTCATGGTGGTGAACGGGAGCCGGCATAATCGCGAGAGTTGTGGGCCTGATTGAGCAAACACTAAACCGAAGTTCCCTTCGATTTTGGG
>CAYWTX010000254.1:0-7886 GCA_964461295.1 uncultured Planctomycetaceae bacterium | reverse complement strand
TACAACCACCGGAGGGCTTTTGACGCCCCACTCAAACGACAGGGTCGCCCCTGCCGCCCGGGGCCTGCTACACGGCGCTACGGCGCTTACCGTGGCGGGACTTCCACCCGCTAGCTCGATGCAGCTTTCAGGACGTTCCATGCCGGCAGTGTAGTGCTCGGCCTGCCGCGGGGGAAGCCCCCGCCTTGCCAGCCCCCGCCCCGGGAACTCCGCTTGCCCCTGTTCCACTGACCGATCTGCGGCAATAATGCCCAAGCTGCGGCGTTTGCCAGTTGGCGTCGCGTCCGCGCACGCCAGAGATGGACCGCGACGGTACCGCTTCTCGCTGGGAGATTGGCACGATGTCAAGCGGAACGGCCACTTGGGGAGTCATCGCGTTGCTGATGGCCGGTGTGGTGCTGGCCCTGGGCATCACGGGCCTTGCGCTGTTCATCGTCGGCCTGGTCCGTAAGCGGGTCGGCATGTGGGTCACCGGCCTGGTCATGGGCGTGGCCGTCGTGCTGCTGATCTTCGTGCTGATGGGCGCGGCGTTCCTGGTCGCCCGCCCGGTGGCCGTGCGAACGCCTCCCCCCGTCGCGCGAACGTTCGCCGTTCCATCGACCGGCGGCGGCCCTGTGCCTATCGAGGCAAACACGCCGGGCGACAGCAACTCTCAGCCGGTTCCTTGAACAGCGGGCAGGGCCCCAGCACGCAAACCCGCGGCGCCGGGCCGGTGTCGCATCTCGGCCTGCACCAATCGACGATGCTCTCCGGCGCCGGCCCGGTGTCCCTGGGCTGCCAGCACCCGGCGCAGGCATGTGACGGGGGCGCCACGCCCGGGTCCTCCTCGCAGCTCACCACCATCCCGCACGGGCAACAGCCCGGCAGGACGGCGCCCAGCGCCAGGATCACGGTCAACGCCAGCAGCTTCCGCATGTTGTACTCCCGCTTTTGCTCAACCTTCACTTCGCAGAATTGTACGCCTTCACAACGCAAGTCGCCGCCGTTTCCTTTACCACAGCATCGACGAAGATGCAATCGCCCCGCGAAGGAGGCCGCGCCTTGACTCGCGCCCGCCAGGCCCCCCCCTTCGCCGTCTACCCCGCCCGCCCCGCTTCGACCGCCAGGTGCTCTCGCAGGTACTGCCCCGTGTACGAGCCCGCCACGTTCACCACGTCCTCGGGCGTCCCTTCGGCTACGACGCGCCCGCCCGCCTCGCCGCCCTCGGGACCCAGATCGATGATCCAGTCCGCGCACTTGATCACGTCCAGATTGTGCTCGATCACCACCACCGTGTTGCCCATGTCGGCCAGGCGGTTCAGCACGTTCATCAGTTTGTCGATGTCCGCGAAGTGCAGCCCGGTCGTCGGCTCGTCCAGCACGTACAGCGTGTGGCCGGTCGGGCTCTTGCCCAACTCGGCGGCGAGCTTGACGCGCTGCGCCTCGCCGCCGGACAGCGTCGTGCTGCTCTGGCCGAGCTCGACGTACCCGAGCCCCACGTCGTTCAGCGCCTTGAGCAGTTGCTTGACCTTGGCGAAGTTCTCGAAGAACGCCAGGGCCTCCTCGACTCGCATGGCCAGCACGTCGGCGATGCTCCTGCCCTTGTACCGCACCTCGAGCGTCTCCCGGTTGTAGCGCGTGCCCTTGCACTCCTGGCAGGTCACGTACACATCCGGCAGGAAGTGCATCTCGATCTTCTTGGTGCCCTGCCCCTGGCACGCCTCGCACCGCCCGCCCTTGACGTTGAAGCTGAACCGGCCCGGCTTGTAGCCGCGGATCTTCGCCTCGCGCGTCTTGGCGAACAACTGCCGGATCAGGTCGAACACGCCCGTGTACGTCGCCGGGTTGCTCCGCGGTGTGCGCCCGATGGCCGACTGGTCGATCTCGATCACCTTGTCGACCTTGCCCACGCCGAGGACCTTGTCCACCTCGCCGGGCTTCTCCCGCGAGTTGTAGATCCGCCGACGCAGCGCACGCAGCAGCGTCAGGTTCACCAGCGTGCTCTTGCCCGACCCGCTCACGCCCGTCACGCACACGATCCCGCCCAGCGGCACCTTCACATCCACGTTCTTCAGGTTGTTCTGACGGCAGCCGCGAAGCTCCACGCACCGCGACGGCGACATCCTCCGCCGCAGACCCGGCATCGCGATCTTCATCGCGCCCGACAAGTACTTCCCCGTCACCGACTCCGGCGACCGCAGGATCTCCTCGATCGTCCCCTGCGCCACCAGACGCCCGCCGTGCCGCCCCGCGGCCGGACCCATGTCAATGATCCGATCCGCGCAGCGCATCGTGGCCTCGTCGTGCTCCACGACGATCACCGTGTTGCCCATGTCGCGCAGGTGCAGCAGCGTGCCGATCAGCCGCGCGTTGTCCCGCTGGTGCAGGCCGATCGTCGGCTCGTCCAGCACGTAGCACACGCCCACCAGCCCGCTGCCCACCTGCGTGGCCAGGCGGATCCGCTGCGCCTCCCCGCCCGACAGCGTCGCCGACGTGCGGTTCAGCGAGATGTAGTCCAGCCCCACGTCGGCCAGGAACCGCAACCGGCTGCCGATCTCGCGAAGGATCGTGTGGGCGATCTGCGATTTCTCCGCGTCCAGCGGCAGGTGGGCGAAGTACTCCAACGCACCCGCGATCGACATCCGCGTCACGTCGTCGATGTTCCTGCCCCCGACCGTCACCGCCAGACTCGCCGGGCGCAGCCTCGCGCCCCCGCACGCTGTGCACGGCTGCTCCGACAGGTACCCGTGCAGCCGCGTCTTGACGAACTCGCTGTCGGTGTTCTTCCATCGCCGGGTGAGGTTCGGGATGACGCCCTCGAACTCCTCGTCGCCGTGCATGATGGCCTGCCGTGCCGCGGGCGGCAGTTCCTGGTACGGCATGTTGGCCGAAATGTCGTACTTCCGGCAGAAACGCCGGATCATGCGGTTGTAGAAGATGTTCATCCGCTTGCCGCCGTGCCGCCAGGCGTCGATGGCCCCCTGGCAGAGGGCGAGCGTCGGGTCGGGAACGACCAACTCTTCGTCGAACTCCAGGATCCTGCCCAGGCCGTCGCAGGACTCGCACGCCCCATAGGGGCTGTTGAAACTGAACATCCGCGGCGACAGCTCCGGCAGGTTCGTCTCCGGGTGCGCCGGGCAGGCGTACGTCGCGCTGAACGTCCAGTCCTTCCACTCGCCGTTGCCCGCGGCGCTTCCAGCGCCCGCGATGCCGCCCCCGCCTGGCGGCGCCGGGGTCCTGTCCGTCCCCGCGCCATTCTCTTCATACGCGATCGTGACAACCCCGCCCGCCAGGTTCACCGCCGTCTCGATGCTGTCCGACAGGCGAATCCGCGCCGAGTCCCGCAGCACCAGGCGGTCCACCACCACCTCCACCGTGTGCTTGCGCTTCTTGTCCAGTTCCGGCACGGCCTTCACGTCGTGGATCGCCCCGTCCACCCGCACGCGGACGAATCCCTCGCGCTGAATGTGCCGGAGCTGTTCCTGGTGCTGGCCCTTCTGCCCGCGGATGATCGGGGCCATCACCATGAACTTCGTTTCAGCCGGCAACGTGAAGATCGCGTCCACCATCTGGCTGACGGTCTGCGAAGTGATGGACCGCCCGCAGACCTTCCCGCCCGGCAGCTTCGCCCAGCAGTGCGGCTCGCCCACGCGGGCGAACAGCAGACGCAGGTAGTCGTAGATCTCCGTGGTCGTCGCGACCGTGGACCGCGGGTTGCTCCCCCCCCCGCGCTGCTCGATGGCCACCGTCGGCGGCAGACCCTCGATGTGCTCCACGTCCGGCTTGCTGAGCTGCTCCAGGAACTGCCTCGCGTACGCCGACAGGCTCTCGACGTACTTCCGCTGCCCCTCGGCGTAGATCGTGTCGAACGCCAGGCTGCTCTTGCCCGACCCCGACAGACCCGTGATCACCACCAGCTTGTCGCGCGGGATTCGCACGTCGATGTTCTGGAGATTGTGCTCCTTGGCGCCGAGGATGACGATCTCGCGCTGCGCCGGCACGGCCGCGGACTCCGCCGCGCCCCGCGGCCCGGCCGAGGCAGCCTGGGATGTAGTGTCCGGGATTGCCATGAGTGCTGAATCCCGCAGTATACCCCGCCCCCCCGGCCGCTACAAGACCGCGCCAAAGGCCAGGCAGCGCCGCGGCTGCGACCACGGCTGCCCGCTGACCGTCCTCACGCGGGCAAACCGAACGCCGTCGCCCCGGCGGGCGTACGCCACACTCTTGCATCCTGCCGCCGTCGCGGGTAGATTCTCGGCCCACCCGGAACGCGTCCCGGACGCCCCCGGCGCCCCCCACACAGGAGTAGAGGCAGACGATGAGCATTGTGGTCATGAAATTCGGCGGCTCCAGTGTTGCGGACGCGGTGAAGATCCGCGCCGCCGCCGGCCGCGCCGTCAAGACCCGCCGGGCCGGCCACCAGGTCGTCCTGGTCGTCTCCGCCATGGGCGACACCACCGATCACCTCGTCGCCCTCGCCAAGCAGGTCAGCCCCAACCCGCCCAAACGCGAGATGGACCAACTCATGGCCACCGGCGAGCAGGTCACCATCTCGCTGGTCGCCATGGCCCTGGAAGACCTCGGCCAGCCCGCCATCAGCTACACGGCCGGGCAGATCGGCATGATTACCGACGAGGTGCACACCAAGGCGCGCATCCAGGCAATCGACGCCAAGCGGATCCACAAGCAGCTCGATGCCGGCAAGGTCGTCGTCGTGGCCGGCTTCCAGGGCGTCACGCCCGACGGCGCCATCACCACGCTGGGCCGCGGAGGCAGCAACGTCACGCTCGTCGCGGTGGCGGCCGCCCTCAAGGCCGACGTGTGCGAGAACTTCACCGACGTGGACGGCATCTACACAGCCGACCCGCGGATCGTGCCCAACGCCCGAAAGATCGAGACGATCAGCTACGACGAGATGCTCGAACTGGCCAGCCTGGGCGCCAACGTCCTGCACAACCGGGCGGTGGAGTTCGCCAAGAAGTACGACGTGCCGATTCACGTGCGGAACAGCCAGAATGAACGCGAAGGGACAATGATCGTGGCAGAAACAGAAGGAATGGAACGTATCGTGGTGAGCGGGGTGGCCCTGAAGGACAAGCTGGCTCGCGTGACGCTGCGCGGCGTGACCGACAAGCCCGGCGTGGCGGCCAAGGTCTTCCACGCCATCGCCACCGGCAACGTCGTGGTGGACGACATCATCCAGACCCTCGCCGACGACAAGACCGCCACCATCTCCTTCACCGTCGATCTCGGCGAACTGGACGACGCCCGCAAGGTGGTCGACGGCCTGTGCAAGCAGCTCAACTGCGCCGCGATCTACGAGGAGAACCTCGCCAAGGTCTCCGCCGTCGGCGTGGGCATGCGAGTGCACACCGGCGTGGCCGAACGCATGTTCGCCGCCTTGGCCAAGGCCGGCGTGAACATCCAGAACATCACCACCAGCGAGATCAAGATCTCCGTGCTGATCGACCGCGACCAAGGCAAGGAAGCCCTCCGCCTCGTCCACGACGCCTTCGAACTGGGTGGAAAGCCCAGGAAGGCCAAGAAGTAGACGTTCTGACGGCGCACGATTCCGGGAACCGGTCACTGAAGTGACCAGCCCTCAAGAGCGGAGACAGTGGACCTCTCCCGGTCCCTGAGGGCGTGGCCCCTTCAGTAACCGGGCCCTATGATCTCCGACCATGAGACGACGCTCCCATCGCGACACTCTCCCCAAACTTACGCTTCCGCAACGTCGTGCGCTCTACCTGGGTCGCAAGGCCCGCTACGGCGGCGTCATCCTCCTGCTCGCGCTCGCCGCGTTCATCGGCGACCGCTTCGGCCTCTTCGGACGTACAGAGAACCTCGAAGGCGCCGACATGCGGCGATACGACGGCCGCAGCTTCGCCGTCACCCACACCGTCGACGGCGACACGCTGGACGTGAACGTCCCCGATGCCGGCCGTCGCCACACCCGCATCCGGCTGTGGGGCGTGGACACGCCGGAGACCAAACACCCCGACAAGGGCGTGGAGCACTTCGGCCCGGAGGCGTCGGACTTCACCCGCCGCACGTGCCTTGACCGGACCGTCAAGCTCGCCCTCATCGACGGCCACACCCGCGACCGCTACGGGCGGCTGCTCGCCTACGTGATGCTCGACGACGCCAACAGCCTGAACGCCGCCCTGGTGAAGGGCGGCTACGCGTACGCCGATCCGCGTTACGCGCACCCCCACGACCGCGAATACCGCCGCCTCCAGGATGAAGCCATGCGTGCCCGCCGCGGCCTGTGGAAAGACGTCCGTCCGCCGGACCTGCCCTACTACTACCGCGACAAGCTCAAGATCCCCAACTGAACGCCCTACGCCCTTTCCTTCTCGCCGCTGCCCGGCCGGATATCCACCGCCACTTTCCCGCGGATGGCTTCCAGCCGCTCCGCCTTGCGGCCGATGCGCCCCACCAGCAGGCTGACGGGCAGACGGCGGCTGTCGCGGAACGTGACGATGATCCGTCCAAAGCCCAACATACGTTCCAGCAGGTCGCTGGTGTCCAGGCGTGTGCTGTAGTCCTCGCGCGAGACCTGCTCGCCCGTCTCCGTCGGCCCGCCCTGGATGTTCAGAAAGTTCGGGGTGAACGCCGCGAAGTAGAACAGCCCGCGGACCCACGAGATCACCGTTGCCGTCAGGAACAGCAGCCCCACCACCAGGTACAGCGCCGCGTTCATCTGCACCGTGATGTGCCCCATCGCCCTCAGCGTCGGCCGCAACCAACCCAGCACATACAGCCAGAGGCACGTCAGCAGGATCGTGAGGATGACGATCGCCAGCACCTTCACGCTCATCTCGTACTCGTCGACGAGGAAGTTCACCGCGAAGACGACCAGCCACGCCCCGCCAATGATCTTGCCCGCCTCGGGGGCGTGAGCGCCCGGCAGGAAGCCCCAGTCGAACGCAGCCGTGAGCGCCGCGGCCGCCAGCGACGCAACGATCGTCGGGACATAGAGGATCTTCCGCGTCCAGTCGAACACAACCAGCCAGTCGCTGTCGTCGATGTTGGGATCGGCGTGCAGTTGCCGCACCATCCGCAGCCGCGTCCTCAGCGTGTGGCGCATCAGGAAGACCACGACCGCGACGATGGCGATCATCGCGACGGGCACGAAGAACACGATCCACTTCTCGGCGCCCCAATCTGCGAATGCGAGCATGGCGGATTCCTTTCAGCGGTAGTCCTCGTCCACAGATTACACAGATTCCACAGACAAAGACAGAGCGGAGGTGCTTGCGGGACGACTATTCTCCCTCGCTCCTTACCTTGATCTGCGCAATCCGTACCACTACGCGCAGCTTCCTTCGTCTCCCGCGCTGATTCTTCAATGGCAGAGGGCGCATAAGGACGCGGAGAAGGGCTTTGGAGGAAGGTCTCCGCGATCTCGGCGTTCTCCGCGATCAGCTCTTCGGTTGCGGGCAAGGCCCGCGCTGTGGGATCCGTGGACAGAGTCCCCTCTGTGTCCTCAGCGCCCGCTGCGGTTCACTTCTCTCCCGTCGCCTTCACGTCCACATACGGCGTCACCCCATGCCATCCGCCTCGCGACAAGATCGTGATCGACCCCTCCAGCAGGCGCCGGCGCTGCGCGTCGGTCAACGACACGCCGGCTCGAAACGTCACCAACCCAGCTTGCTTGGCGGCGCTGTCCATGGCGAGGGCGATCTTCGTCGCCGAACCGCTGTTCGCCTCGGCGCTGCCCGCGCGCAGCGTGACTTCCAGTTCCCTGGCGGCGATCCTTGCCATCATGCCCAGTTTCTGCCCCCCCGCCTTCATCGCGTCGCGGAATTCCGCCGGCAGCAGGAACGCCTTGTCCTGCACTCCTATCGCCCGCCCCTCGATGGCCAGTTCCCACTGCCGGTCGATCAGCAATCCCAGCCACGTTG
>CAYWTX010000253.1:0-4567 GCA_964461295.1 uncultured Planctomycetaceae bacterium | reverse complement strand
CAGTGTCCGAAAAACCCCGTAGCGGCGCGAATCGCTGTCTGTTCTTCCGGCTCAGAACCGCTTCGAGCATTGAGCCCTTTCTTGCCTTCGGGTCTTCTAACTGAACCGTATTGGGCGTAAGCCCCAGGCAATGGATTAGGCGAGAGGCCCTGAAGGGGCGATGGAAAGCCTTCAGCGCGGGCAACCCAGCGAGTACCAGTTCTTTCACAAGCTCTGACGAGTTTCGAGCGCCAGCGAAGCGATAGGGGCCCTTGCCGAGGCCCGGGGCGAGCCTGTCGATCTCCCGGACAGCGGTAGAATCGGCGAACAGCCCCACGAGGGCGGGAGACGACAACCATCGTTGGGCGCGACGAAGACCGTGCCGCCGGGCCGGCGACTCGCGGGGCCTCCTGGCCGGCACGCTCGGGAAGCATGGAGGCCAAACAACCCGATGGAATTGGCTTGTCGGAGTTCCCAAACCCCGTACAATCAGGGGTCCCTATCAATGAACTCTGCCAACAGGAGCAAACATGAACAAGCGCATCGCCGTCGGGGAACCGACAACAAGGCGTGAATTCCTCGGCCGCGGGGCGGCCATTGCGGCCTGTGCCATCGTGGCGCGCCGCGCGCTGGGAGGCCAGGCGGCGCCCGGACCTGCCGGCGACAGCCCCGCTGCCAAGCCGCAAGGCAAGCCCAACTCCGTCTTCAACGGCGTGCGCATTGGGTGCATCACCTACAGCTACCGCGGGCAGATCGGTTCGGCCGAGGATACGCTCAAGGCCCTCATCCAGAACTGGCTCAGCGAAGTCGAGCTGATGGGTGGGCCGATCCAGGCGTATGCCGGCTTGAGCGGCGGAGGCGGCCGGAAAGGCGTTGCCGCCACTCAGCAGGCGCAGCCAACCGACGCCCAGCGCCAGGCGCAACTGGCCAAGTGCGTGGAGCTGCGCAAGCTGTACAACGACGCGGGCGTCAACATCCACATCCAGAAGATCGGCTTCGGCCAGTCCGACGAGGAGATTGACTTCAACTTCCAGGTGGCCAAGGCGCTGGGCTGCGTCGGCATCACCACCGAGCGTTCAGAGCCGGTGGCAAAGAGACTCGCGCCGTTCGCCGACAAGCACAGGATCTGGGTCGCCTTCCATAACCATACGGGCAACTACCCGGTGATGGACAAGAAGGACCCGATCCTTGAGTTTGGCCAGTACATCGGCTTCAACTTCGACGTCGGGCATTACTTCGCGGGCACCAAGGGGCTGTCGCCGATTCCGGTGCTCGAGAAATACCACGACCGCATCGTCAGCCTTCATTTGAAGGACAGGACCGCCGAAGGCGGGAATCTGCCATGGGGCCAGGGCAAGACGCCGATCAAGGAGATCCTCCAACTGATGAGGAAGGAGAAGTGGACGTTCCCCGCCGACATCGAGCTGGAGTACAAGGTTCCGCCGGACTCCAATGCCGTGGCGGAAGTCGGCAAGTGCGTCCAGTACTGCAAGGAGGCGCTCGCCTGAGAGTCTGCGGAGAAAGTGCATCCTGCGGGTCTGCCTTTCGGCCCGCCCGGCGCACAGGAGAACCCACATGCGACGTCTTGCGGTTGCCGTGATGATCGTGCTGGCGACGGCCTCGCTTGCGGTCGCCGAGGACAAGCCCGTCCGTGCCGTCGAGAAGATCGACTCCCTGGCCGAACCGCCGCTCTGGCCGATCGGGCTGCGGCTGTCGGACGAGCTGGTGGGCGAGAGAGGCGCCAAGAAGAAGGACCGCGAGGCCGACGTCCTGATCTGGCTGCCCCCGGGCGCGGGGCGCATCCGCGCGATGGCCCTCGTGCCGAACAACACCGACTCCAAGAACTTCCACGAGTGCGACGCGATGCGGAAGGTCGCCGCCAAGCACCAGGTGGCGGTCGTCTACCTCCGCAACTTCTACACCGGCATCGAGTACGCCCACTCCAAGCCGGTGTCGACTCCCCCGGCGGCTCCCGACCGCATCCTGAGGCTGCTGGAATCCATCGCCAAGGAGACGGGCGTCGCCGAGTTCCGCCACGCGCCGTGGGTGACGTTCGGCAAGTCCTCGCGCGGCGAATTCCCCTTCCGGATGGGCTGGATCTATCCGGAGCGCACCATCGCGTCCATCTCCTACCATGCCGAGACGCCCACCTGGCCGATCCCCAGTTGGGCCAAGCCTCAGGACGAAACCATCCTGCACGTCAACGCCAACGGGCAGGAGGAATGGTCGGGCACCTGGTATCGCCACGCGCGGCCGTCGCTGCTGAACTATCGGGCGAAGACGACGTGGCTGCCGCACCAGGTCGTCGCCCACGGGGTGGGGCACGGCGACTATGTCGACGCCCATGGCAGCCAGGGCTGGGGCAAGCCCGTGCCGGAGGGCACAATGAGCGTCCAGCGGGTATGGGACTACCTGTCCCTGTTCCTCGACAAGGCCCTGACGCTGCGACTCCCGGAGAAGGGCTACCCGACCGACGGTCCGCTGAAGTTGCGGCAGGTGGACCCCGACTCGGGCTATCTGATCCACCCCCGGGCCATCGAGGAGCAACTGGGCACAAAGTGGTTCGCCTTCCGGTGCAAGGACGGCGAGTACCAGCTCATTCCCTGGCCCGACGAGAAGCACCCCGTCCACGACGTCGAGCAGGGCAAGGTGGATCCGAAGCTGCTCATCCGCAAGGCCGCCGACGTGCCCAAGGAAGAACGCGGGAAGCTGTTCTGGGTCGCCGACCGCGAGCAGGCCGAGGCGTGGCTGAAACTCCACGCCTTGCAGGACCGGGCAACCGCTGTCCCGAAGTAGCCTGTCGGCCCCGCGGCGGCTGCATCGTGGCGTTCCGGGTGGCGTTTCGTCCGGGGTCACGCTTCCCGGCAGCGGCGAGGCAACCTTCGAAGCGGGAGCGGCAAGGCGCCGGGAGCCCCCCGCCGCGCCGCGTCCCATCTCGCGACGGCGGGCATGCGCGCGGCCCAGCCGCAAGTTCGCTGCCGGGCGGCGTCAGAGCTTGTGAAAGAATTGGAGCTCGCAGGTCTGCCCGCTCTGGACGCTTTCTGTCGCCCCTTCGGGGCTCCATGCTTAATTGCTTGTGTACCGGTGGCTTACGCCCCCGGCTGAATCCTCGACGCCCCTGCGGGGCTAAGAGGGAGGAAGGCCGCTTCCGCGATTCTTTCACAACCTCTCAGTCCGCGTACAGGGCCGATTCGTCGAAGCGGCGATCAGCGCCCTCGATGGCGGCCTGCGGAAGGCGCTGGCGGATGCTCGCCAGTTCCAGGCAGAGGCGGGCGTTGGCGTTCTCGATGCTGAGCCCCTGCCGCCGGCCGTCCTCGTGGCGGAACACGCCGCCGAAGACCACCTCGTAGGTCACGGTCAGGTCGTCGAAGAACCATACGAAGGATCCGGTCAGCCAACGGACGATCCGCATCTCGACGACCTCCTCGACGCTGAGAAGGGAGAGGATGATCCTCGATGCCTTGTGCCTGTAGGCGTAGTCCACGCAGTCGTCGGTCTTTGACGGGTCGCCGCCCAGGATGTACTTCATGCTTCGCATGTTCATCGCTCCGCGCGCTTGCCCGCGCCGCGGGCCGTGATGCCGAATCCCTCGCACACCAGCATGATCGACATCCCGTACCAGAGCGTGTACACAACGTAGAACACCATCAGTCCCAGCAACGGCAGGAGGCTCGCCTTCGTGGTACGGGTCTCAATGCCCCGAAAATTGTAGGCCGGCTCAAGCGTCTTGGCCGAGACGAACTTGGCGAAGTCGGCCTCGTCGGGGCGGTTCTCCTGCACGTACCGCCGCGCCAGGCCGTCGAAGACGCACCACCAGCAGTAGATCGCCTCCGTCGCGGGCATGGCGTGCCTGGCCTCCAGCTCGCCCGCCTTGTTGGCGTACATCAATTCCGCGTCGGCCAGCGCGGCCTCGGAAAGCCTCCGCAGCGATCCCCTGATTCTCGTGCGGCCGTCGGCGGTTGGCGCGGCCGACGCGCCGCAGGAGGAGATCACGCGCCGCATCTGTTCGTCCCTCACGGCCTCGCGAGGGGCGATCGCGAAGTCCACTTCGGCCAGGCCGCAATTGCCCGCTCGCTCGCGAGCGGCGCCGAGGTAGTCAGCGGAATGCTTGGCGATCTGGTTGAAGAACGAGTCGGCCCTGCCCAGCAGATTCCTGCCGCCCTCCAGCGGGAGCAGGCCGACGACCAGCAGCACCGTGAAGGACAGGACGCCGGCTGCGCCGAGGGCGAGTTTGCCCCGGTCCACCACGATAGGCCCGCCGGGGCCGATAGGCTTGCCCGCGCGGTCGGTCCGCAGGAGGCGCAGGTTCTTGACGAACAGCCACACCACCCACAGGGCGAACAAGGCCACCGTCGCGAAGAACAACACCACGCCGACGTCTTCGATCGCCACGCTCACCGGCCGTGACATCGATATGTAGCCGAGGTCCGCCAGTTTCCGCGGCAGCGCGCAGAGGCGGTTGAAGAACCCCGCGAAGATCGTCATCGCGTACAAGATGCGGATCTGCGATCCCTTCGCGACGCGTGTCACCATCGCGCCCAACTGCACGCCCACCAGCGAGCCGACCAGCATGCCCATGGCGATCGTG
>CAYWTX010000252.1:0-6385 GCA_964461295.1 uncultured Planctomycetaceae bacterium | reverse complement strand
CCGGCCCGCCGGGCCTCCTTGACCCGCGTCGCCCGCAATCCCCGCCCTCACGGGCGGGGCTACCTCCCCGCCCTCACCGGCGGGGCTACCTCCCCGCCCTCACGGGCGGGGCTACCCGCTGTCGGCCCGCCGGGCCTCTTGGGCCCGCGCCGCCCGCAATCCCCGCCCTCACGGGCGGGGCTACCTCCCCGCCCTTACGGGCGGGGCTACCCGCTGTCGGCCCGCCGGGCCTCTTGGGCCCGCGCCGCCCGCAATCCTCGCCCTTACGGGCGGGGCTACCTGCTGCCGGCCCGCCGGGCCTCTTTTGCTGGCGCTACCCGCAATCCCCGCCCTTACGGGCGGGGCTACCTGCTGCCGGCCCGCCGGGCCTCTCCTTCCGCATCGCCAATCCCCGCCCTCACGGGCGGGGCTACCCGCTGCCGGCCCGCCGGGCCTGTACAGCAAGATCCCCGCCACCCGCCACTCCGCACAACACTCGACGGGGAAGCGGCATGTACATCGCTTTGCCGGCGCCAGCAGGGCGATACCACCGTCCGCGCCATCCACGTCCTTGACTGCCGCCGCAGGCCGACTAAGCTGGTGCGTTCGATCCGCGATACCTGAAAGGAATCCCTGCCATGACCAATATCGCATTGTTGTCCGCTGCCCACATCCATACCCGCGGCTACCTCCAGGACATTGCCAAGCGGGAAAACTGCAAGCTCGTCGGAATCTGGGATGACGTAGCCGACCGCGGCCGGCGGTACGCCGCCGAATTCAACTCGGCGTTCGAGCCCGACCTCGAGAAGATGGTCGCCAGAGCGGATGTGCACGGCTTCATCCTCTGCGCCGAGAACACCCGCCACCTTCCGCTGCTGAGGGCCGCCATCCCCGCCGGCAAACCGATCTTCTGCGAGAAGCCCTTCACCACCTCCGCCGCCGATGCCGGCGTCGCGATGCGCCTGGCCCGCAAGCACAGGACGATCGTGCACATGGGCTACGGCGTTCCGTTCGGACCTTCCGTCCGCGGCCTGGCCAGGCTGCTTGAGGAAGGCGCGGCCGGCAAGGTCACGCACGTGCGGTACCGCAACGCACACAGCGCCTGCTACGGCCGATGGTTCGACTCCCCCGACCTCCAGTGGTTCACCAAGCCTGACCTGGCCGGCGGCGGGGCCTTCATGGACCTGGGCACCCACGCGGTGCACGCCCTGCGGTCGCTCTTCGGGCCGGTTGTCCGCGTGATGGCGACGATCGGCAACGTCACCGGCGTGTACCCGGACGTGGACGACTTCGGCCGGGCCTTCTTCGAATTCGCCAGCGGCGTGCGTGGGTATGTCGAGGCATCGTGGATTCAGCAGGGCGGGCCCGGCGGGTTCGAGGTCGCCGGTCCCAAGGGCGTGATCTGGGACATCCCGGGCAAGGGTCTGCAACTGTGCATACCCAAGTCCGAACCCCAGCCCATGCCGTCCATGGAGGCCAAACCTTCGCGCGTCGACCGCCTGATCGCGGCGATCGAGGGCAGGCTGACTCGCGAGGAACTCGACGCCGACCTGCAATGCGCCGCCGAGGCCGTGGCGATCCTGGAAGCGTGCTACGAGTCGTCCCAGACGGGCCGGTGGACGAACGTGCCGAAGGTCTGAGCCTCGCCTCTCCTACCGCAGCGCCTTGCCGATCGCCTCGGCGATCTTGCGGTTGCCGCGCTCGTTGGGGTGGGCGGCATCCAGGAAGTCGCTGTCGCTCAGCAGCGGGTAGAGATCCACGAACTTCCAGCCTTCGCGGGCGGCCAGGTCGCGGTACGCGGTGCTGAGCTTGGCGAGGTAGGCGGGGCTGGAGTCGTCGATGCGGCGCGTCGGCTTGGGCGTGGGGTTGTGGTTGTTCCGCAGGCACACCGTCGGCGGGGCGGCCAGCACGATGCCCGCCCTGGGCGAAATCTTCAGCACGTGCTCGGCCACTTTCCGGACGCCCTCGACGGCCTCAGCCACGGCGGCGTCGCTGCCGCCCTCGGCCTCGAACAGGTTGTTGCTGCCCAGCAGGATGATGAACACGTCGGCGTCGCTGGGCGCCTTGGCGAACGCCACGCCGTCGAACTTCGACTTGAAGTAGCTCCGCGTCGTCCACCCGCCGTGCGCCTCGGCCACGGGAATGATCCGCTCATCCGCGGCGGCTACCATGCCCAGCCAGTTGTCGGGGCCTTCGTTGGTGAGAGAATCGCTGACGGCGCACACTTTCAGACGGTGGCTGTTCTGCATGCCGCACCCGGTGATGGCCGCACAGGCACAAAGGAGGGAAACGCCGATTGCCGCTCTTCGATTGTCGGTTGGGCTCCACCAACCACGGGCTTCTCGCACAGGCTGGTCCATGGGCTGAAGCATATGCCACGTGCAGGCCGACAGGCAACCCCCCTGCCGAATGGTCTTGTAGCGCAAGCCAGGAAAATGCGAAGATGTTTTCTCCGTTGCGAACGGTAACCGAGGTCCACGAGGCAGGCGGGCATGGCGATGCGTAACTTCCTCACCGGGCTGTGGCGTTCCATCGTCTCCACGCGCCCATGGCGATGGTATCTCCTATGGTCCATCGGCGTCGCCGTCGGCGCGGTCCTCGTCGCCGAGGGCCGCATCGACCGGGTCTACTACCGCCAGGATCCCAACGTGATCTGGTGGTCGGGCCTGGCCTGGAACGTCGGCATGCTCGTCTGTCTCGTCCTGGCTGTCGCGGCCCTCACGAGCCGACCCGTCGTCGGCCTGCTGGCGATGCTGGCGATCTACGGCTTCCTGCAGTTCTCCAACGTCATGAAGCTCATCAACCTCAACTGCCCCATCCGGGTCAGCGACGCCCAGATGCTCGTCGACCTCAGCGTGATGGCCAAGGGCGTCTTCACCTTCTGGATTGTGCTGGCCCTCGTCGCCGCCTTCCTCACCGTCGTCGGCCTGTTCATCCTCGCCTGGCGCTACGGGCGCATGACGATGGGCCGCTGGCGCCGCCTGGTCGAGGGGGCCGTCTCGGCCGCTCTGCTGTTCGCCCTGGCCTACGTGCCGGGGATTCCCTCCGTGCGCACCTGGCTGGAGGAAACTGCCCGACTGATCTACCCCATCAACTCGTGGGACGCCCGCGAGGCCGCACGCTGCAACGGCCTGCTCGGCGAACTCGCCTTGCGATGGCGTCAGGAGATGCTCGACGCGCCCGACGGCTACGGCCGCGAGGCCGTCCAGGACATCCTCCGCCGGTACAACCTCCAGCAGCCCGCCTCGCGGCCCGCGGCGCGGCGTCCGCCGCCCAACCTGGTCTTCCTGCTGATCGAGTCCATGATGGACCCCAACGAGTTCGGAATCCGCTTCACGCGCGATCCCATCCCCAACATCCGGAAGGCGGGCCTGCTCCAGACGCATGGCCGGGCGGTCGTGCCCACGTATGGCGGCCGATCGGTTAACACCGAGTTCGAAGTGCTCACCGGCATGGCGCTGTACTTCCTGCCCGACGAAAGCTGTCCCTACCGCCAGTGGCTGACGCACGACCTGCCCTCGCTGCCCAGCCTCCTGCGCGGCCACGGCTACAAATCCGAGGCCTTCTTCGCCGACCCGCCCTGGCTGTTCGACCGCGAGAAGGTGATGAGGCACTTGGGCTTCGACCGCTGCCGCTTCCTCATGAAGGATCCCTGCACGCCGATGGACCCCGCCGGGATCTGGGCCTCCGACGACGCCCTTGTCGACGCGGTCATCGCGGCCAGCAGGAGGGAAGGCCCGTGGTTCCTCTTCGCGTTCCCCGCGGCCACGCACAGGCCCTGGAAGTCCCAGTTCTACACCGAATCCACGCTGGACGTGATCGACCCGAAGATGCCCGAGCAACTTCGGCTGGAACTGAAGGCGTACATCAACACGCTGCACACGATGGACCGCGCCGTGGCGCGGCTGCTGGCTCACCTCCAGACGCTCGACCGCGAAACGATCCTCTTCATGATGGGCGACCACATGCCCCCCTTCGGCGGCCCCGATGGCGTCTACGAGTACACCGCCCACTACGACGTGGCTCGCATCCTCTCCAAACGCCGCCAGCAGGAAACCCCCGCCGTCCTGTGGTCCAACAAGGGCCTCAAGCGGCCGGAGTTTCGCTGGAGCACCAACTTCGTCCCCGTCCGCCTGTTGGAGGAGATGGGCGTGCCCGCCGAGGGGCTGATCGCCATGACCGACGCCGTGCACAAGAAGTTTCCCGTCCTCTCGCGGTACGTCGAGACGTCCGACGGCAGGCAGTTCCTCCAGCAGGATCCCAACATCCCCCATCCGGACATGCTGCGAGACTACCAGATGCTCCAGTACGACCTCTTGAAGGGCGAGGGATACTCCGCGGAGCGGTGAGCCACGTGATGAGCGTCGCATGCGGGATGGCGTTTGTGGTACCGCCAACAAGGAACGACTGACATCCCGTCCTGGGCAACGCCGGCGTTCCTGCCCACGCCATCTCACGCCCTGAAGATCGCCCCCAACTTCTTCCCCAGCAGCGCACCGGCCAGGGCGAATGTTCCGCCCAGCAGCACCATGCCGTACACGCCCAGGGCCGAGGCAATGTTCGCCGCGTCCACGTTCCCCGACGCCGCCTGTTTGTAGATTTCCTTCGTGATCGGATAGAACTGCTGCGACTGGGCCAGGATCAGCGAGTCGCTCACCTCCAGCATCGCGAACGCGAACGTCAGCGCCCCCGCCGCGATCACATTCGCCGCCACCAGCGGCAGCGTGATCCGCAGAATCGCACCCAGCCGCGAGGCCCCGAAGTTCCGCCCCGCCTCCTCCAGCGCCTCGGGCACCTGCTCCAGCCCGGCCGACACGCCGCGAACCACGAACGGCAGGCGCCGAACCGCGTACGCGATCACCAGCAGCACAAACGGGGCCTTGGTGCTGATGCCCATGTTGTACAGCGGGCTTCCCTTCACCGTCATCGCCACGTACCCCGCGGCCAGGATCAGGCCCGGCACGGCCAGCGGCAGCATCACCAGCCCATCCAGCGCCGTCCGCCCGCGAAGGCGCCCGCGAACCAGCAGCCACGCCACCACCGCCCCCGCCACCAGGTCCACCGCCGTGCTCGTCCCCGCGTACGCCAGGCTGTTCAGGATCGAGTTGTACGTGTCCGGGCGCGTGATGACGTACTCCAGGTGCCGCATCGTGTACTCGGTCGGAAGCACCGTGTTCACCCAATGGGCCGACACGGCCGTGAGAATGACGCCCGCGTGCGGCAGCAGGGCGAGGAAGACCACCGTGCCGAACAGCACCCACGCGCCCAGCGTGCCCAGCGTGCCCAGTCGCCGCACTTCGGCGGCGATGGTGGCCTTGCTCGACTCGGCCGGGCCGCCGCGCCCGAACACGAACTTGCCCAGCACGTACAGGGCCACCGACGCGGCCAGCATGATGAACACGAGGCTGTACGTCCGCGGGCTGACGTCATCCACGCCCAGGCCCTTGAAGACCGTGACCGGGATCACTTCCTCGAAGCCCAGCAGCAGGGGCGTGCCGATGTCGGTCAGCGACCAGATGAAGACGATCGTCCCGCCGGCGAACAGCCCCGGGCGCATCAGCGGCAGCGTCACGCTGAAGAATGCCCGCAACGGCGAGGCGCCCAGGTTGCGGGCCGCCTGCACGTAGGCGGGGTCCACGTTCGCCAGCGCCGCCGACGCGTTGAGGTACAGGATCGGGAACAGGTGCAGCGTCTGGAGAACAACCACGCCGACGAAGCCCGTGCCGAACCAGTCCGCCGGCGGCCCGGCCGAGGTGTCGATCAACCCCAGTTGCGCCAGCAGCAGGTTCACCGCGCCGTAGGGCGCCATGAGCCGCTTCATCGACAGCGCCCCCACGAACGGAGGCAGGATCAGCGGCACCAGCAACAGGGCGCTCAGCACGCCCGCGCCCAGGAACCGGCACCGCGTCCGCACCACCGCCAACGGCACGGCCAGCACCAGGCACGCCAGCGTCGCGCACGCCGCCAGCGCCATGCCGTTGACCATCTGGCCGACGAGGATTTCGTTCCCGGCCACGCGGCTGAACCAGTACAGGCTCGCCTTGCCCTGGTGCATGAATCCCTGGGCAATGACCAGCGCGATCGGTGCCAGCAGGAATGCCGCCAGCAGCAGCGCGATCCCCGCCGCCATGGCATGCGCGCCCCAGCCGCCCCGCTGGGGCGCGGCGGCAAGCAGCGGCCGAATCGTCCGCACCTTGCGAGACTGTAGCATCATGGTTGCGTTCTATTCAGCCCAACGGGCTGACGGAATGCAGCCCAGGGCAACGCCTGGGTGCCGGAAACCCAAAAG
This sequence comes from uncultured Planctomycetaceae bacterium, assembly GCA_964461295.1. GTDB lineage: Bacteria > Planctomycetota > Phycisphaerae > SM23-33 > SM23-33 > CAYWTX01. The sequence goes on along the minus strand of CAYWTX010000252.1, from coordinate 117 downwards.
GACAAGCCCCGTAAGGGCGGCAGAAGTGCGCGCAGAGGTTCTCTCGCCCTTACAGGGCTTGGGCTTGGAAGGTAACGAGTTCCGAGGGCGTTGCCCTGGGCTGTCATATGTCAGCCT
>CAYWTX010000251.1:0-17784 GCA_964461295.1 uncultured Planctomycetaceae bacterium | reverse complement strand
CGGTTCCGGTTCCGGTTCCGGGTTCGGGGACCGGGTTCGGGGACCGGGTTCCGGGTTCCGGGACCGGGTTCCGGGACCGGGTTCCGGGTTCGGGGACCGGGTTCCGGGACCGACGCCGCTGAAGCGGGTCGGCCTCAACCAGCTACCACTACCGGCTACTGGTTGCCGGTTGCCACCTCGACGACGAGGTCGAGCTCGACCGTCGCGTTGAGGGGCAGTTCGGCTGCGCCCACGGCGCAGCGGGTGTGCCGGCCGGCCTCGCCGAACAGTGCCAGCAACAGGTCGCTGGCGGCGTTGGCGACCTTGGGTTGTGCGGTGAAGCCGGGCGCGGAGTTGACGAACACGTTCATCCGCACCACGCGGCGCACGGCAGCCAGGCCCGCCTCGCCCGCGCCCTGTTTCACGGCTGCCAGGGCGTTCAGCACCGCCTGCATCGCGGCCGCTTCGGCCACGTCCTGAGGCACGTCGGTGGGCACCTTGCCGGCGGCGATCAGCTTGCCTTCCCGCAGGGGGAGTTGCCCGGCTGTGAAGATGAGGTTGCCGGTTCGCACGACCGGCACGTAGGCTCCGGCGGGCGGCGCCACGGAGGGAATCTCAAGCCCCAGTGCTTTCAGCCTTTCCTCTGGCGTCATCGGCGTCTCCTTGTGCGTCAGGGCATGAATCGATGTCAGTGCATGCGTGTGAGGGTTCGGCGTCTTGGTCTTCCGCGATTGCAGAGTCGTCAACGTGTGATCCCAGGGGCTCAGGTTCCTGGGCTTCGGGGAAAGAAGCGATGTTCGGTTCGGTGACGGGCGATTGTGCGCTCCCATCCGGTTGGGCGAACGGACTGTCTTCGGGCGGGTTGGGGTTCAGCACGACGTTGATTTCGCCGAAGTTGTCGCCCTGGCCGATGAAGACCTTCTTCAGGCGCACCAGTTCCAGCAGGGCCAGGAACAGGCCGATCACCTCGGTACGCGTCGCGCGGCCCTCGAAGATCCGCGTGAAGGTGAGGGCGCCTTCGCGCTGAAGGCGATCGATGATGTCCGCGGCGTGCAGTTCGACCGGGGTGTCGTCGTAGATCACCTGGTGCAGCGGCTTGGTCGCGCCGATGGAGTCCATGACCTTGCCGAACGCGTCCAGCAGGTCCCAGAGGTGCACGTCCTCGATGTCGACCTCGCGGCCGTCGTCTTCGGGCGCGGCGGGGCGGCGCGGGAAGCGGAGGGCCTGCACGTCCGCGGCGTCGCGGAGGTCGCCGGCGGCGTCCTTGAACGCCTTGTACTCCAGGAGTTGGCGGACCAGTTCGGCCCGCGGATCGACCTCCAGCGACTCGGCGGGGCCGCCTTCCTCGGCCGGCGCGGCGGGCAGGAGCAGACGCGTCTTGACCTCCATCAGTGTGGCGGCCATGACGAGGAACTCGCCGGCCATGTTGGGGTCGAGCTGCTGGAGCACGTCGACGTACTTGATGTACTGCGCGGTGATCCGCGCGATGGGGATGTCGTAGATGTCGACTTCCTCGCGGCGGATGAGGAACAGCAGCAGGTCCAGCGGACCGCTGTAGATGTCCAGGTTGACGCGATAGCCGCTCATGGCGGGGGATTGTACTGATTCGCCGCCCGGCGTGGGGCGGAAAATCCGCCGGGTCGGCGCGGGTTGTTACGCACTCGTTACGTGCCCCGGGCCGCGCCGGCCGTTAGACTGTGTGAGTCGAGAACACACACCTCAGACCAGAAAGGGAAACGAACATGAAGGTCTCGCCCCTGCTCGTTGTCGCCGCCGCCGTCCTGGCCGCCGCGCTTGCCCCGGCCGCCGCCGACCAGGCGGCGCCGCTCAGCGCTCTGGCCAAGATGCCCATCAAGGAAGTCACCATCTTCAAGGACGGGCACGCCTTCGTCGCGCACGCCGGCAAGATGCCCGTCAACGACGCCGGGCGCGTCGACATGGACTACCTCCCCACGCCCGTGCTGGGGACCTACTGGCCGTACTCGGCCGAGAAGAGCGCGAAGCTGAAGGCGGTGGTGGCCAGTCAGCGGAAGGTGCTGGTGGAGCGGACGGCGCTGGACCTGCGCAGCCTCATCGAGGCGAACATCGGGCAGGAAGCGATCATCACCGAGGTGCCGCCCGGGCGCGAGACCGTCACGACGAACTACCCGGCGACGATCCTGGACGTGCCGACTCGCGGCTCGGCCGAGCTGGAGGCGACGGCCCCGCCGGGCAGCGGCGAGCAGTTGCCGCAGAAGGGCAACGTCGTGCTGCTGAAGACCCCCGACGGCGTGAAGGCGCTGGATTTCTCGCGGATTCTGCAGGTGACGTTCAAGGGCCAGCCCAAGGCCCGTGCGGTCAACGAGGAGTTCCGCAACCTGCTGTCGCTGCAACTGGAGTGGTCGGGCAAGCCCGCCAAGGAGGCCGAGGTCGGTATGTTCTACCTCCAGCGCGGCCTGCGGTGGATCCCCAGCTACAAGGTGACCATCGACGGCAAGGGATCGGCCGTGGTGAAACTGGAGGCGTCGGTCATCAACGAACTGGCCGACCTGGAGAACGTGACGGCGCACCTGGTGGTCGGCGTGCCGACGTTCGCCATGCAGAACACCATCGACCCCATCGCGCTACAGCAGACGATGGCGAATCTCTCGCAGTACATGCGACCCGACGGCGGCAGTCAGCAGTTGCTCAATTACTCCAACGCGATCATGTCGCAGGTGGCGTCGAATACGGCGGGCAGGTACATGGCGCGCGAGGCCGCCGCTCGACCCGCCGACCTGGGGCCGGAGGTCTCCGGCGGCGGGCAGAACGAGGACCTGTTCATCTTCACGGTCAAGAACCTCACCCTGAAGAAGGGCCAGCGGCTGGTCCTGCCGGTCAACGAGGTGACGCTGAAGTACCGCGACGTGTACACGTTGACCGTGCCGTTCAGCCCGCCCAGCGAGGTGTGGCGCAACTTCAACTCGCAGCAGCAGTCGGAGATCGCCAAGTTGACGGCCCGGCCGCGGGCGATGCACCAGCTCCGCCTGACCAACGGGACCGAGGGTCCGCTGACAACGGCGCCGGCGCTGATCATTCGCGATGACAAGGTGCTGGGCCAGGGGCTGATGACGTTCACCTCCAAGGGCGGCGACGTGGACCTGCCGATCACCGCGGCCATCGACATCAAGGTGAAGAAGAGCGACGTGGAGACCAAGCGAACGCCCAATGCCGAGACGTGGAACGGCCATCAGTACCACCGCATCGACCTGGCGGGCAAGCTGACGCTGGACAACTACACGGGCAAGGACGTGGAGATCGAGGTCCGGCGGTTCGTGCTGGGCAACGTGACGGGCGCGTCGAACGACGGGAAGATCGAGGCGATCAACATGTTCGAGGACCCCGACTTCCTGCCCATCGACGGCACGGGCGGCGGCGAGTGGCGCAACTGGTGGGGCTGGTACTCCTGGCCGAGCTGGTGGCATCGGTTCAACAGCATCGGGAAGATGTCGTGGACGGTGAAGCTGGCGCCGGGCAAGAGCGCCGAACTGACGTACACGTGGAACTACTATTGGCAGTAGGCGGGGGGGACGTGACGGAAGAAGAGACGGCGGGCCCGCATCAGGAGGCGAGGGCCAAGACCTGGCGGAGCGGAGCAAGCTCCTGCTCGTCCATCGCCTCCTGGCCAAGTTCCGCCAGAAGGGAGTTGACGGCCTCCGGCGTGACGATGGCAGGATGCACGATCTCGATCCCCAGAGGGCATCCATCGGCAGCGAAGTCGACCACAAGTCCCGGCGCCATCTGGCGAGTCTTCGCGGCACCTTCTTGCCGCTTGTCGGTGAAGTACAGATAGCCGGCAAATGGTTTGCCGTTGCGATACGACATTTCCAGGCAGATTTCTTTGGCCATCGCTTTCATTCTACCTCGTAAGCCGTAACAACGGCAAGAATAGTCTGAATAGCGTCCGGCTCCACTACCACCACCCACGGACGACCGTGCCACTTCGTCTGAATCAGAAACCGGTCCGGGTCCTCAGCTCGGCAATAGCTTCTCGCATCCGTCAGCATCACGCGCAGGTCGGTCTCAGAGAACTCCCGCTTCACCATGCGACGCCGGACATGACGCGAGACATCCAGTTCCCACTCCCACCATTCCGGCCAATGCACCTGCGGGTCCATCCCAATCCTCTTATGGGTGCGTGACGATGCCCGTCGCGGCGCGGACGCGGGCCATCGTCGCTTCCGCCACGGCGCGGGCCTTGCGCCCGCCCTCGGCCAGGACGTCGTCGAGGTGCTTCGGGTCGGCCATCAGCTTGTCGTACTTCTCCCGCGGCTCGGCGAACAGATCGTTGATCCGCTCGGCCAACAGCGTCTTGGCGTGCCCGTAGCCGTAGCCGCCAGCGCGATACTTGGCGGCGATCTCGGCCGTCTCTTCCGGCGACAGCAGCAGCCTGAGCAGCGCGAACACGTTGCACGCGTCGGGGTCCTTGGGCTGTTCCAGCGGGGTCGAGTCGGTCACGATCTGGGCGCAGCGCTTCCGCGTCTGCTTGTCCGTCTGGAAGATCTCGATCGCGTTGCCGTAGCTCTTGGACATCTTCTGGCCGTCGATGCCCGGCACGACGGCCACGTCGGGCAGGATGTATGGGTCGGGCAGGCGTAGCACGTCCTGGTTGTACGTGCGGTTGAACTTGCCGGCCAGGTCGCGGGTCATTTCCACGTGTTGCTTCTGGTCCTGCCCGATGGGCACCAGGTCGGTGTCGTAGATGACGATGTCGGCCGCCTGGAGCACGGGGTAGCCGAACAGGCCCATGTTGGGGGCCAGGCCGCGGGCCACCTTGTCCTTGAAGCTGTGGGCCTTCTCCATCAGGCTCACCGGGCAGACGGTGTTCAGGACCCAGCACAGTTCGGTCACCTGCGGCACGTCTGACTGGCAGAAGAACACGCTGCGCTCGGGATCGACGCCCAGGGCGAGATACCCGGCCGTCAGGTGCCGCGTGAGGTCTACGAGAGTGGCGGCGTCCTGGAGGCTGGTGAGCGCGTGGTAGTTGGCCAGGAAGTAGTAGCACTCGTGCCCGTCTTGCTGGAGCTGGACGAACTGCCGCACGGCGCCAAAGTAGTTGCCGATGTGCAGACGCCCCGACGGCTGAATGCCGGATAGCACCTTTTTCTTTGCCATAGTGCAGGCGATGGTAGGGCGTGCGGGCGGAAAGTTCAAGCTGGGGTGGAGGATCCGTCAGGCGCCGCGGCTCCGATCATTCCTGCGTCGCGCTGTCTCACCCCCTCTACTTCACCCCTTCCGCATCCAGCGCCTTCGCCACAAGCTCAATACCCGCCGCGTACTGGTCGCGGGCCTTCTGAAGCACGTCGGCCGCCTTGCGGCAGTGCTCGGCCGTCAGATCCTTTGGGGCCGACCAGCACAGCAGGTCTTGGCCGCCGTCGAGGATTCCGGCCTCCTTCTCAAAGCACGCGGCAGCCTGAGTGAGCAGTTCGCAGCCATTTGCGTACTTCGGCGCGATCTCGCGCAGGAAGCCGCCGGCCGCGCGGTGTGTGCTTCGCACAATGTTGTAGCAGTACTGGCTGCCGTTGCCGGCCCGCTTGGGTTCCTTGCGGAAGTCGGCGATCCAGCGGTCCCAGCAGGCTAGGCCGTAGTACATCCCCCAGTCCTTCGCGTTGGGCTTGGGCGCCGCTTGCGGCTGCCAGCGGGCGTGGCGCATCGCTTCCTGCAGGGAGGCGGTTTCCGCGGCGCGGGCATCGAACTTGCCGGTTTTGCGTCCGATGAGAATCGCGCCCACCGGCGGGCACGCCTTGCCGCCGGCCATGCGGTTCTCCGCAGCCGTCGTGTAGGGCTTGTCGTTGCCGATGTGCGACCCGCGGCCGAGGAGTTGCCCCTTCGCGGCATCGTAACCGAACACCACGTCCCACTCGGCTGTGGTGAACGCCTCCCACAGGAGCACGGCGCGGCCGGCGTCGATCTCCTGCCGCACGCGCTGCACAATCTGTTTCGTCGCCGCCGCGAGGTCGTCGCCCTTCTTGCCGCCGAGCTTGAGATACTCCAGTTCGTAGCCGAGCAGCTTGATGACATCCTCGGTCCTCTTCCAGTTGGCGCAGGTGGGCGCGCAGGGGCAGATGCCGCCGATGCGGAACGCGCTGCCGCTGATCCCCTGGAGGTAGGCCGGCGTGTGCTTTTCTCCGCGTGCGGCCAGGACGATCCGCACGCTCTCGTACAGCGGGCACATCACCTGGTACTTGTCCACGCCGTCGATCCACACCTTGCCGGCGTCGCGTTTCACGCTGCCGCTCATGTTGCCGTCCTTGTTCGCGTCCCGCGCCATCGCCAGGCCGGCGGTCAGGAGTAGCGCCATTGCCACGTTCATGGGTTCTCCCTTCTCGGTCACGTGAAAGGAGAGAGTACGTGCGCATGGAGCAGAACGCAATTGGTCGGACATGGATGAGGAGCGGCGATCTTCGAGATGAGAACCCGCGGAGCCGCCGCGTGCTGCGGCGGATGTTTCCAGGCAGGGCGCCGCTTGCTGCGGCGGACGCGTGAAGCTACTCGATCCCCTGAACGCCACAGGACCGCAGGTAATCCTTGATCCGCTGGATCACTTCGCGTTGCTCGGCCGGGGCGACCGCGGCGTTGTATTGGAACCGGCGCACTGTCATCTTGTGGATGGCCGAGATCGCCCACAGGCGCACCCGCGCGTCGCCATCCTCCAACGCCAGAAGCAGCGCCGGCAGCGAACGGGGGTCCTTCAGCCGCGTCAGGCCGTGCGCGGCCCCCGCGCGCACAACGGGGTCTTCGCCCGATGCCATCGCCTCGATCAGGGGCGTGGGGTCGGCGCCGCCGAACCGCCCGTACGTCGCCGCGGCCATCGCCCGCACCTGAGCCGGCCGGTTGCGTTCGCCCAGCAATCGGGCCACCACTTCTCGCCTCGCCGGATCGGGATGGTTGCCCAGCGATTCCACGGCCTGCGTCGCCACCGCGGGGTCGCTGTCGTCGACCATGCGTAGAAGAAGCTTCCTGGCGGCGTCGCTGTCCCGCTCGGCCAGTTGGCGCGCGGCCTCCATCCGCCGGGCCGCCTCGCTGCTGGAAACCAGGCCTGCCAGATCGCCCCCGCCTCGTTGGCGATCCCACGCCCACCACGTCGCCAGCGCTACGACGCACACCCCCGCCGCGACGAGCCACGCCAGACGCTTTCGTGACGATCCAGCCCTAACGCCCATCATTGCCCACACTCATTGGGAGTTCCATCGACCTCGCCCCTCCTTGTCATACTCCGCCCGCAGGTCCTGGAGGGTCCAGGACGTGACCGAGCCGTCGCACGTCAGCACGTTCACCTTGCCCAGGTGCCGCGCCCTGATGACCCCTTCCGGCCCGCTGCTGAAGGCATCGGCGTCCTCGTTGTTGGTGGTGCCCACGCGAATGATCGTCTCGTTGGCGTCCATCACCAGCAGCTGTCGGAGCGAGTAGTTCTGGGAGTCCACCATGCGGTTCATGCCGTAGCTGGCTTCCACCTGCCCTCCGAGCCACGCCTTCTGGTGGTCGGTGGGGAAATATGGCGGGGAGGCATCCGGACTGGCGAGCCACAGCAGTTGCTTGTCGTCGATGTCGGCGGCAACGGAATCATTTCGCGGCAGCGGGCAGCGCGGCGTGCCCTTGCCCTGCATGAGCCAATGGCGGCTGCCGCCTCCCCCGCCGTTCGGCCAGGACTCGAACTCGATGCGGGCGCCGAAGGTGATCAGCACACCGCAGGAAAGCCTGGTGGCGTCTCCGACGGCGACGAATGCCTGGTTGCTGGCCAGGGCGGTGGGCACGTACCCTCTCGTCTTCCACCCGCTCTGGAGGGTATCGATGCCGGCCTTGGGATACCAGACCCGCAACTGGGGGTCCGGCACCGAGGTGCCCGACGCCAGGGCGTTGATCAGGAACGACACGTCGTAATCCGTCGTGGGAGCGTTGTAATTGTACTGAAGCAGGTAGACGTCCTGGAAAGTGCCCGCGAACGGGTCGCTGCGCTTGGTGGTGTCCTTGTCGCACCGCAGGACCTCCTTGCTGGCGCTGGCGGCCGCCGCGTCCACCCATGTCTCCGGCGTGGGCAGGCTGGTGCCTTCGGTGTGGCCGGAGTGCAGCGCCTGGCCGATCTTCGCGAGGTTGTTCAGGCACCGCGTCTTATAGGCGACCTCGAACGCGGGCTTGACCGCGGGAATCAGGATGATCAGCAGCAGAGCGATCACCGCCATCATGACACAGAGCTCGGTCAGCGTGAAGGCTCGCCGCCTACGAATTCGGCAACGCGTGCCGACAGAACGACAGACAGCCTGCATGGCTCACCTCTTGCCTTAGATTACAAGGCGACGTGCCGCGCAGGCAAGTTCATTCTCCTTCTCCCGCGGAGAACCTCCGCGTGTCGGCGCAGGCTTCCGGTTCGGCAAGGGATCCCCAGGCGGGCCCGGCTCGGCGTCTGGCGCCGGTCTTCCCCACGGCGGCACGCCACGGCCACATGCGGCCGGGGCGTGCCATTTTCGCCTCTGCTTTCGCCGTGCTTGGTGTCTCCGGTTCGGCGTCTTCCCCCTCACCCGGTCGCAGGGGTGTAGGGCCGCTGCCGGAGGGGCGCAGCCGCACGATCGTCTCTTGGGCGGGCAAGGGTACCTCTGGCCTGGCCGACGCGATCCTGAGCGGCTGGCCGCGACCCAATCGCCCTTTCCATTTGCTCCCGCGAACCCAGGGCCGCAATTTTGTTGTTTTCATCTTGCGGGCGCGTAGACTGCTCGCTCTGGAACGGCACAAATCCCGGGTCGCGAGAAACGAAAGGACGATGGCCATGAGAACGACTGGACTGCTGCTGGCTGCCGTGGTGGCGTTTGTGGGGATGCTCGCGGGTTGCGACGAAGCGAGGAAGATCACTCCTTCCTCGGCCAAGGAGACTCCGAAAGCCTCGGCCAAGGAAGCCCCCAAGGTTGCCCTCGTGGCGGCGGCGAATCCCTTCAAGCCCAAGTTGCTGGTTTCGTGCGGCCAGGCGGGCAACACGCCCGACGGCGTGCGCCTGGCCAAGTGGGGCGACATGATCGTCGCCTGCCCCAACTTCAACACCTACGACCCCAACGCCAAGCCCCGCAACAAGTTCGTCGGCAAGTTGATGAAGATCACCAAGGACAACAAGTGGGAGTCCTTCTCCGACTTCCCCGCGCATCCTGACACCGGCGTCGCCTGCCCCATGGGCATGGACTTCGGGCCCGACGGCAACCTTTACGTGGCCGACAACCAGTACTTCTACGACAAAGCCCACAAGAGCCGCCTGATCCGCGTGGTTGTCAAGAACGGCAAGGCCGTCAAGACGGAAGTGGTGGTCGAGGGCTTCAAGCTGGCCAACGCCGTAATGTTCAAGGGCAACGACGTGTACGTCAGCGACACGTTCTTCGACGTGCCCGACAAGGCCCTGAGCGGCATCTACCGCATCAGCCTGGCCGAGATGAACGCGGGCAAGCCGGTCGTGCTGCTGCCCAAGGACAAGTTCAAGGACGACCCGCACTGCATCGCCACGTGGGAAACCCAGTACAAGGACCCCGCCGTCGCCCACCGCAAGGGCGAGAAGGCCGGCGCCGACGGCCTGACCTTCGACGCCGACGGCAACCTCTACAGCGGCAACTTCGGCGACGGCGTCATGTTCAAGGTCACGTTCAAGGCCGACGGCAAGGTCGACAAGGTCGCCCAGTTCGTCAAGGCCTGGCCGGTCATGAGCTGCGTGGACGGCATCTTCTACGACAAGAGCCGCAACTGCATCTTCGTGGCCGATTCGGAGAAGAACGCCATCCAGGTCGTCTGGCTGCCCGACGGCAAGGTGACGACGCTGTGGGAGAACGGCGACACCGACGGCGCCGACGGCTTGCTCGATCAGCCCTGCGAACCCGCTCTCCGCGGCAACAACGAGTTGATCGTCGTCAACTTCGACATGCCGTTCCCCGGCCTGAAGAACACGAAGTTCGACGCCCCGTACACGATCAGCACGATCGACATCGGCAAACTCCAGCGGCCGAAGTAGTATTGCCGATTGCCGATTGCCAATTGCCGATTGCCAATTGCCGATACTGGGTATCCACGTGACTCAACCTGGGCGGGCTTGCGATGTGGCACGGGCGTCTCGCCCGTGTGTGGCATGGGCATCCTGCCCGTGAGACGCACGGCCGGGACGGCCGTGCGACACATGGGCGAGACGCCCATGCCACGCCGGAGCCCCGGTTGAGTCACGTGGATACCCAGTATCGGCAATCGCAAATGGGTAATCGCCGATCTGGCGCAGGTGGAGCATCGCATTGGACCTGTTTCTCAAAGACAAAGTCGCTCTTGTCACCGGCGGCAACCGCGGGCTGGGCAAGACTCTCTGCACGATGCTCGCGGCAGAGGGCGCCAAGGTCGCCGTGTGCGACCTGGAAGACGCGACGGCCACGGCAGCGGAGATCGCCGCCAAGCACGGGGTGCCGACGCTGGCGGTGAAATGTGACGTGACCAGCGAGAGCGACGTGGCCGCGGCGTTCGGGCGCGTTGGGGCCGAACTGGGGCCGGTCGAACTGCTGGTGAACAACGCGGCCATCGCGCCGCTGAAGGGCAAGAGCGTCGTCGACATCGGCGAGGGCGAGTTTGCCAGGACGTTCCAGGTGAACGTGACGGGCACGTTCCTGTGCAGCCGCGAACTGGTCCGCCGCCTGCGGGCGGCGGGGCGGGGCGGGCGGATCGTGAACATTTCCTCGCAGGCGGCGTTGCGAGGCAGCGAATCGGGCAAGCTGGCGTACGACTCGAGCAAGGGCGCGATCATCAGCTTCACGATCGCCCTGGCCCGCGAACTGGCCCCGCAGGGCATCGCGGTGAACTGCGTCCTGCCCGGCCTGATGCGCACGGAGATGCTGGCGCCGTTCATCGACGCCGACCCCGAGAGGTTCAACAAGCGAAGCCCGATGGGCCGCATCGGCACGACGCAGGAGATCGCAGCCGTGGCGGTGTTCCTGTGCAGCGAGCGGGCCGGGTACATGACCGGCGCGAGCGTGGACGTGAGCGGCGGGCTGGCGATGCACTGAGAAGAATTGCCGATTGCCGATTGCGAATCGCCGATTGCCTGGCCCGGCCTCGTGGGGCCGGGGCTTGGACAAGGAGATCCCCATGGCGTGGACATCGAACGTGCGTGTGCGGCTGAGCGTGATGATGTTCCTTCAGTACGCGTTCCAGGGGATATGGGTGATCCCCATGGCCAACTACCTCACCAAGACCGTCGGCTTCAGCGATGGGCAGGTGGCGTGGATGGGAAGCACGATTGCTCTGGGCTTCATCCTCGCCCCTTTCTTCGTTGGGATGATTGCGGACCGCTTCCTGGCAGCACAGAAGGTGCTCGGCGTGTTGAACATTCTCGCGGCGGTCATGCTGTATATCGCCAGCCAGTCGGCGGGAACGCCGGGCAATCCGCACGTGTGGACGATGTTCTTCGTGCTGCTGGCGCACAACCTGTTCTACGCGCCGACGTGGGCCTTGACGAACACGATCGCTCTGAACCAGATGGATGACTCGGGCAAACAGTTCCCCGGCGTGCGCGTGATGGGCACGTTCGGCTGGATCGCAGTCAGCACGATCTCGCTGTTCAGCGACCAGATCTGCAGCCTCTTCGGGCGGACGCAGAACTGGGAGTACACCAACCTGCCGATGATGGTCGGCTCAGGGATTGGGCTGGTGGCCGGTCTGCTGGGCTTCTTCATGCCCCACACGCCGCCCAAGAGCATAGGCCACCGGCCGACGCTCGGGGACATCGTGGGTATCAAGGCGTTGGCGCTGTTCAAAGACCGCAACTTCCGGGTTTTTGCGATCTGCTCGTTCCTGATCTTCTTCCCCAATATGTTCTACTGGGGCTTTGCCAACATGTATCTCAACGAGGTTGGCATGAACGCGCCCCAGTTCAAGCAGTCCATCGGACAGATGGCGGAAGTCGTCTTCCTGTACCTGATGCCGCTATTTTTCATCCGCTGGGGCGTCAAAGCGATGCTCACCGTCGGCTTCCTGGCCTGGATGATCCGCTTCGCCTGCTTTGCCGTGGGATTCCAGCAACCGGCGCTCGGGCCGCTGCTGTACATCGGCATCGCGTTGCATGGCATCTGCTTCGATTTCTTCTTCGTCACCGGCCAGCTCTACACGGATAAGAAGGCACCTAAGGAAATCCAGGCCAGCGCCCAAGGTCTGATCACGCTAATCACCTTCGGACTGGGCTGGTTTCTCGGGAACCTCTCCGCGGGCAACATCATCGGCATCTTCAAGAAGGTGAAGGGCTTTGACGGTCTGCCGAAGAACGAGCATGACTGGCAGACAATCTGGCTCATTCCCGTCGGCATGGCGGCCGTGCTGCTGGTGATCTTCCTCGTCGGATTCAAGGACAAGATGCTCGTGGTGCAGCGCAAGAGCGAGTTGGCGTAGAAGGCGGGCGGTGGCGGCCAGGCGCAGCCGGCACGCCAAGCCGCAAGCGGACGGCAGGGATCGGAGACATATTCGTGCCCAGGTACTTGCTCGGCACCGACAACGGCTGCACCGTCGCCAAGGCCGCCTTGTTTACCGAGGACGGCCGCGAACTTGCCGTCGCGTCGCAGAAGATCGACCCGCTCACGCCGCACCCCGGCTGGGTCGAGATGGACGCCAACCGCACCTGGCAGGCAGCGGCTGAGAGCATCCGCGAGGTGCTCGCCAAGGCGAAGGTGAACCCCCGCGACGTGGCGTGCGTGGCGTCGGCCGGGCACGGCAACGGGCTGTACCTCGTCGACAAATCCTGCCTGCCGGTGCGCAACGCCATTTCCTCCACCGACGGCCGCGCGCGGAAGTACATCGACGAGTGGCTTGCCGCGGGCGTGGACAAGGCCGTGCGCCCGCGCACCATGCAGAGCCTGTGGGCCGCCCAGCCCAACGCGCTGCTCCGCTGGCTGATGGATAACGAGCCTGCCGCCCTCCAGCGGGCCGCGGCCGTGCTCATGTGCAAGGACTACGTCCGCGGGCGCCTGACGGGCAAGCTGGCGGCCGAGCTGACGGACATGTCCGGCACGAGCCTGATGAACGTCGGCACGGGCCAGTACGACGACGAAGTCCTGAAGGCCTTTGGCCTGCAAAGCATCCGCCACCTGCTGGCGCCGCTGGTCGGCTCGGCGGACATCTGCGGGCACGTGACGGCCGAGGCGGCCGAGGCGACCGGCCTGGCTGCCGGCACGCCGGTGGCGGGAGGCATGTTCGACATCGACGCCTGCTCGCTGGCCAGCGGGGTGGTGGACGAGGGGCCCATCGCGATGGCGGCCGGCACGTGGAGCTGCAACATGTACGTGTCCCGCACGGCGGTGGACCGCGACGTGTTCATGACAAGCTGCTACGCCATCCCAGGCTGGTATCTCATGCTCGAGGGATCGGCCACGTCGGCGAGCAACCTCGAGTGGTTCGTGACGGAGTTCTTCGCCTCCGAGCGTGAGCGGGCCCGGCAAACGGGCGGCAGCGTGTTCGACGTGGTGAACGACCTGGTGGCCGCGACGAAGGACGACGACCCGCCGGTGTTCTTCCTGCCGTTCCTGTACGGATCGAACTTTTCCCCGGACGCCAAGGCGAGCTTCGTGGGGCTCAGCGGCTGGCACAGCCGCGGACACGTTCTGCGGGCGATCTACGAGGGCGTTGTGTTCAGCCATCGCACGCACGTGGAACGGCTGGGCAAGTTCCGCCCGCTGCCGACCTCGCTGCGCCTGACGGGCGGGGCGGCCCGCAGCGACGTGTGGCTGCGGATCTTCGCGGATTGCTTCGGCGTGCCCGTCGAGGTGCCCGAGGGCACGGAACTGGGCACGCTCGGCGCGGCCATCCTGGCGTCGGTCGCCTCCGGCGTGCACAAGAGCTTTGGCGCGGCCGTGGGGGCCATGGTGCGCTTCGCCCGCGTCCGGCGCCCCGACGGGGGCCGCAAGGCGCTCTACGACGACCGCTTCGCCCGCTACAACAAACTGATCGCCACGCTGGAACCGGTGTGGAAGGCAATCACCGGGTAGGCGCCCGATCCGCCCGAGGAAATGGAAAGCAATTGGGCGCTGCCCGATCCCCCGGCTGGACATCATCTCGGGGAATGCCTTGGCGAAGGGCCTTGATGGATGGTTGGCGGGGACAGCGATCGCGTCGTCATTTTCCGGCGCGCAGGTCGTACACGCTCAGCAGGCTGCCCTGCCGGATGAACAGCCTCCCGGCCGCCACGGTCGGACTGACCCACAGTTCCTTCGTGCCTACCAGGGGCGCGGATGTGCCGGCGACCTCGAAGCCGTCCTTCGTCGGCCGCAGGACGGAAATCGCCGGCGTCTTCCAGTTCTGCTCTCCGCCCTCGAGCATGACCACCTGCGCGATGCCGTTGATGGGCCCCGACCAGAGCTGTTTGGGCGAACGGGCGTCCTTGTCCAACTTGTACATCGTGACGCCGTTGATGCCCAACAGCAGGTAACCGTCCTTGTACGTCGGGGTGATGGTCGTGCCGCTCTTGATCGGGATCGACCAGGCCGTCTTTCCGGTTGCGGGATCCAGGGCCAGCACCGCCCGCCACATGTGCGCGATGACCAGCCGGTTGGGGCCCGCGCCCGGATACACGCCGTTGCGGTCCGGCCCGCGGTAGCCGCCGGAGTTGTCCTCCGCCGGCGCCTGGGTCGCCCCGGCCGCGCCCGCCGGTCCATGCGCCGCGGTGGGGCTCTTGCCGGCGGCGGCCGGCATCAGCACTCGGGCGTTGCGCACGACGAACTCGGCCAAGCCCTTGACCGCGGGCTGGCCTTCCTTGGTAACCTCGTACTGCCGGCCCAGAAGACCGGTGCCCACGGCGCCGGCCAGGCCCATCTGCTCGCAGCCTCTTCCGACCAGGGCGATGGTGTAGACGCCCGGCTTGTAGGTGTCCGAATCCACCTTGACGGTGAAAGAGCCCTCGATGGTCGGGTGGAACTTCATGCCGAACTTCTCGACCTGCACGTCCAGTCTTGCCTTGGCGTTGTACGGGGTCATTTTCAGCTCGGCCGCGGCGGCGTCCTTGAGAGTGATCGCCACAAGCACCGGGGCGGCCGTGGCCGCGCCGCCGTCCCAGCCGGGCGCCAGAACAAAATGGGCCACCGTGGGAGCGGCCGCGGCCTCGGGGTAGTCAAGCTCGCCATGCACAACCCCCTGCAGGTTCTGCCCGCCCTGCGTGCCCGTGAAGGCGCCGCGCACGGCCGCTGCCGCGATCGCGGCGTTCATTTCCAGCGTAGTCGGCGGCGTGGAGGCGATCTTCAGCGTGCCTTCCAGTTTGCCATCGGCATACTTCAGCCCGCCCGCATCCACCGCCACTTCCGGGACGTAGGAAGACGGGTGACAGCCCGCAAACGGGCTTGCGTAGAGGCGCTCGATCTTCCCATCGCGACACTCCAGGCGCAGCGCGATGAAACCGCTGGCGTCCATCTTGCCGTTTCTTTCGGCCATCGCGACGCACGTCATCGACAACGTGGCGTTCCGCCGATCCACCAGGGGCGAATCGGCGCTGAACAGTTCGACCGAACCGCCATGCTTCACCCAGGCTCGCTTCAGCAGGCGGCCTGGGCTCAGGGCCTGTTCCGGGCTGGTCGGCGCGCCGTCCAGCAGGAACAACGTGTGAGGGAGGTACTTGACGGACAGGTCCGCGCCTTTGGCGGGCAGGCCCTGGTAGTCGTAGCCCAGGCGGATGGCATCGGACACCGTGAAGGTCTGCTTGGCCAGGTCCACGGCCTTCACTGTTCCGCCCTTGGTCAGCGGGCTGCTTGCCCGTGCATCGGCGGCAACGCAGGCCAGGGCGGTCGCCGTGATGGTCACGCAGACGAGAGACTTCACGGTCCGCGGATTCGTCATTCCTTGCTTCCTTTCCATGTCTTGTTTCACGCGGTCACGTCGTCGCGCCGGCCGTGTCGCGCAGGTCGTAGCATACGAGATTCCTGACGGTGCGGTAGTACAGCCGGCCGACCGCCAGCGCGGGCGAACAGGAGTTGTTCCAATCGCCCCACTGCCCGACCCCCGCCGGCGAGAAGGGCACCTTGACTTCGCGAGACTCCTTCGGATCGATCTTGAAATGCGTCAGCGTGTACATGCCGCCGAAGATCATCCCCTGACAACTGAGCGGACTGTACCCCAGTTTGCGGAAGGTGTTGTCGATCGTGGCGACCTGCTTGCCGGTGGCTATCTCGATCACGAAGATGTTGCGCGAGTTCTCGCCGTCGTCGGCCGCCTGGACGAAATACGGGCCGCACACCACGTCCGTGCAATGCATGGCGGGAGACCGGCCGGGCGCCATGCTCCAAACCTTCTCGGCGCCTTGAGGCGTAATGCGGAAGCAGGTGCTGCCGGCCGCCGGCTCCTTCTTGCCCGCGGGTCCGGCCAGGCCGCTGCAAATGTAGTAGTTCTCGGTCACGCACGGCGCTGTCGTGGTGACGGCGCCGGGAATCTGCCAGAGCACCTTGCCCGTCCTGGGTTCGATACACGTGTTGCCCGCGACAAAGTACCTGGTTCCCTTATGGGTCCAGATCACGGGTATGGGGCATACGCCTCGCCCGCCTCCACCGGCAGCCCCGACCGTCCACAACTTCTGGCCCGTGGCCCCCTCGAAACCCGCGATGCCGCCGTCAGCGGCGACCGCGACCACGCCGTTCACGGCACAGGGCGCCTGGTTGAGCCCGGCCCGATTGAGCACGCTCTTGCCCGCCGCCTTGGACCGCTCAAACGCGTCCTTGTTCGCGCCCTTCAGGTAGGTCTCCCAAACGAGTTTGCCCGTGGCGGCGTCGACGCAATAGAACCTGCCGGTCGTGCCGACGGAGTACACCCGGCCGTCGGCCGTGCAGGGCACGTAATGTCCGCCCTCCTTCCAATGGGCGCCAATGAGGCCGCGTTCATCAACGAACTTCCACAAGGTTTTGCCCGTCATGGCGTCGAAGCAATGGATCACGTCGTCGGCATGCCACTCGCTTGTCGGGTTGCGAGCGAGATTCTTGCTTCCGGTGGGGTCATCCTCCTTCGTGTACTCAAATGATTCGCGTCCGTGAGGACGGTAGTAGAAGAGGAAGACGCGGCCGTCGGCGACCACCGGGCTGGAGAATCCGCCGGCCCATCGACCTTTGCAGTCCGAGGGGATCTCCTGGTCGCTCTTCCACAACAGTTTGGCCTTGCCGAGATCGTCCACGAGCTTGAACCCCGGATCGGGCGCCGAACCGTTCCCGTTGGGGCCGCGCCAGCATGGCCAGTCTCCAGGGACGGCGATGGTCGCTGTGTCTGCAACCGCGGCTGTCTGTGGCGACGCCGGCAGGGAGTTCTCCCTGGCGCCGGCCGTTGCCACGACGCCGATCCCCGCCACGACCATCGCCGCGATCTTCCGTCTCGCCGGGAATGCCGCCGCCATCGTTGTCTCCTGTCGAGCTTCACCCGCTTCTGTCGCCCACCTCCCGCGACTCCCGCGACGAGTCCGGAAAGCAACACAACAGTCCAACCCGATTCTCCTCGCACCGGACCGGGATTCTCCGGGCTCGATCGCGGTCGAACAGGACATTCCAGAGCGCAGGACAAGTCGCCGTATGCCCTGCGCACCTGTGCGCTTCCGGGTTGCGCCAATTGCAGGGAAGCGAAGAACGGTCGAGCCCTCTTCCTCGTGTGCCTTGTTTAAGTTCGTGTCATCTGCCGGCAGGCAGGTTCGCGATCTGTCATCGCCTGACCCAACAGGTGTTGATACCGGAAAGGGCCTCGCATGAAGAAGCTTCGCATCGGCATCATCGGCTGCGGCGGCATGGCCGGGGCGCACGCGTGGTACTACGCGCAGGTGCCGGGCATCGAGTTGGCGAG